>NZ_JBEZBT010000036.1:0-83746 GCF_040647235.1 Streptomyces sp. NPDC042638
CCCACGACGAAGGCCCCCGGAAGCCGCGGCTTCCGGGGGCCTTCGTCGTGGGCGGGACCGGGCTACTTGGCCTCGGCCTTCTGCAGTTCCGCGAGCTCCTCGTCGGACTCACGGCCCGGGGTGGGCAGATTGAACCGGGTGATCGCGAAGCGGAAGATCACGTAGTAGACCACCGCGAAGCACAGGCCGACCAGGACCAGACCCCACGGGTTGCTGGCGATGCCCAGGTTCAGCCCGAAGTCGACCGCGCCCGCCGAGAAGCCGAAGCCGTCCTTCATGCCCAGCGCCCAGGTCAGCGCCATCGAGACACCCGTGAGGACCGCGTGGATCGCGTACAGGGCCGGCGCGATGAACATGAAGGTGAACTCGATGGGCTCGGTGACACCGGTGACGAACGACGTCAGCGCCAGCGAGAACATCATGCCGCCCACGACCTTGCGGCGTTCGGGCCGGGCGCAGTGGACGATGGCCAGGCACGCGGCCGGCAGCGCGAACATCATGATCGGGAAGAAGCCGGTCATGAACTGGCCCGCGTGCGGGTCGCCGGCCAGGAAGCGCGCGATGTCACCGCTCTTGCCGTGGTAGTCGCCCGCCTGGAACCACGGGAACGAGTTGAGCAGGTGGTGCATGCCGATCGGGATCAGCGCACGGTTGGCGACACCGAAGATGCCCGCGCCGACCGCGCCCGACTTCACCAGCCACTCGCCGAAGTTGTGCAGGCCCGTGCCGAGGACCGGCCAGATGTAACCGAAGACGATGCCGAGGACCAGGCCGGCGAAGGCCGACAGGATCGGGACGAGACGACGGCCGCCGAAGAAGCCCGCCCAGTCGGGCAGCTTGGTGCGGTAGAAGCGCTGGTACAGCAGGGCCACGACTATGCCCATCACCACGCCGCCGAGGACCTTCGCGTCCACGGGGGCGTTCTGCATGACGACCTTGCCGTCGACGACGGCCGCCACCTTCGGCAGGTTCTTGTCGGTGAACGTACCCAGGACGTTCTTGAAGACCAGGTAGCCGACGACCGCCGCGAGGGCGGTCGAGCCGTCCGACTTCTTCGCGAAGCCGATCGCGATGCCCACGGCGAACAGCAGCGCCATGTTGTCGAGGATCGCGTTGCCGCCGGCGGCCATGAAGGACGCGATCTTCGTCAGGAACGTCGGAAGGGAGGGGCGGCCCAGCATGTCGGTGTTGCCGAGGCGCACCAGGAGGGCGGCGGCGGGCAGCACGGCCACCGGCAGCATCAGGCTGCGGCCGATACGCTGCAGTACAGCCATCGCGCCCGCGCCCTTCTTCTTCTGGGCCGCGGGAGCGGCGCTGGCCGTGGTCACAACTTCCTCCATCGGGCAAGGCGCCGCCCGGGAACCAAGGAAGGGGACGGCAGCGTCTCTGGTCTACACCACCAGTGGTGTAGACCTGTTGTAGCACGATGAAGGCGGGATAAGGAACCCACGGATCCGCTACCGCGGCGCTACGCCTCGTGCTCGCCCGCGCGGCCGGAAGAGCCGGTGCGTCACCGCACGTTGTCCCGTTCCATCTCCTCCGCCACCTCCTGCGGCTCCCGCCCCGGCGTCCGCAGGTCGAATCTGGTGATCGCGAAGCGGAAGACGGCGTAGTACACGGCCGCGAAGCACAGGCCGATCGGGATGATCGCCCACGGCCGCGTCGCCAGGTTCCAGTTGATGACGTAGTCGATCAGGCCCGCGGAGAAGCTGAAGCCGTCGTGCACGCCGAGCGCCCAGGTCACCGCCATCGAGACACCCGTGAGCACGGCGTGCACGGCGTACAGGGCCGGCGCGATGAACAGGAACGAGTACTCCAGCGGTTCGGTGATGCCCGTCACGAACGAGGTCAGCGCGACCGAGAGCATCAGACCGCCGACCTCCTTGCGGCGCTCCGGCCGGGCGCAGTGCGTGATGGCCAGCGCGGCGGCGGGCAGCGCGAACATCATGATCGGGAAGAAGCCCGAGGTGAACTGGCCGGCGTGCGGGTCGCCCGCGAGGAACATGTTGATGTCCCCGTGGACGGGCTTACCGCCCGGCGGTGTGTAGGTGCCGAACTGGAACCAGATGGGCACGTTCAGGAACTGGTGCAGGCCGATGACGAGGAGCGCCCGGTTGGCGACGCCGAAGACCCCGGCACCCCAGGCGCCCGCGTCCCGCAGCCAGTGGCTGAAGCTCTCCAGGGCGTCCCCGATCGGCGGCCAGACCCACAGGCACAGCGCCGCGAAGACGATCGCGACGAACGCCATGATGATCGGCACCAGCCGGCGGCCGTTGAAGAAGCCCAGCCAGTCCACCAGCCTGGTGCGGTGGTACCGGGCCCAGAAGAACGCGGCCAGCAGCCCCACGACGATGCCGCCGAAGACGCCCGGGTTCTGGAAGGCGAAGGGCGTCACCGTGTCCGCGCCCGTGCCGACGACGACCTGGCAGCCGACGTCCGGGACGGAGCGCGAACCACCCGGGCACCGCTCGGGGAACTGGTGCAGGACGGTGTAGTAGACGAGGAAGCCGACCACCGCGGCCAGCGCCGTGGAGCCGTCCGCCTTCTTCGCCATGCCGATCGCGACGCCCACGCAGAACAGCAGGGGCAGGCCGAGGGAACCGTCGAGCAGTGCGCCGCCCGCGCCCTTCATCACCTTCGACACGTCGGTCCAGCCCAGCCCGTCGGCCCCGAACACGTCGGGCTGGCCGAGCCGGTTGAGGATGCCCGCCGCCGGCAGCACCGCGATGGGCAGTTGCAGGCTCCGGCCCATCTTCTGCAGGCCCTGGAACAGGCGGTTCCAGCGGGCCCGGGCGGGGCCGGCCGCGCTCTGCGCGCTCATGGGCGTCCTTTCCGGGCCGCCCTGCCGGGACGCGGTTTGGCGACCTTCCCCACGGTGGTGTAGACCAGTCGGCGGACGGTTCCGCTGTCGTGATCGCCATCATTCGGCACGGACGGCATGACCGCTCGCGAAGATGGGCCAACTGTGGGTTACTGCGACAAAGCGGTTCGGAGCAGGGAGAAGGAACATGGCCAGCAAGGCTGAGAAGATCGTCGCCGGGCTCGGTGGCATCGACAACATCGAGGAGATCGAGGGCTGCATCACCCGGCTCCGCACCGAGGTGTCCGACCCCGGCCTGGTCGACGACGCCGCCCTCAAGGCCGCCGGCGCCCACGGCGTCGTCAAGATGGGCACCGCCATCCAGGTCGTCATCGGCACCGACGCCGACCCGATCGCCGCGGAGATCGAAGACATGATGTGAGCCACGGGCTCACCGGCAAGGGGCTCCTCCCGGCGCGGGAGGAGCCCCTTCCGCATCTGCCGCTAGGCTCCATGCCATGTCTCGCATCGACGGCCGTACTCCCGAACAGCTCCGCCCGGTCACCATCCAGCGCGGGTGGAGCAAGCACGCCGAGGGCTCCGTCCTCATCTCCTTCGGCGACACCAAGGTCTTCTGCACCGCCTCCGTCACCGAGGGCGTCCCGCGCTGGCGCAAGGGCAGCGGCGAAGGCTGGGTCACCGCGGAGTACGCCATGCTGCCCCGCGCCACCAACACCCGGGGTGACCGCGAGTCCGTCAAGGGCAAGATCGGCGGCCGGACCCACGAGATCTCCCGGCTCATCGGCCGCTCCCTGCGCGCCGTCATCGACTACAAGGCGCTCGGCGAGAACACCATCGTCCTCGACTGCGACGTCCTCCAGGCCGACGGCGGCACGCGCACGGCGGCGATCACCGGCGCCTACGTGGCACTGGCCGACGCCGTCGCCTGGGCCCAGCGCAAGAAGCTCGTCAAGGCCGGGCGGCAGCCCCTCACCGGCACCGTGAGCGCCGTCTCCGTCGGCATCGTCGGCGGCGTCCCGCTGCTCGACCTCTGCTACGAGGAGGACGTGCGCGCCGACACCGACATGAACGTCGTCTGCACCGGTGACGGCCGCTTCGTCGAGGTCCAGGGCACCGCCGAGGCCGAGCCGTTCGCCCGCGAGGAACTCAACGCGCTGCTCGACCTCGCCGTCACCGGCTGCACCGAGCTGGCCGTGATCCAGCAGGCGGCACTGGCGGCCACGGGCGCGTAAAGAATCCCTCAAGGCCCGGGCAACCCGCCGGGTCCTGCCGACGTCCCTCTGGGTACGGGCGCACGGCCCACGCACGTGCGCCCGGTCAGTCGTACCAGGGGAGGGGAACCCACGATGTCCGCCAGCCGCCGCGCACGCCGGGGCCGGGTCACCGCCATCGCCGCCGCCGTGGCCGCCGCCGTACTCACCACCGGCCTGACCACCGGCTGCGACGCCGTGGGCAAGGCGCTGGACTGCGTCCAGACCGCCGACACCATCGCCGACAGCGTCACCGACCTCCAGCAGGCCGTGGAGAACGCCGCCCACGATCCCGCCCAGGCCGACGCCTCGCTCGACTCCATCGAGAAGAGCCTGCGCAAGATCGGCGACAAGACGGACGACACCGACGTCAACAAGGCCGTGGACAGGCTGAACGAGGCCGTCGGCAACGTCCGTACGGCCATCAAGGCGGGCGACCCCACCCCGGACGTCAGCCCGGTCACCGACGCGGCGGGCGAACTGACAAAGGTCTGCACGAGTTAGCGCCCCACGGCCCCACTCCGAACTCCCGCTCCTCAGAACGCCCTGGCGGCGGTTCCGGCCAGGGGCGCGGGGAGCGGCGTGAGCGGCCAGGGGCGGCCCGGGGGTGCCCATGGCGAGGGCCCAGGCGTCCGAGCGCTCCGGGCTCCCGCTTCTCAGAAGGCCCCGGCGGCGGTTCCGGCCAGGGGCGCGGGGAACTGCGCGACCAGCCACGGACGACCCGCGGGCGCCCACGGCGAACAGCCACCCGGCCGGGAACTCAACGTCCCCGTTCCTCCCGCCGCGCCCGCCGCAGCTCCTGCCGTTCCGCGTGCCGGTCCAACTTCTCCCGCCGCCGCTGTTCCTTCAGCCGCTGCCGCTCCGCGCGCCGCAGCTTGCGCTCCACGCCGACCCCGCCCCAGAAGGCGAGACCGCTGATGACCACCCGCGGGGCGCCCGGATCCACGGGCCCGTCGTCCCGCGGATGCTCGAAGCCGCCCATGATGCCGACACCGCGGACGACCACCTCGACACCCGGCTCCACGATCACCTGCACCCCGCCCATGATCGCCACACAGCTGATCTCCACCTCGCGGTCCGCGAAGTCCGCCTCCCGCAGATCCAGCTCGCCACCGCCCATGAAGGCGAAGCACGAGAACCGCTTCGGCACCGTCCAGCGGCCCTTGCGCTCGAACCCCGACAGGATCGCCACCGCCCCCGTCGAGGACCCGCCGCCCCCGGTGATCCGGCCCGCCCAGCCCTCGCCCCGCACCGGCTCCTTGACGAAGGAGACCGGGGCCGACGGAGACGGCACCCCGGCCGCCGGCAGATCGCGTGTCAGCGGCGCCAACTCGCCGTACGTACGGGCCGCGTAGGCCGCCTCCAGCCGCTCCTCGAACTCGTCCATGTCGAGCCGGCCCTCGGCCAGGGCGTCCCGCAGGACCTCGGCGACCCGCTCACGGTCGGCGTCGGACGCCCGGAGGTCCAGGGCTGCGTCGTCGCTCATGACAGCAGCCTACGAGACCGCCTTCTCGGCGTACATCCTGGCGATGACGGCCTCGATGTCCGGTTCCCGCACCGACAGGTCCACCAGCGGGTACCGCGCCGCCAGATGCGCGACGAGCGGCGCCGCCGACTGCCCCGCCGGGAACGCCAGCCACTGCCGCGGCCCCTCCACCTTCACCACCCGCGCCGCCGGCACCTCCACCGGAGGCAGTTCCCGCTCCAGGTCCACCACCAGCGTCCGTTCGCTCTCCCCGGCCTCGTGCAGCCCCGCGAGCGCACCGTCGTACACCAGCCGCCCGTGGTCGATCACCATCACCCGCGAGCACAACTGCTCGATGTCCTGCAGGTCGTGCGTGGTCAGCAGCACCGTCGTACCCCGCCCGGTGTTCAACTCGCGCAGGAACGCCCGCACCCTGGCCTTGGACACGACGTCCAGACCGATCGTCGGCTCGTCCAGGTACAGCACGTCCGGATCGTGCAGCAGCGCCGCCACGATGTCCCCGCGCATCCGCTGCCCCAGCGACAGCTGCCGCACCGGCACCGCCAACAGGGCCTCCAGGTCCAGCAGTTCCACCAGCCGGTCCAGGTTCTCCCGGTAACGGCCGTCCGGGATGCGGTACATGCGGTGCGCCAGCCGGAAGGAGTCGATCAGCGGCAGGTCCCACCACAGCGTGGTCCGCTGCCCGAACACCACCCCGATCCGGTGCGCCAGCCGCGTCCGCTCCCGCGCCGGATCGATGCCGGCCACCCGCAGCCGCCCGCCGCTCGGCGTCAGGATCCCGGTCAGCATCTTGATCGTGGTCGACTTCCCGGCACCGTTGGGCCCGATGTACCCGACCATCTCCCCACGCGCCACGGTGAACGACAGCGAGTCCACCGCCCGCACCTCGTGCCGCTCCCGCCTCAGGAACCCGGCCCTCCTGCGCACCTCGAAGACCTTCTCGACCTGCTCCACTGCGATGAACTCACTCACGTCAGCTCCCTGTGCTGCGGTACGAACGAAGTCCTGCCCGCCAGGCCAGCCCCGCCAGCGCACAGCACCCCGCCGCCACCAGCGGCGGGGTCCACGCCACCCACCGCGGCAGCCCCAGTGGGTACGGCCGCCCCAGCACATAGGTGGCGGGCAGCCAGTTGACGAAGGCCAGCGGCAGCACGAAGGTCACCCCGCGCACCAGCTCCTTCGCGAACACCGTCGGCGGATACTGCAACAGCGTCGTACCGCCGTAGGTGAAGGCGTTCTGCACCTCCGAGGCGTCCCGCGCCACGAACTGGAACGCGGCCCCCGCCACGAACACCGCGCAGAAGATCCCGCAGCCGCTCACCACCGCCACCGGCATCAGCAGCAGCCTGTCCACCGTCCAGTCGATGTCCACCCGGGTCAGCGACCAGCCCAGCACCAGCGCCCCCTGCGTCACCCGGCCCAGCCGCCTCAGCGCGAACCGGTCGGCCGCCACCTGCGCCAGCACCGGCGCCGGCCGCACCAGCAGCGTGTCCAGCGTGCCGTCCCGCACCCGTCGGCCCAGCCGGTCCATCGACCCGATCATCAGGTCCGCCAGCCCGAAGGACACCGCGGACAGCCCGTACAGGAAGGCCACCTCGGGCAGCGGGTAACCGCCCAGCGCGTCCACCCGGGAGAACATCAGCATGATCGCGACGAAGTCGAGGAAGGTCGCCGCGAAGTTCCCGAACGTGGTCATGGCGAACGACGCGCGGTAGGCCATCGTGGACCGCACCCACATCGCCGCGATCAGCCGGTACGCCCGCAGCCCCTCGGCCGTCCGAGCCGCCCGCGTCGTCCTCGCCACCGGGCTCCGCTCAGCCACCCTGCACCACCACCCGGCGCGTCGCCGCCGACTGCACCAGCCGCCCGGCACCCAGCAGCGCCGCCGCCCAGGCCGCCTGGAAGAGATAGGTGGGCAGGGGATCCCCCCGCCCGAGCAGGATGTCCGCCGGCGCCTGGAGCAGCGAGGACCACGGCAGGGCCCGGACGGTCTCGCCGAGCGCGCCCGGGAAGACGTTCAGCGGCAGCAGCATCCCCGAGCAGAAGTACCCGGTCAGCGACGCCATCTGCGCCACGCCCGTGCCGTCCAGCAGCCAGAACGTGCTCAGCGCCACCAGGTAGCGCAGGCCGAAGCCGACCAGCATCGCGAGGACGACGGCGACGAGGAACGCCGCCCAGGTCCCGGCGTCGGCCGGCAGGTACACCGGGAAGCACAGCGCGCCGAACACGAACGGCACCAGCCCGCGGCCCAGCAGCTGGAAGAACGCCCGGCCGAGATCCGCCGCCAGCCACCACAGCTGGAGATCGGCCGGGCGGTACAGGTCGATGGCCACATCCCCCGTACGGATGCGTTCCATCAACTCCTCCTCGACCCCGCCACCCCCGATCGCGAGCGTCGACAGGAAGGCCTGCCCGAGCCAGACATAGGTCACCGCCTGCGCCTGGTCGTACCCGCCGAGGTGCGGCCTCTCGTCCCACAGGGCGCGATACGTGTACACGAGGATCAGTCCGAAGACCGTGTTCGTGAAGACCCCTGCCGCAGTGGCGGCCCGGTAGGTCGCGTACCGTCTGAATCCCCCTGCCGCGACGGCCGCGTACAACCGTCCCGCGCCCACGCCAGTCGACCTCCTCGGACCGCTCGACACCGAAGCGCAGGAGCCTAGTCCGGAGGCCCGACGGCCGGCCACGCGTTTTCCGGCCGGAAGCGTTATGGAATCCGGGAACGGAACGCCGGGTGCGAGAGTCTTCAAACCGGGGGAGCGCAGAAGCGTACGAGGCGTACGGGAACGTACGACGCTGAAAACAGGAGTCCGTGCACGACATGAGCGACGAGCCGCAGCCGCAGCAGCCGAACGAAGGCGTGGCGCCGGAAAAGCCGCTGCCGGCTGAAGGGCCCGGGAATCCGGGGGGCCTCCAGGAGACGGCCGCCGATCAGCGCCCCCCGCGGGGTCGCGGGGCCGAAGGGGAGGGGAACGCCCGGCGTGACGGCGGGGACGGCACCGACCGGCCCGCGACCGCCGGGCGCGCCGAGGGCACCGTACGGCCCGGCGGAGCGGCGAAGCCGCGGAACCCCGCCCGGGCCGCCGACGACACCCGCGACGCTCGCGGCGGGGCGGCCGGGAGCACCCGCACGGGTGACCAGGACACCCCTGACCCCGGCACCAGCCGCGCAGGCCGGCCGCCCGGGGCACCCGGCGACGACACCGGCCGGTCAGGCTCGGCGCCCGCGGACGGCTCCGGGCGGTCGGACCCGGCGGCGCCGGACCGGACGGCTTCCATGGCCCGCGCCCGCCAGGCGGCCCGCGGCGCCCGCACCGAGCGGACGGGCCCCGCGGAGACCGCGGGCACCGGCGAAGGAGTGCGCCCCGAGCGGACGGGTTCTGCGGAGACCGCGGGCGCTGGCGCGGGCACACGCCCCGACGGCCCCGCGAAGCCCGGCCGCGGTCGGGTACCGGGTGCCGCTTCGGCCTCCGGCGGTGCCGCGGGTTCCGGTGGCGCTCCGGCTTCGGGCGGGGGGCAGGCTGTCGGCCGTGGCCCGGTGTCCGGCGGTGCTGCGGGTTCCGGTGGCCGCCCGGGCTCCGGTGGCGCCCCGGTGTCCGGTGGTGCCGCGGGTTCCGGTGGCCGCCCGGTTTCCGGTCGCGCCTCGGTCCCCGGTGTGACTTCCGCCGGGAAGTCCGGCGCCACCCAGGCCCCCAGCGGCACCACCGAGCCCCCCGCGGCCGAGAGCACCCAGGTGCTGCGGCGGATCACCCCGCCCAGGGGCCCCCAGGCCTCCTCGGGGACCACGGCCGGCAAGGCGGGCCGGCAGGCCGAGTCCGGTACGGCGTCCGGCGCGGCCGGTGCCGGCCAGGGCGGCGCCTCCCGCGGCTCCGGCAAGACGGCGGGCGGTGCCGCAAGTGGTTCCGGTGCCGAGCAGGCGCCCGAGACCACCCAGGTGCTCCGGCGGGTCGGCGCGCCTCGCGCGGGTGACCCGGGCGGGGCCGGGACGAAGGCCGCGGCGGCCTCCTCCGCGGCCGAGCCGAACCCCACCGGTCGTACCCCCCACACCGGCGTGCCCCGCCCCGGCGGGGCGAACCGCGCCGCGCAGGCCACCGGCGCCACGGCTGCCGACGCGCCCGGTGCCGTCGCCCCCTCCTCCCCGGCCGCCGCACGGGCCGCCCGTGCCGCACGCGCGGCGGGGACCGCGGGCGCCGGAGCCGCCGCCGCTGCCGGAGCCGCCGGAGCAGGCGCGCGGGCCGCCGAGGCCGGTGCCGTACCCGGCGCCGCTGCCGGTGCTCAGGCCGGCAAGACCGCCGGCGGGGCCTCCGTACCCCGGACCGGCGCCGGCACCGGCCAGGACGGGACGACCGCCCTCGCCGCCGCCGACGGCGAGACCGCCGCGGGCAAGGACAAGAACGCGAAGAACGCGAAGAGCGCGAAGAACGCGAAGAAGGGCAAGCGGCCCAAGCGGACCGGGTGGCGGCGGATCTTCCCCACCTGGCGCATGCTGCTCGGCACCTTCCTCGTCGGCATACTGCTGCTCATCGGCCTCTTCTTCCTCGGCTACTCCATGGTGAACATCCCCCCGGCCAACGCCTTCGCGACCAAGCAGAGCAACGTCTACCTCTACGCGGACGGCTCGCAGCTGGCCCGTGACGGCGAGGTCAACCGCGAGAACGTCAGCCTCGCCCAGGTCTCCAAGGACGCCCAGCACGCCGTACTGGCCGCCGAGGACCGCGACTTCTACACCGAGTCCGCCATCGACCCCAAGGCGATGCTCCGCGCCGGCTGGAACACCGCGACCGGCAAGGGCAAGCAGTCCGGCTCGACGATCACCCAGCAGTACGTGAAGAACTACTACCTGGCCCAGGAACAGACGGTCACCCGCAAGGCCAAGGAATTCTTCATCTCGATCAAGCTGGACCGGAACAAGTCCAAGGACGAGATCCTCGAGGGCTACCTCAACACCAGCTACTTCGGGCGCAACGCCTACGGCATCCAGGCCGCCGCCCAGGCGTACTACGGCCGCGACGCCGCCGAACTCGACCCGGCCCGCGGCGCCTACCTCGCCGCGCTCGTCAACGCGCCGAGCGAGTACGACGTCGTGGCCCACCCGGAGAACAAGAAGGCCGCCGTCGCCCGCTGGAACTACGTCCTGGACGGCATGGTCAAGAAGGGCTGGCTCAGCGAGTCCGAGCGCACCGGCATGAAGTTCCCCATGCCGAAGGAGCAGACGGTCTCCACCGGCATGTCCGGCCAGCGCGGTTACCTCGTCGAGGCGGTCAAGCAGTACCTGACCAGCAACAACATCATCGACGCCGACCACCTCGCGGCCGGCGGCTACCGCATCACCACCACCATCCAGAAGAACCGGCAGGACGCCTTCGTCAAGGCGGTCGACGACCAGCTGATGTCCAAGCTGGACAAGAAGAACCGCAAGGCCGACACCTTCGTCCGCGCCGGCGGCGCCTCCGTCGACCCCAGGACCGGCGCGGTCGTCGCGATGTACGGCGGCATCGACTACGTGAAGCAGTACACCAACGGCGCCACCCGCGGTGACTTCCAGGTCGGCTCCACCTTCAAGCCGTTCGTGTTCACCTCCGCCGTGGAGAACGGCTCGACCACCCAGGACGGCCGGACGATCACCCCCAACACCATCTACGACGGCACCAACAAGCGGATGGTCCAGGGCTGGAGCGGTACGGCGTACAACCCGGAGAACGAGGACCAGCGCTCGTACGGCCCGATCACCGTCCGCAAGGCCACCGACCTGTCCGTGAACTCGGTGTACGCGCAGATGGCCGCCGACGTCGGCCCCGACAAGGTCAAGCAGACCGCGGTCGACCTCGGTATCCCCGCCGACACCCCGGACCTCTACCCGTCCCCGTCCATGGCCCTCGGCACCGCCAACGCCAGCGTCCTGGAGATGGCCGAGGCCTACGCCACGCTCGCCAACCACGGCAAGCACGGCACGTACACACTGGTCCAGAAGATCACCAAGGCGGGCGCGAACGAGATCAGGCTGCCGGAGCGGCCGGTCAAGCAGGCCGTCAGCCGTGAGGCCGCCGACACCACCACCTCCGTCCTGCAGAGCGTGGTCGACAGCGGCACCGCCACCGCCGCGCAGGCCGCGGGCCGCCCGGCGGCCGGCAAGACCGGCACCGCCGAGAGCGACACCGCCGCCTGGTTCGCCGGCTACACCCCCGACCTCGCCACGGTGGTCTCCGTCATGGGCCAGGACCCGGTGACGGCCAAGCACGTGCCGCTGTACGGCGCCCTCGGCCAGGCCCGCATGAACGGCGGTGGCCCGCCCACCCAGATCTGGGCCCAGTACACGCACGACGCGCTGAAGGGCAAGCCCATCGGCGAGTTCGACCTCCAGCTCCAGCAGGGCGCGGACCAGGTCCAGGAGCCCCCCGCCACCGGCACGGCCGAGCCCGGCACCGACGCCGGCCAGGACGGCGGCACCACCACCACCGACGGCGGCCAGAACACCGGCGGCGCGACCGCCACCCCGACCGCCGGCGGCACCACCACCGGCGGGAGCACCCCGACCGACGGCGGCACCACCACCGGCGGGAGCACCCCCACCGACGGCGGCACGACCACGGGCGGCGGCGCCGCCACGGGCGGCGACACGACCGGCGGTGGTACGGCCACGGACGGCGGTGCCGCCACCGGCGGCGACACGGCCGGGGGCGGGCCGACGACCGGCGGAGGCGGCCCGGCAGGGGGCACCGACGCCGGCGGCACCACGGGCACGGCCGCGGGCACCGGTGGCGGCGGCCCCGGCACCTGAGGGCCGCCCCGGGCGAACGGACGGCTCACGTACCCGACGCCTCAGTGACCGCTGGTCGCCTTGAGCCCCACCACGGCGACCAGCAGCAGACACACGAAGAAGATCCGGGCGGCGGTGACCGGCTCACCCAGCACCACCATGCCGAGCACCGCCGCACCGGCCGCGCCGATGCCCACCCACACGCCGTAGGCCGTACCGATGGGCAGGGACTTCGCGGCATACGACAGCAGCACCATGCTGGCGACGATGCCGGCGCCGGTGAGCAGACTCGGGACCAGCCGGGTGAAACCCTCGCTGTACTTCATCCCGACCGACCAGCCGACCTCCAGCAGACCGGCGACGACAAGCAGAACCCAGGCCACGACAGGCACCTCCGAGACGGACGACGACTTTCTCCGGGGTGCGTCGTCTTTGCCTTCGACCCGGTACGGCGCGTCTCGTCGGGTTCCTTCGAACATAGCAAAGGCACGCGAAGAGGGCCGGTGACGATCGTCACCGGCCCTCTTCACACTCGTTTCGCGGCGGGAACCCCGCGTCGGAGACCGTCAGAGATACAGCCCCGTGGAGTCCTGCGACCCCTCGAACCGGTCCGCGGCGACGGCGTGCAGGTCGCGCTCGCGCATGAGCACGTACGCCACACCCCGCACCTCGACCTCGGCCCGGTCCTCCGGGTCGAACAGGACGCGGTCGCCGGGCTCCACCGTCCGCACGTTCTGGCCGACCGCGACGACCGCGGCCCAGGCCAGCCGCCGCCCGACCGCCGCGGTGGCGGGAATCAGAATGCCGCCCCCCGACCGCCGCTCGCCCTCACCGGTCTCCTGCCGCACGAGAACCCGGTCGTGCAGCATCCGGATGGGCAGCTTGTCGTGGTGGGGAGTGCTGTGCTCGTTTCTGTTGGCGCTCACGCCTCGAACCTACCTGTCCCGGTCAGTCCCTGCGCCGCCGGGCCCCGAGGGCCAGCAGCCCCACCACGCCCACGACGACGAGCGCGACCGGCACGACCCGCTCCAGCCGAGGCGCCCCCTCGTCATCCACGAACCGCGACCGGACATCGCTCACCATCCGGTTCACCTGTACATACGCCCGTCCGACCGTGTGATCGACGTTGGCGACGACCTTGGCCTTCGCGTCCCCGACGATGGTCTTCGGATGCACCCGCACCCCGATCTCGTCGAGCGTCTCGGCCAGCACTTCACGGCGGCGCTTGATGTCCGCCTCGATCTGCGCCGGGGTTCTGGTGTCCGACGTGTCCGCCACCGTACGGCCTCCGAAGTCTGCTGATGCTGTTCCGGACAGTCTGTCAGCTCATGGCCGCAGCGCACCGCAAGGCCCCCCGGTTACGCTAGTCCGATGAGCGAGCGACTCCAGCCCGGGGACGTTGCCCCCGCCTTCAGCCTCCCCGACGCAGACGGCAACGAGGTGTCCCTGTCGGACCGCAAGGGCCGCAAGGTCATCGTCTACTTCTACCCGGCCGCCCTGACCCCCGGCTGCACCAAGCAGGCCTGCGACTTCACCGACAACCTGGAGGTCCTGGCCTCCGCCGGCTACGACGTCATCGGCGTCTCGCCCGACAAGCCGGAGAAGCTGGCGAAGTTCCGCGAGCAGGAATCCCTGAAGGTCACCCTCCTCGCCGATCCGGACAAGAAGGTCACCGAGGCGTACGGCGCCTACGGCGAGAAGAAGAACTACGGCAAGACCTACATGGGCGTCATCCGCTCCACGATCGTCGTGGACGAGGAGGGCAAGGTCGAACGAGCCCTGTACAACGTCCGCGCCACGGGCCACGTAGCCAAGATCATCAAGGACCTGGGCATCTGAGCCCTCCCGGCGGCCTTCGGCGGCCCGCACCGGGATGACTGGTGCGGGCCGGTTCGCTTCTTGTGCCCCAACTCCCACGCGACCACGCGCACCTGGTGCGGAGGGGGCGGACGTCGAGCGACGTAGCACAGTACAGTAGGGCCCGGTTTATGCGTCCGTACGCCAACTGGCCGAGCGGCGATCTTTAGGTGGTCGTGTTTGTCGGTTCGAATCCGACCGGGCGCACAGGCTGGAACGGCCCCGTACCTTGGAAACAAAGGTACGGGGCCGTTCCGCGAAAGTTCAGCCCAGCAGCTCCCGCACCACCGGCACCAGCGCCCGGAACGCCTTCCCCCGGTGGCTGATCGCGTTCTTCTCGTTCGGGGTCAGCTCGGCGCACGTCCGCGTCTCGCCCTCGGGCTGGAGGACCGGGTCGTAGCCGAAGCCGTTCGTGCCGGCGGGGGCGTGCCGCAGGACGCCCCGCAACCGCCCCTCGACCACCCGCTCCGTGCCGTCCGGCAGTGCCAGGGCCGCCGCGCAGGCGAAATGGGCGCCGCGGTGCTCGTCGGCGATGTCGGAGAGCTGGGCGAGCAGCAGGTCCAGGTTGGCCCCGTCGTCGCCGTGGCGGCCGGCCCAGCGGGCGGAGAAGATGCCGGGGGCGCCGTTCATGACGTCCACGCACAGGCCGGAGTCGTCGGCGACGGCGGGAAGACCGGTGGCCTGGGCCAGGGCGTGGGCCTTGAGGAGGGCGTTCTCGGCGAAGGTGACGCCGGTCTCCTTGACGTCGGGGATCTCGGGGAAGGCGTCGGCGCCGACGAGTTCGTGCGGCAGTCCGGCCTCGGCGAGGATCGCCCTCAGCTCGGTGATCTTTCCGGCGTTGCGGGTGGCGAGGATCAAGCGGGTCATGCCCGCCAGTATTCCTCGCCGCCCGGCTACAGCTCCGTCTGCCCCGCGCCGTCGAGCGTGCGCAGGTCGAAGACCTCGGCCATGGTGCGGTAGCCCAGGTCGCTGGGGTGCAGATGGTCGCCGCAGTCGTACTCGGGGCGCAGCCGGCGCGGGTCGTAGGGGTCCCGGAGGGCCCTGTCGAAGTCGACGACCGCGTCGTACACGCCCCCGGCCCGGATCTCGGCGTTGATCTGCCGGCGGACGGCTTCGCGGCCGGGGGTGTAGCCGCGGTGGCCCTTGAAGGGCATGAGGGTGGCGCCGACGACCTTGAGGCCGCGGCCGTGTGCCTGGCGGACCAGGGTGCGCAGGCCGGTGACGATGCGGTCGGGATCGGCGCGCCGGGGGTTGCGCAGGATGTCGTTGACGCCGAGGTCGATGACGACGGCCCTGACGTCGGTGCGGCCGAGGACGTCGCGGCCGAAGCGGCCGAGGCCGCTCTGGTTATCCGCGGGCCGGCCGAGGCCGTCGGCGAGGACCTGGTTGCCGCTGATGCCCTCGTTGACGACGCTGTAGCGCGGAGGTTGTGCGCCTTTCTCCAGGGCGTTGTGCAGCCGGCCGGAGAGGATGTCGGGCCAGCGGTGGTTGGCGCCGGAGGTGGAGCTGATGCCGTCGGTTATGGAGTCGCCGAAGGCGACGACGGTGCCGTCGGCCTCCTTGCTGAGGACGTCAAGGGCCGTCAGGTAGCGCCAGTAGGGGGTCTGTTCGGTGTACGCGGTGCCGGTCGCGTCCTCGGTGCGGTCGCCGGTGGCCAGGTACGACGTCTGCCGGGCGTGCGGATGGTAGGTGACCGGGCCGGACGGGGCGGGGGAGTAGGTGGTGACCAGGACGTCGGCGCCGTGCGGGACGGTCAGGGGTACGGCGTCGCTGACGGCCTGTCCGCCGGCGGGTATGACGACGTCGGCGCTGCCGTCGAAGGTGAGGCGCCGCATCGTTTCCGCGGCGGCGGCGGCGCCGTCGCCCGCGGACAGGGCGAGGGAGGCGTGGGTGAGGGTGAGGGGCGACCGGCCGTAGAGATTGGACAGCGTGACGCGGGCACTCGTACCGCCGGTGCTCGCGTGCACCACGTTGCGGACCGAGCGGCCCGCGAGGCCGGTCACCTCGGTGCCGGGTTCGCCGCCGACCGGGGCGGTGGCCCAGGCGCCGACCCAGGTGCCGGCGGAGGCGGGGGCGGCGGTGCCGTGGTGCGGGCGGTCGTCGGCGAGGGTGCCGCGGGGGGTGCCGTCGTCGGCGGCGACGGCGAGGTAGATGGCGCCGGACAGGACCAGGACCAGTGCGACGAGCGCGCTCAGAACTGCATAACCATGACGCTTGGCCATGCTGGTGTCGTCTCTCCCTCGGAGATGGGAGCCGAAGGCTCCGATCATGCTGAACCCATGATGATGACGCGTCATGAGCCGGGGATGGCTGACAGGACCCTGCCACCGCTCCCGTCCGGTCAGACGCCGGGAACTCCCGTTCTGTTCCGCGGGTCGGTCAGGCAGGGACAATTGTGTGCGGGATCACCGAACGGGTGGAGCTGATGGAACCTACCGAGACCGGAACGCCGGGGCGGACCGCGTCGTACCGGACCATGACGGCGTTCACCCCGGCCGACGAGGAACGTCGGCGCGGGGTGCGGCGCATGAAGCTGACGGCGACGGGTCTGCTGGTGTTCGTGGCCGTGGTCTACGTCCTGGCCAAGTCCGCCGCGCACGCGGGTGCCGGGCAGTGGGCCGAGTACGTGGCAGCGGCATCCGAGGCCGGCATGGTCGGTGCCCTCGCCGACTGGTTCGCCGTCACCGCCCTCTTCCGGCACCCGCTGGGGCTGCCCATCCCGCACACGGCGATCATCCCCACGAAGAAGGACCAGCTGGGTGTCTCGCTGGGCGAGTTCGTCGGGGAGAACTTCCTCTCCGAGGACGTCGTACGGCAGCGGCTGCGCGCGGTCGGTATCGGCAGCCGGCTCGGCGCCTGGCTGGCGGAACCGGAGCACGCGGACCGGGTCACGGCGGAACTGGCCACCGCGCTGCGCGGGGCGCTGACCGTGCTGCGCGACTCGGATGTGCAGGCGGTCGTGGGCGAGGCGATCACCCGGCGGGCCGACGCCCAGGAGATCGCCCCGGGTATCGGCAAGATGCTGGAGAAGGTCGTCGCCGACGGCGGGCACCGGCGGGCGGTGGACCTGGTGGTGGCCCGCGCGCACGACTGGCTGGTGCTGCACCGGGACGACGTGATGGTGGCCGTGGAGGGCGGTGCGCCCGGCTGGACCCCGCGGTTCGTGGACCGGAAGGTCGGCGAGCGGGTCTACAAGGAGCTGCTGCGGTTCGTCACCGAGATGCGGGACATGCCCTCCCACCCTGCGCGCGGCGCGCTGGACCGCTTCCTCACCGACTTCGCCTCCGACCTGCAGTCCGACACGGACACGCGGGCGCGGGTGGAGCGGCTCAAGGGTGAGGTGCTGGGCCGGGGCGAGGTACAGGACCTGATCGCGTCCGCGTGGACGGCCGTGCGGTCGATGATCGTGGCGGCGGCGGACGACGAGCGCAGCCAGCTGCGGCAGCGGGTGCGGGCCGCGCTGCTGTCACTGGGCTCGCGGATGGCGACCGAGCCGAAGGTGCAGGGGAAGGTGGACAGCTGGGTGGAGGGTGCGGCGGTGCACGTCGTGACGACGTACCGCAAGGAGATCACCTCCCTGATCACGGACACCGTGGCGGGCTGGGACGCCGAGCACACGACCCGCAAGATCGAGGCACACATCGGCCGTGACCTGCAGTTCATCCGGATCAACGGCACGGTGGTGGGGTCGCTGGCGGGGGTGGTGATCTACGCGGTCTCGCGGGGGCTGGGGGCTTGAGCGGACGGGTGCGGCCGGGGACGTGGCCGTAAGGGCCGTTGCGGCTCTGCGGTGGGGGCTGAGTCGGCCGTTCGGGTGGGGTGGCGGGGGCTGAGTCGGCCGTTCGGGTGGGGTGGCGGGGGCTGAGTCGGCCGTTCCGGTTGTGTGGCGGAGGCTGAGTCGGCCGTTCCGGTTGTCTGCGGGTCCGTCCGGCCTGTTCCCGGCCTATTTCGACGAGGCCAGGGCACCCGGTATCCGTCCTTCGGCGAGGAGGGAGCCCATGAGTACAGCCGAGGCCGAGACCGGCCGGACCATCACCACCGACATTCCCGCCCGGCTCGACCGGCTGCCCTGGTCACGCTGGCACTGGACGATCGTCATCGGCCTGGGCACCGTGTGGATCCTGGACGGCCTGGAGGTCACGGTCGTCGGCAACATCGCCAGCCGGCTGTCAGAGCCCGGCAGCGGCCTGTCGATCTCCTCGGGCCAGGTCACCGGTATCGCCGCCGCGCTGTACGTGGCCGGTGCCTGCTTCGGCGCCCTGTTCTGGGGCCGCCTCACGGACCGCTGGGGCCGCAAGAAGCTCTTCATGATCACGCTGGCGGTGTATCTCGCGGCGACGGCCCTGACGGCCGTCTCCTGGGAAGCCTGGTGGTTCTTCACGTTCCGCTTCCTGACCGGCTTCGGCATCGGCGGTGAGTACGCGGCGATCAACTCCGCGATCGACGAGCTGATCCCGGCCAACTACCGCGGCCGGGTCGACCTGATGATCAACGGCAGCTTCTGGCTGGGCGCGGTGGGCGGCTCGCTGCTGTCGATCGTCGCGCTGAACACGGACCTGCTGGCGGAGAACGTCGGATGGCGGCTGACGTTCGCCCTCGGCGCCGTCCTCGCGTTCGTCATCCTCCTCGTACGACGGCACGTCCCGGAGAGCCCGCGCTGGCTGCTGATCCACGGCCGGGACGCGGAGGCGCAGGAGATCGTCACCGGCATCGAGCGACAGGTGGAGGCGGAGAAGGGCGAGCGGCTGCCCGAGCCGCAGGGTGAACTGGAGATCCACCAGCGCAAGAGCGTGACGTTCATGGAGATCGCCCGCACGGTCTTCGGGCAGTACCGCAAGCGCGCGGTGCTCGGGTTCTCCCTCTTCATCGGCCAGGCGTTCCTGTACAACGCGATCACCTTCGGCTTCGGCGCGATCCTGACCAAGTTCTACGACGTGCCGTCCGACCACACCGGCTACTACTTCGCGGTGATCGCGATCGGCAACTTCTGCGGCCCGCTGCTGCTCGGCAAGCTCTTCGACACGGTGGGCCGCCGTGTGATGATCTCCTCGACGTACCTGCTCTCGGGTCTGCTGCTGTTCGGCACGGCGTGGCTGTTCGGCCGGGGTTCGCTGAGCGCGAGCACGCTGACCGCCTGCTGGTGCGTGGTGCTGTTCTTCGCCTCGGCGGGCGCGTCCAGCGCCTACCTCACGGTGTCGGAGATCTTCCCGATGGAGACGAGGGCGATGTCCATCGCCTTCTTCTACGCCCTCGGCACCGCGGCCGGCGGCATCAGCGGTCCGCTGCTGTTCGCCGACCTCACGAGCACCGGCAAGGTCGGCGACACGGTCCTCGCCTTCTGTGTCGGGGCGACGCTGATGTGCGCGGCCGGCCTGGTCGCGGCGGCCTTGGCGGTACGGGCCGAACGCCGCTCCCTGGAGGACATCGCCCGCCCCCTGACGGCGGTGGCGGGCCGGGCCAAGGCGGCGACGAAGAGCGTGTCCCGGGGCTCGTCCCGCGGCCCGGGCCCCGGCCCTACGGCACCGCCGGCGGCGAGCAGCACGTGAAGCAAGGGTTGCCGGTACCTCGGCCGTCGGCGCCGATGCTGACGCCCCCGGCCGCCGGCGCCGGTGCTGACCCCCCGGCCGTCGGCGCCGGTGCTGACGGCCCCGGCTGAGGGCGCCGGTGCCGGAGGGCCGGCCGGCCCGGCCGGTCACGCGCCGGTCGTGGAGCCCGGCCGGACGATCATCAGGACCGTCACGGCGGCCCACAGCAGGTTGAACAGCCCGGTGGACATCGCGAGCCGGGCGGTGGCCGCGGCCGTACCGTCGCCCTCGACGAGCGCGCTCTGGGTGGGCAGGACCAGCGCGGCGAGCACCAGGGCGGCGAGTGCGGTCAGCGCGATCGACACGATCAGCCAGGCACTGCCGAGCACCCCCATCCGGCTCGCGGTCGCGAACCCGAAGACGGGGACCACGACGCCGACGACGGCGTACACCCGGCAGATCCGGTGCAGCACCCGCAGTGTCCCGGCGGCGTCGGAACCACCGGGCCCGCCGGGATCACCGGAACCGCCAGGACCGGCGGCGTCGGTTGCCAGGGCCCGGCGGGCGGCGGGCGGGAACATGCTGGCGGCGACGGCGACGGGACCGACGGCGAGGATCGCGGCGATGACATGCACGGCGAGGAGGAACTTGGTCACGGGAGGACGGTAGGAGCGGCGGGCGGACCGCGACAGTGGCGAGACTGCCACCTGTCAACGGATTCCCGCCAGCCGCTGCCGCGCGGGTCGGACGACTTCCTCCCCTGCTGAGACACGGTTGGCGAAAACCGGTCGTACGCCTATCTTCCTGCCATGCATACCGTGGCCGTACTGGCGCTGGACGGCGTCATCCCGTTCGATCTGTCCGCCCCCATCGACACCTTCGGCCGGGCGCGGCTGCCCGACGGCCGGGAGCCGTACCGGGTGCGGGTGTGCTCGGTCGGGCGGGAGGTGAGCGCGGGTGCCTTCACGGTGCGGGCGCCGTACGGCCTGGACGCGCTGGCGGAAGCCGACACGATCATCCTGCCGGGGGTGGCGGAACCGCCGGAGACGCTGCCTCCCGGAGTCGCCGAAGCGCTCTGCTCCGCGGCGGCGAACGGCACCCGTATCGCGTCGATCTGCGTGGGCGCGTTCCTCCTCGCGGCGACGGGCCTGCTGGACGGCCGGCGGGCGACGACGCACTGGGTCGCGGCCGACCGGCTGGCGGCGCTGTATCCGGAGGTGACCGTCGACCCGAACGTCCTGTACGTCGACAACGGCCAGTTCCTGACGTCGGCGGGCGCGGCGGCGGCCCTGGACATGTGCCTGCACATGGTCCGCCGGGACTTCGGCTCGGCCGTCGCCGCACACGCGGCACGGCTGTCCGTGATGCCGCTGGAACGGGAGGGCGGACAGGCGCAGTTCATCGTCCACGACCTGCCCCCGGCTCCGGCCGGCGCGGCTCTGGAGCCCCTGCTGCACTGGCTGGAGGACCACTGCGACCGCGACCTCGCGCTGGACGAGATCGCGGCGAAGGCCGGCATGAGCACCCGTACCCTCAACCGCCGCTTCCGCGAGCAGACGGGTACGACACCGCTCCAGTGGCTGCACCGGGCACGGGTGCGGCGGGCCCAGTATCTGCTGGAGACCACGGACCACCCGGTGGAACGGATCGCCGTCCAGACGGGCTTCGGCTCGCCGACGGCCTTCCGGGAACGGTTCCGGCGGGTGGTGGGCACGAGCCCGCAGGGCTACCGCAAGGCCTTCCGGAAAGCCGGCGAGTCCGCCGCCGAGCCCGACCGCCGCGCCGCCCCGCGACACGCACGAACGGGCGACCGCACCTAGCACGCCCCGTGGGCCGCGGGCGCGGTGGGCGCGGTGGGCGCTGGGCGCGGTGGGCGTGGGGCGGGGTGGAGCCGCTCAGCCCCTGCGGTCGGCGACGGCCCAGGAGGCGAGGGCGACGGCGCCGGCGACACCGAGGACGGACGGCCAGGCGCCGACCTTCTTGGCGAGCGGGTGGGACCCGGCGAAGGCGGCCACGTACGCGACGCCCAGGGCACCCGCGGCCTTCCCGCCGGCCCGCGCCCGCCACTGCTGCGCGGCCGCGGCACCGGCGACGGCCAGGACCGCACCGCCCAGCTGCCGCTTCTTCGTCCAGCGGGCGACGCCGTAGCCGCCGACGAGTCCGGTGGCGGCGACGACCGCGCTGGGAACCCTGGCCATGAGTGCCTCCTCGTATCCCTTATGTCTGCCCTGAGGGTAACTCCCGGGCGGGTGACCGCTCCCGCCCTGAGTCGAGGCTTGTCAAGTTTCCAGCAGCGAGCTATATAAGAAGACGTTAGGGCATCGCACACCAGCGCCTAGGAGAGGAGTGACCTGTGATGCTCATGCGCACGGACCCCTTCCGTGAATTCGACCGCCTTGCACAGCAGGTGTTCGGCGCGAACACCGCCCGCCCGTCCGTGATGCCGATGGACGCCTACCGGTCCGGAGACGACTTCCTCGTCCACTTCGACCTGCCCGGCATCGACCCCGAGACGATCGAGCTGGACGTCGAACGCAACGTCCTCAACGTCCGCGCCGAGCGGCGCGCCCCCGCTCCCGAGGACGCGGAGATGCTGGTCGCCGAGCGACCGACGGGCACCTTCACCCGGCAGCTGTTCCTGGGCGACACGCTCGACGCGGACCGCATCGACGCCTCGTACGAGGCCGGCGTCCTGACCCTGCGCATCCCGGTGGCGGAACAGGCCAAGCCGCGCCGCATCCAGATCACCGGCGGCACCGGCGACCGGAAGCAGATCAGCGGCTGAGCCGACTGAGCCGGTAACAGGTAGCTGATCCGGCTGGCGACGACGCGTCCCGCGACCCGAAACGGAATGCGGGACGCGTCCCCCCGCCCACACAGCGACCGCGGCAAGCCGCCGGCGTCCACCCCGCATACCGGCGGACACCACGCCACCCGCACCCGTACCGACAAGCCACACCCCCATGCCGATGGGCACCGCACGTCACAAGACACCGACCCCACACGTCGCAAGGCACCACATGCCGCACATTGGCCGAACTCCCGCTCATGTCCGCCGCATTACGGGGTACCGGGCTTTCGGTGCCCCGAAGTGTCCCGGAGGAGGAGCCAGCCCGATGACCGTGACGACCCCGCAGCCGAGAACCACCATCCCCGCCCCGGCCCCGTCAGTGCGCCCCCGCACCCCGGACGCGGCCGAGGACGCCGGCTGGCTGGAGCTGACAGAGGCGGTGCGCGAAGCGGGCCAGTACCCGACACGGGCGGAGGCGGAACGCATCACGCGCACCGTCCTGACGGCCCTGGGCGGCCATGTCACCGGCGACGAACGCGTGGCCATGGCGCAGGCGCTGCCCCGCGAGGCGGGCCGGCTGATCGCGTCCCAGATCCCCGCGCCCCACCCACTGACGGCCCGTGAGTTCGTCGACTCGGTCGCCGCCCGCATCGAGGGCTCGACCCCGGCGACGGCCCGCTGGCACGTCAGCTCGGTCCTGAGCGTCCTGTCGACCCACCTGGGCGAAACCCTGACCACCAACGTCCTGACCCAACTCCCCCAGGGCTACGCCCTGCTGTTCGGACGGGCGGAACTCGCCACGGCGGCATAGCGAACAGGCGGACTCCGGGAGCCGCCCACTCAGGGCGGCGCCCACCGCCTCTTCCTGCGAGGTCAGCGAAGCGGTGCTCCCGTTTCCTCAGCCCTCAGCCCTCAGTGAGCGCTTGCACGTCAGCGGCTATCACTGATCGCAGAAGTAATCTCCTTCACGATCTGCTCGCCCGCCGTGATGGATTCCTGAAAAATGGGTGACGCTTGGTTGAATACGATGCAGGCAGTCACCAACGCGAGGAACGCTTTCTTCCAGCGGCTCGCGCTCTCTTCACGCATGTTGACCACTGAGGCGGAGGCCTGAGCGAGCGCGCCTATCATGGTGCTCGCTTCTTCGGCGACCCGGGCTCCACCAAAGATGCCGGAATTCTCGACCAGCCATATGACATGACGCAGTTGTGAAATCAACTGATCTCTCACGGGCCCATTGATCTCATCGTCACCCATGGCAGTGAGCAGGTCAATCCATTCATCACAGGTGGCCCGCATCTGGTCCAGGTCCGTGCTACGTGGCGCGGCGTTCGATCCGACGAGATGACCGGAAATCAGGTCAGCCGTGGATTCAAGATGGTCCAGTTTGTCATCGTCGATGATTGAGCGGGCCGGCCTGGTCTCATCCATCCAGTTGGTGATGGGTTGTATTACGGCAGCCCACCATGCGCTCACATGGCGCTCACACCGGGCCCGCTGCCGCTCAGGCAGCGCCACCAATTGCTGCATAGTCAGTTGCAGCAACGACACAACCTCGGTGTGCCGGCGAGTGAACTCAAGTGTTCCCCACTCCGCCCCGAGGACGGCGGACCAGGATCCGGCGATTGTGCTTTCCGTTGAATTACGGACACTCGCTATGAGCGTGTGCAAGTTATGGGCCGCTGTGTTCTCGTTGGAAAAGCTCATGTCCCCCTGCCTGTCGCCGGCACCCACCCCAGGTGCTTGACCCCTGAATGTAGCAGCCCGCACCGCCCCAGCGCGGTGCGGGCACCCGATGTGTCACCAAACAGCACCTGTGTCGGCCGGTACGTCTGACCGTTTCTGTCACGTGGATACGGCATGGGCGGTACGCTCAGCCTGCCCTAGACAACTGGAGGTCCACAGATGGCAATCATCAAGCAGGCGCAGCGCCAAACGCTCGGCCAACTGATTGGTGCCAACAATCCCACTGTCACCGTCCCCGATGACAGTCAACGGCAGTATGCGTGGACGAAGAAGGAGGTCGATGTCTTCTGGGGTGACATCGAAAAGTTCAAGGAGTCCCGTGAGAGTGGTCGGGAGTCGTCGGCGGAGTACTTTATTGGCCCGGTGGTGACCATCACCGCCGACTCCAAACAGGGACGGTCGCTGCTCGATGGCCAGCAGCGTCTCACCACCTCAACGATTCTGATAGCCGCCGTAAGGGACACCCTGTGGAGCATGAAGTCACCAGAGGGGATCTCGAGCGCTAACAACGTTCAGCGGGACTATATTGCGCGGAAATCCGGACGCAAGGAGCCGATGGAGTACTTCCTTGTCCTGTCTCTTTTTGACAGGGACTTCTTTCGCGATCACATTCAGGACTGGAATGAAACGCTGGGCGAGTGCCCGAAGATCGAGAAGCCGGGGCGACCTTCCCATCGACTGATACTCGACGCGTACAACAACTTTCGCTCCAAGATCATGGGCCGCCTGCAAGGCTTTCCTGACGATGAGGCGCGTCTGGATTATCTCGATTCCCTGCGAGAATGCCTTATCAACGGTCTGGTGTTTGTCGAGATTCAGACCCCCTCATCTAGTGATGCGAACGAGGTTTTCGAGACGATTAATTCTCGCGGGAAGGATCTGTCCACCGTCGATCTGGTTCGGAATTTCTTGATGGAGAAGAGTACGAGTGAGCATGAAAAACACCGTGTGAACGATGCGTGGCGATCTCTTTTGGATGGCTTCGACCGCCGTGAAGAGATCGAGAAGTTTCTTCGTCACTTCTGGGTCTCTAAGCACGGTGATGTCAAGTCGCACAGTCTGTACACGACTATCCGTAGGGATCTGAGTAGTCACTTTGACAAGCGTCCACAGGTGTATGGTGTGGGTGCCTTCTCCGCCGAACTCGAAGGCGCTGCCGGCAGGTATGCGGAACTCATCAATGGAAGCACCGGGGTCGCTGAATTTGATGCGGCGCTGAATGAGATCAGAGCGATGAGTGCAGACGCTCTGTATCCGCTACTGCTCTCGGCGTCCGGTAGGCAGCAGTACTCTCAGTTGCAGCCTCTGGTTGAGGCGTCGATTAGCTATTATGTGCGGTGGACGGTGGTAGGTAGGCGCGAGTCGACCCTGTTGGAGGAGAACGTCTTCAGTGCGGCGAAGGAGCTCGCCAGAGGGGCCAATCTGGATGGAGTCCTGCACAAGGTTCTGGGTTGGATCCCGGATGATGAGACGTTCAAGTCCGACTTCCTGGAGGCATCCATTCCCAAGCAGTCGCAGGCTCGCTACCTTCTGGCCCAGATAGAACAGTATCTGCGCATCGAGAACGACATAAGAGAAGAAGTGGTTCTCGGGGATGGGAAAGTCCATGTCGAGAATATCTACCCGCAGAAGCCCGAAAAGGAGTTGAAGCTCGAGGACCACGACGACTGGGTGAGTAGGCTGGGTAATCTGACTCTCCTTGCTGGTAAGAAGAATCAGGCGCAAGCCAACTTGTCTTTCCCGGAAAAAGCTGACGTCTACACCGGGTCTGCGCTTCTGATCTCGTCACGTACGAACATCCAGGAGCTGTGGGATGGTCAGAACTGGGCGTGGCGGGTCGATGGCATCAAGGCACGTCAAGCCCGGTTGGCGGAATATGCCCTCAAGGTATGGCCGAACGGCTCTCATTGGGCGTGACGGCCTGAACTCCTCAACTACCCTGCGTTGATGGCTGCATAGGTCCATACGTCGGCCGGCAGCTCGTGCTCGAGGCGCCATGTGATGGCCATCGGCTTGCTGCCGGTGTGATGCTCGTAGGTGGCCGGCCCGAGGAGCATCCACGGCTGCGACTTGCCTATGTCGGTGCTTTTGTAGCGTCGCATGAACAGCAGGACGTGGCTGCCGCGATCCCCGTGGTACCGGTAACGCAGGCCGGTGGGGGAGTCGGCCGCTATCGTGTTCTGGGACTCCCAGTGGAAAAGGGTAGGACTCAACGCATAGTCCCTGTACCGGATGGTGGGCGAGAAGTCCTTCTCGTTCTTGTCCAAGGTGACGAGTAGAGCGTCCGTTTGGAGTCTGTCGACCCACTGCACGCCCTGCGCGAAGGAGCGGGGCATCTGGCCACCGAAGCGCGCTACACCGAGGGCGGCGAGGATCTCGGAGCGGTTGTAGGCGCTGTGAACCTTCAGTGGGACCTGGCTGAGGTGGCCGGCCAGCGGGATGGGGAAATGATCTGCCTCCTCGATGACATGCGAGATCACCTGCCGTAGCTCGTCCCGGAGCGCCCCCTGGGCACGCAGCGAGTCCAGACCCTCCTGGAAGCTGGTGAAGCCACCCGCGTTGTCCCAAAGATTGAAGAACAGCATGCGGGCGTAGGACTGGTCCGCGGGGCTCAATTCCTCGTACGGCGCGACATCGTCCTGGAGGAGGCGGAGGTAGGTGTCCGCACGCTCCGGGTCGTCCACGTGCAGGAAGGCGTGGACCCGCTTGAGGAGCGCAGCTTCCCCCTGGGGGGCGGGTTCGTCGACGAGGCCGGCGCGGCGCAGGACCGTGGTCCAGGAGTTGTCGCTCTTGTACAACTCCTTGATCTGCCGGCGGCTCTCCCGAAGGTAGTCGGCGAGGCGCGGTGTGTCGTAGGTCCTCACCTCCTTCACCAGCGTTTTCACTGTGGCACCTAGCTGCGCCCGGATGTTGTTGATGACGAGCTCTTTCGACTTGCCCTCCAGGATGATCTGGCAGCCCGACGGCAACTGGGGGAAGTCGTGCTCGATGTGGTCGAGGAGTCGGTTCCGCGACAGGTTGGTCATGGCCCGGAACTGCTCCTCGAAGCGGAACTCCGCTCGGTGCTGTCCGATGAAATCGAGGACGGTGAGGACGGGCTTCGTCTCGGTCCGCCTCAGCCCGCGGCCCAACTGCTGCAGGAAGACCGTGGCGCTGCTGGTCGGGCGGAGAAGGAGCAGAGTGTCGACGTCAGGGAGGTCGAGTCCCTCGTTGAACAGGTCGACGGAAAAGATCACTTGGATCTTCTTGTCCCGAAGGTCGGACAGTGCTTGGGAGCGCACATCGGAAGGCGAGTCACTGTCGAGAGCCACTGCCTTGAAGCCGACCTGTCGGAAGAAGTCCGCCATGAAGTGGGCGTGTGCCTTGGTCACGCAGAAGCCCAGCGCCCGCATGGCACCTGGACGGGAGACCTTGTCCCGGATC
Source organism: Streptomyces sp. NPDC042638 (assembly GCF_040647235.1). NCBI lineage: Bacteria > Bacillati > Actinomycetota > Actinomycetes > Kitasatosporales > Streptomycetaceae > Streptomyces > Streptomyces sp. NPDC042638. The sequence goes on from NZ_JBEZBT010000036.1 coordinate 27,657, forward strand.
TGCTTCACCACGATCCGGGCGCGCGCATGGTTGCCGGTGTAGAGGTTGTCCAGTTCCTGGTCCGCGTACGAACCCTTCTGCCAAGCGAGGTTCGTCAGGTCCGTTCCGTCCGAGATGCCGAAATAGTGGAAGGGGCAGAGCAGATCGTTCTCCAGGGCTTCCCAGAGCCGCAGCTCAGCGGCGATACGGCCGCCGAAGAACTCGTCCTGGACGTTGAGGCCGTCCATCCGCTCCGGGGTGGCCGTCAGGCCCAGCAGCTCCGTCGGCGTGAAGTGGTCGATGACCCGTCGATAGGTGGCAGCCGTCGCGTGGTGGAACTCGTCGATGACGATGACGTCGAAGTGATCGGCGGCCAGTTGTTCAAGGCGCTGAACATTGAGTGACTGCACGCTGGCGAAGACATGGTTCCACTCGCGTGGATCCTGCCCTGCGTGGAGAAGCTCGCCGAACGACGCATCGTCCAGCACCTCTCGGTAGGTGCGCAGAGACTGCCTGAGGATCTCCTTGCGGTGGGCGACGAAGAGCAACCTTGGTCGGCTGCCTTCCGATGTGCCGCACAGGCTTCGATAGTCCAGCGCGGCCATCACCGTCTTCCCGGTTCCGGTCGCCGCGACGAGGAGGTTACGGTGTCGCCCGCGGAGCCCTCGTTCGACGGTGAGCCGCTCCAGCATGTCCCGCTGGTGGGGATAGGGGCGCACCTCCAGGCCGGAGAGGCTGATCTGCAGATCCGTGCTGGAGGAGTTGCCACTCGCCACTGCCAGTGCTTCGTCGAGGCGCGCGCTGTGGAGGTCAGGGTCGTACGTCTCGAAGGCAATGTCGTTCCAGTAGGCGTCGAAGGTCGCCTCGAACTTGTTCAGTACGGCAGGCGTCGCGACGGACGACAGACGTACGTTCCACTCCAGGCCGTCGAGGAGTGCCGCCTTCGACAGGTTGGAGCTGCCGACGTAAGCGGTGTCGAATCCCGTTTCGCGTCGGAACAGCCACGCTTTGGCATGTAGGCGAGTGGAACGGGTCTCGTAGTTCACCTTGACGGTCGCACCGAAGTCCCGCACCAAGCGGTCGAGCGCATGGCGGTCCGTGGCGCCGATGTAGGTGGTCGTGATGACACGGATCGGCACGCCTCTCTCCCGCGCGGCGCGCAGTGAGTCTTCGAGGACGCGGATGCCGTACCACTTCACGAACGCGCACAGGAGGTCGATGCGGTCTGCCGTGGCTAGCTCCGCCCTGAGCTCGGCGCCGAGACTGAGGTCCTCCGGGGAGTTGGTGATGAGTGACGTCTCGGACAGAGGAGTCAGGGGGCGCAAGGCATAGACACCTGGAGCTTCCTGCTTCGCGAGGGCCAGAAGCTGGCGTGGGCCCTCAACGATGGTGTTGACCGGGTCGACGTTGTCCGATTCAGGTGTACTTGCAGTGGCCAGTGCTTCGAGGATCCGGTTCGCGACCTTCACCCGGTCCGCGGCGGGGAGTTGGGCCAACCTTCGGCCCACAGCTTCACCGATATGTCGAGCCATGACATGAGGCGCTGACTCCGTGCTGACTTCGGCGTCTACGGCTGTCCAACCCGCAGCCTCAAACCGCTCCAACTCGTCACGTACGTCTCGCGTGATCAGCTTCTCGTAGACGCCCGCGATCGGCTCGGACAGACCCAGCGGTTCTGCCACGGATGCTCCCCCTGATCACTCCGTGCTCGTGCGCGATCTTGCGCGCCGACATGGATCAGTTCTAACAGCAGCCACTGACAGGTGAAGGTCGTGTGCGGAAAACGATGCAGACGCCACCCGGATCCCGGGGCACCACTGGCCTGTTGTCAGGAGCCGTGGCAGGCGTCGTAGACCTGAGTCGAGCCGCACCAGCACTCCGCCCCCCGCTCCGGCGGCCAAGCCACGGCCCGCCCCCGGGACGCCAGCGTCGTCGCGTACTGCGGGAGCAGCGTGGCGTCGTGCGGGGACGTGCCCTCCGAGGCCGCGAAGGCCTCGTAGGAGGGGACCGTGCCCGTGACGATGCCCAGGTTCCCCGTGCCCGACGAGGACAGCTCGCGCAGCGAGGCCTCTATGGTCGACAGGTGGGCCTCGTGGGACGGGTACTCCGTGGACAGGGTCGGGTACGTGGACAGCAGTTCCGCCAGTTCCGGGGCCGGCCAGTGCAGGACCGCCACCGGGAACGGGCGGGAGAGGGCCTCCCGGTAGGCGCCGAGTTCCGCTCGGAGGCGGGAGATCTCCGCTTCCAGTTCCGCCGGGTTGTCGGAGCCGAGGGACCACACGCGCTTCGGGTCGTGGAGCTCGTCCAGGCTGACCGGGGACGTGTGGAGGGTGTCGGCGAGGGTGTCCCAGTCGTCGTGCGGGAGGCCCAGCATGCGGCGGACGCGGTGGCGGCCGTAGAGGACGGGGTGGGTGGCGGGGGACGGCTCCGCGGAGTCCGGCAGGAGCAGGCTCGCCGCCTGCGTGAAGGTGTCCGCCGCCGCCTCCAGTTCGTCGTGGGATTCGAGGGCCTCGGCCACGATCACCCAGGGGGCCGGGTCCCGGGGGGCTGTCGTGCGGATGCCCTCGATGATCGCCCTCGCCTCGGCCTCGTGGCCGTACTCCCAGAGGTTGGACGCCTTCAGGGCCCGTACCAGATGGGGGTTGTCCAGGCGGCCCGCGGAACTCAGCAGGCGGTCGTAGAGCGTGGTCGCCGCGGGGCGGTCGCCGGACAGTTCCAGGTGGGCCGCGGCCCGGAGCAGGAGGGTCTCGGTGTCCTCGGGGTACAGGCCGGCGGTTCGCTCCAGGCGTGCCGCTTCGGCGGTGTGGTCGACGTTCTCGGCAGGCGTGTCGGGGCGCATGGGGGACACCGTACTGCCGGGCGGTGACAAAAGTGAGGTGGGCAGGGGGCGGAGGGGTGCCCGGGGCGGACCCTTGTGTACGGCGGCCGTAGGGTCGGCCACCATAGGGCGCGAAGCCATGGGGTCGGGCAGATGTAGGTGGGGGAGGCATGCAGAAGACGGGTGTGCTGGTAGAGGTCCGGGGCGAGGATGGCCGGCGGGACGTCGGCGCGGCCGGCGGCGGGGAGGTCGAGCCGCCCCGGTTCTGGCCGGTCTTGCTGGTGGGCGCCGCCGTCGTGCCCGGTTCCCTCCTCTTCCTGCTCGGCCGGTGGGGCGACGCCCCGGCCGTGCAGGCGTGGCGGACCGTGTGTCTGGCCGTCACCGTGCAGGCACTGCCCTTCCTGCTGCTCGGCACCGCTCTGTCCGGCGCGATCAACGCCTTCGTGCCGGAGGGGGTCTTCCGGCGGGTGCTGCCGCGGCGGCCCGTCCTCGCCGTTCCCGTCGCCGGGGTCGCCGGTGTCGTGCTGCCCGGCTGCGAGTGCGCCTCCGTGCCGGTCGCGAGCAGTCTGATCGGCCGGGGGGTGCCGCCGGCCGCCGCCTTCGCGTTCCTGCTGTCCGCGCCCGCCATCAATCCCGTCGTGCTCACCGCCACCGCGATCGCGTTCCCCGGGAACCCCGCCATGGTGCTCGCCCGGCTGCTCGCCTCCCTCGCCACCGCCGTGGTCATGGGCTGGCTGTGGCTGCGCTTCGGGCGGACCGAGTGGCTGCGGCCCGTCGTACGGCACACCGGTCATCGGCCGGGGCGCAGTCGGTGGGACGAGTTCCGCACGGGGTTCCAGCACGACTTCCTGCACGCCGGCGGGTTCCTCGTCCTCGGCGCCATGGCCGCGGCCACCTTCAACGTGGCCGTACCGCGTTCCGTGCTGGACACCTTCGCGGCGGCGCCCTGGCTGTCCGTGCTCTTCCTCGCCGGGCTCGCCGTGCTGCTCGCGGTGTGTTCCGAGGCCGATGCCTTCCTGGCCGCCTCACTGACCGGGTTCCCGCCCGTCGCGCGGCTGGCCTTCATGGTGGTGGGGCCCATGGTCGATCTGAAGCTCATCGCCCTGCAGGCGGGGACCTTCGGGCGGCCCTTCGCGGTCCGGTTCTCCGCCGCCACGGTCGTCGTCGCCGTCGCGTGCAGCGCGCTGATCGGCGGGGGGCTGCTGTGAGACGGTCACTTCAGGCGGGGCTGCTCGTCGCCTGCGGGCTCGGGCTGCTGCACGTCTCCCTCCTCACCGACCTGTGCCTGCGGTACGTCAAGGAGGGCATGCGCCCCCTGCTCATCGCCTCCGGCGCCGTCCTGGTCCTGCTGGGACTGGCGAGCGCCGTCCTCGACAGGGGCCGGGAAGACGTCCACGACAGGGGCCGGGATGACGGCCCCGGCGGAGACCGGGAAGCCGTCCACGACAGGGGCCGGGGTGACGGCCCCGGCGGGGACCGGGAGGACGGCCTTGGCGGAGATCGGGAAGACGTCCACGACGGGGGCCGGGGTGACGGCCCCGGCGGAGACCGGGGTGACGGCCCCGGCGGAGACCGGGAAGACGGGGGCCAGGAGGACGGCCTCGGCGCAGACCGGGAGGACGGCCTCGACAGTGACCCGGAGGACGGCCACGGGCACGGTGGTCACGGGCACGACCACTCCGCCGTCCCCCGCGTCGCCTGGCTGCTGCTCCTTCCCGCCCTCAGCCTGCTCTTCTACGCCCCGCCCGCCCTCGGCGCCTACACCGCCGCCCGGCAGCCGCCCAAAGCGGTCACGCACACGGACGACTTCGACCCGCTGCCGCGTACCTCGCCCCTGCCCATGACCCTGTCCGACTTCACGAGCCGGGTGCAGGAGGACCGGGGGCGGGCCATCGAGGGGCGCGTCGTGCGGATGACCGGGTTCGTCACGCCCGGCACCGGGGGCGGGAGCGGGGGCTGGGAGCTGACCCGGATCATCCTCAACTGCTGTGCGGCCGACGCCCAGTCCGTGAAGGTGCGGATCCATGGCGGTCCCGCCCTGGCCGCGAACACGTGGGTGACGGTCACCGGGACCTGGCACCCGGGCGGCACGCTGGGCACCAGTTCGGCGGCGGTCGCGCTGGACGCCCGTACCGTCACGAAGGTCGCCCGGCCGGCGAACGGCTACCAGGACGCGCTGCCGCTGGGCTGAACCCGGTTCCCCGCGGGCTCTGGCCACTTGAGGGCGCCGCGCCTATCGTGCGGGCGGCTCCGGCTGGAGGTGGCTGCGGATGCGGGCTGTGGCGGGTGTGCGGGTCGTACGGCACCGGGACCGGCGGCGGCGTGCCCGGCGCAGGCAGGTGCTGTGGGGCGGGGGCGAGGTGCTCGTGACGGCGGGGCTGGTCCTCCTGCTGCTGGTCGTGCACCAGTTGTGGTGGACCAACCGGGAGGCCCGGCGCGGGGCCGAGCGGAAGGTGGCGGCGCTGGAGCGGGAGTGGGGGAGCGGTACGGCGACCGCCGACGGCGGATCCGCCGGCTCCTCCGGTGGGGCCGACAGGTCGGGTGGGGCCGCTGGGTCCGGTGAGCCGGCCGGGTCCGCTGGTTCCGGTGGGTCCGGTACGGCCTTCGGTCCGGGAGCGGGGGATCCGGGCGCGGCACCCGCGGCACCGCGCCCGTACGGGCCGGCGGCCCTGCCCCGGCGGTCCCAGGCGTACGCCGTCCTCACCATTCCCCGGCTCGGCCTGCGCGTCCCCGTCGCCGAGGGGGTGAGCAAGGCGGACGTGCTCGACAAGGGGTACGTCGGCCACTACCGCGGCACCCAGCAGCCGGGCCAGGCCGGGAACTTCGCGCTCGCCGGGCACCGGAACACGCACGGCGAGCCTTTCCGGTACCTGCCCCGGCTGCGGCGGGGGGACGCCGTCGAGGTGGAGACGCGGTCGGCGACGTACACGTACGACGTCGACCGGGTGCTGCCGCGGACGTCGGCGACGGACGCGGGCGTCGTCCGGCCGGTTCCGCGCTCGCTCGTCCGGCCCGGGTACGGGTACGACGAGCCGGGTTACTACCTCACCCTCACCACCTGCACGCCCGAGTTCACCTCCCGGTACCGGCTGGTGGTGTGGGCCAGGCTGGTGTCCATGCGGCCGAGGTGAGCCGGACTCCCCTCACCGACCGCCCGCCGCCCCGGGCTCTACTCCTCCCGGCCGCGCAGCGCCAGCACCCCCGCCGCGCCCACGGCCGCCAGCCCCGCCGAGACCAGCAGGGCGAGGTTGGCGCCCCTGGCCATGTCGCCGGCCGACGTGGCGATGGCGATGGTCAGGGCCACACCCGCGCAGGAGCCGATGTAGCGGAAGGTCTGCTGGGCGCCGGAGCCCATCGCGGTGCGCTCGCGGGGTACGGACTCGACCGCGAGCAGCGGCAGCGCGCCGTTCAGCAGACCGCTGCCGATGCCGCCGACGATCAGGCCGGGCAGCAGCCGTGCCCAGGAGCCGGAGCCGATGGCGCCGAGCATGGTCACGACGGCGATCGCGTGCAGGGCGAAGCCGAGGGCGAGCTGGGTGCGCGGTGCGACACGGCCGGCCAGGTGCTTGACCTGGAGGGCGACGGCGAAGCTCAGGCCGGACCAGAGCAGGAACAGCCAGGCCGTGGTCGGCGGGGAGAGGTGGAGGGTCTGCTGGAGCAGCGCGGGCAGGAAGCTGAACATGCCGATGACGGCCAGGCCGGTGAACAGTCCTCCCGCAGAGGAGGCCAGGAAGCGGGGGTTGCGCAGCAGCCCGAGGTCGATCATCGGGGTGCCGGTCCGGTGTTCCACCGCGACGAACCCGGCGAAGAGGACGACGGCCGCGGCGAGCAGCAGGCCGACCGGGGCGCGCAGCCAGCCGTCCCGGCCCAGGGTGAGGGCCGCGACCAGGGCCACCAGGGCCAGGCCGAAGGTGAGCGCGCCGAACACGTCCGGCCGGCCGCCGCGCGGGGCGCGTGACTCGGTCAGCGCCCGGGTGCCCAGTGCGGTCACGACGAGGGCGGCGGCGCCCAGGACGCCGTAGCCCACCCGCCAGTTCGGCAGTGCGCTCGCGAGCAGCGGGCCCACGGCGATGCCGCCGCTGACGAAGGCGCCCCACACGCCGGTGGCGTGCAGCCGGCCGCGCGGGCTGGGGAAGGCGTGCACGATCAGGCCGAGGGCGCTGGCCAGCAGGGCCGCGGAGGCCGCGCCCTGGGCGATGCGGGCCAGGGTGAACTGCCAGGTCGACGTGGTGAACGCGCCGAGGGCGGTGGTGAGGCCGAGGGCCAGGGTGCCGGCGAGGAAGATCCGGCGGCGGCCGTAGTCGTCGGCGAGGCTGCCGGCCACGAGCAGGAGGGCGGCGAGGCCGAGGGGGGTGCCGTTGAGCAGCCAGGCCTGGGCGGAGAGCGGGGTGTGCAGGGCGCTCGCGGTGTCCGGCAGCGTGACCATCGGGGCGGTGTACGTCATCAGGGCCACGGTGGTGGCCGCGCTGGTCAGGGCCAGGGTGGCGCGGGGGCGTGCGGGGGCGTCCCGGGCCGTGGTGCCGCCTGCGGCGACGGGGGTGGGGGCGGTGTCGAGCCGGGTCATGGCCTTCCCTGTTCCTTGCGGGGCCCCGGTCTGTCCGGCGGAGCCAGCGGCTTCGGTTCGGTCATTGAACCTACCTGTCACCGCCACCGTAGCACCATGGGTTCGTTCACTGAACCGATTTGCGGCCAGTGGTTACAGTGGAGGGCATGGCACTGGGCAAGGACTACATGACGCAGGAGTGCTCCATCGCCCGCGCGCTGGAGGTCGTCGGCGAGCGGTGGACGCTGCTCGTCGTCCGCGACGCGATCTACGGCGTCCGGCGCTACAACGACTTCCTGGCCCACCTCGGCATCCCGCGCGCCGTCCTGTCGGCCCGGCTCCGCACGCTCACCGAGGAGGGGATCCTCGAAAAGCGCCGCTACCAGGAGACGCCGCCCCGGGACGAGTACGTCGTGACCGAGCGCGGTACCGCCCTGTGGCCCGCGCTGCGCGCCCTCGGCCAGTGGGGGCGCGAGCACGTCGGCGGCAACCGGCTGCGCTCCTTCCGGCACGCGGACTGCGGCGGGAACGTCGAGGCTTCCGGAACGTGTGCCGCCTGCGGAACTCTCGTGCCGGTCGCGGACGTTGTCATGGTGCCGGGCCCGGGGCTGGACTCCGCGCCCGCGGATCCGGTCAGCAGGGCGCTGCTGCGGCCCAAACGGCTGCTGGAGCCCCTGGAGACCGATCCGGTGCACCTGGCACACTGAGCACGCGGACAGCAGACGAAGAGACAGGGGGGAGTGCCGATGCGCAGCCGTGGCGTCACGCGTTCGCCCGCTCCTCTCGCCCCCCTCGTCCCCCTCGCCCTCCTGATGCTCCTGGCGCAGCTGCTGCTGGTCCAGGCCGCCGTCCTCGGCTCCGGCGGCCTCACCGCCGCCGTCGCCCTCGCGGCGACCGCGTCCGCCGCCGCCGCGCTCGCCGTCTGCGCCCTGCTGGCCGCGCGCAGCGTGCCCGCCGTACCCCCGACCCGCGTGCGCACGGCGATACGCGACCGGGCCCGGCGTACGGCCTTCCTGCCCCAGCGCGATCCCGACGCGCCCGGCCGGCGGCGGCCCAGAGCACCCGGACACACCCCTGCGGCGATCGCCGCGTAGGGCACGTCCTCACACACGTCAGCTCGTGACCCCGCGCGGGTCGTCATGCCGATTTCCGTCCAGACCGGTCGCTTCCGGTCACTTCCGGCACGACGAGACCCCCCGGAGGGCTCACCCATGTCCGTTTTCGCCCGCCTGGTCGAGCACTTGGCCGACCTGCTGACCCCGCTCTTCCACGCCTCCGCGGCAGCCGCCGCGATCGTCCTGTTCACCGCCCTCGTACGGCTCCTCGTCCACCCGCTGTCCCGGGCCGCCGCCCGTGGCAGGCGCGCCCAGGCCGCACTCCAGCCGAGAATCGCCGAACTGCGCGAGAAGCACCGCGAGAACCCCCAGCGGCTCCAGCAGGCCGTGCTGGAACTGCACACCGAGGAAAAGGTCTCGCCGCTCGCCGGCTGCCTGCCCAGCCTGCTCCAGCTGCCCGCCTTCTTCCTCCTCTACCACCTCTTCTCCAGCACCACGATCGGCGGCCGGAGCAACGGCCTGCTCGGCCACCGGCTGTTCGCGGCACCGCTCGGCGGACGCTGGGCCGACGCGCTCGCCGACGGCGGGACGGCCGGCCCCGCCGGACTGGTCTACCTCGGTCTCTTCGTCCTCACCGCGGCCGTCGCCACCGTCAACTACCGGCGCGCCCGGCGGACGGCCACCGGCCGCCCCGCCCCGCTCGCCGCCGGTGACCAGGTGCCCGGGCTCGCCGCGGTCACCCGGGTCACCCCGTTCCTGTCCTTCTTCACCCTCGTCACCGTGGCGGTCGTCCCGCTGGCCGCCGCCCTCTACATCGTCACCAGCACGGCCTGGGGCGCGGCGGAACAGGCCCTGCTGTACCGCTGAGCAGGGCGCGCCGTACCGCTGAGCGGCCACTGGTTACGGTCCAGTACCTGAACAGGGTCTTGCGGAGTGGACACGCTGATTGGAGGATCAGCCAGTCCTCCGACGGCTGCACCCGTCGGCGGGGCGCCCGCGATCGAGGGAGATTGTGACCATGAAGCTGCTGCGAGTCGGTACGGCGGGGGCGGAGCGCCCCGCACTGCTCGACGCCGGGGGGACCCTTCGGGACCTGTCGGGCCTCGTGGACGACATCGACGGCACGCTCCTCGCCGACGGCACCGCGCTCGGCCGGGTGCGGGCGGCGGCCGAGGCCGGTGAGCTGCCCGCGCTGGACCCGGCCGGACTGCGCGTCGGCCCCCCGGTCGGCCGTATCGGCAAAGTCGTGTGCATCGGGCTCAACTACCACGACCACGCCCGCGAGACGGGTGCCGAGCCGCCCGCCGAGCCCGTCGTCTTCCTCAAGGCGCCGGACACGGTCGTCGGGCCGGACGACACGGTGCTGGTGCCGCGCGACTCGGTGAAGACCGACTGGGAGGTCGAACTCGCGGTCGTCATCGGCCGTACGGCCCGCTACCTGGACTCGGCCGAGGAGGCACTCGCGCACGTCGCCGGGTACGCGGTCGCGCACGACGTCTCCGAGCGGGAGTTCCAGATCGAGCGGGGCGGCACCTGGGACAAGGGCAAGAACTGCGAGACGTTCAACCCGCTGGGGCCGTGGCTGGTGACGGCCGACGAGGTGGCCGACCCGCAGAACCTCGCGCTCAGGCTCTGGGTGAACGGGCAGCTGAAGCAGGACGGTACGACGGCCGAGCAGATCTTCCCCGTGGGGGAGGTCGTGCGCTACCTCAGCCGGTTCATGACGCTGTACCCCGGGGACGTCATCAACACGGGGACGCCGGCGGGGGTGGCGATGGGGCAGCCCGAGCCCAAGCCGTATCTCAGGGCCGGGGACGTCGTCGAGCTGGAGATCGAGGGGCTCGGGCGGCAGCGGCAGGAACTCAAGGACGCCTGACCGCCGCGCCGGAGAGCACCGCGAGACCGGGGGCCGGCCACGGGCCGGTCGTCGGCTGTCGGGCGCCGGCCGCGGGTCGTTCGTGGCCGGTCGCTCCCACGGCGGCGGGGCCGCGCGGTGAACGCGGCCCGCGGCCCCGCGGCCGGGGCGCTCACCCCAGCAGAGAAGCCAGGGCGCGCCATTCCTCCCTCGGGAGGGCGCCGCCCGGGTTCGCCGTCACCACCTGCAGGGCCACGTGGTCCGCGCCCGCCTCGTGGAAGGCCGTGACGCGTTCACGGATCCGGCTCTCGTCGCCCCAGGCGAAGACCGCGTCGACGAGACGGTCGCTGCCGCCGTCGGCGATGTCGTCCTCGGTGAAGCCCAGGCGGAGGAAGTTGCCGGTGTAGTTGGGCAGTTCAAGGTAGCGGGACAGGTAGGCGCGGGCCGTCTGCCGGGCACGGGCCGGGTCGGACTCCAGCACCACCTTGGACTCCGGGGCCAGCAGCGGCCGTTCGCCCAGGATCTCGCGGGCCCGGGCGGTGTGCTCGGGCGTGACCAGGTAGGGGATGGCGCCGGCCGCGCGGTCACGGGACAGGCCCAGCATCCTGGGGCCCAGCGCGGCGAGCACACGGCGGTCGGCGGGCACGCCCGCCCTGTCCAGCTCGTCGAGGTACGCGGTCATCGCCGCGTACGGGCGCCGGTAGTCCTTGACCAGCGGGCCGTGGCTCACGCCGAGACCCAGCACGAACCGGCCGGGGTGGGCCGCCTCCAGCTCGGTGTAGCCGGCCGCCGTGGTCTCGGCGTCCTGCTGCCAGACGCTCTGGATGCTGGTACCGACCGCGATGCGGCGCGTCGCCCCGATGAGCGTGGCCGCGTGGTCCGCGGTGCTGTTGCCGCCCAGCCAGAGGGCGCCGTACCCGAGGTCCTCCAGCTCGGCCGCGGCCTCGTCCAGTTCGCCGCGCCGGTCCGGGTCCTCCGAGCGCAGCTCGACGCTCCAGATGCCGTACCGGCCGACGGTCTCCTTCAGTGAGGTGGTCATCGGGTGTGGTCCCTCCGGTGGTGGGCTGTGCCGTGATCATCACGTCTTCCGCCGTTGCCAACCGGAGGGACCCCCGGGCTGTTCCCGCCGTTCCCTCAGCCGGCCGAACGGCCGAGGAACGCCTCCAGTGCCTCCACCACCAACTCGTGGTCGCGGAGCTGGGGCAGACCGGAGACGGTCACCGTGCCGATCACACCGACGCCCTCGACGGTGATCGGGAAGGAGCCGCCGTGGGCCGCGTAGGTGTCCGGGTCGAGACGGGAGGACTCCTCGAACGTCGTGCCCTTGGCCCGGAAGCGGGCACCGACCAGGTAGGAGGCGGCGCCGTAGCGCTCCACCACCCGGCGCTTGCGGGCGATCCAGGCGTCGTTGTCCGGGGTGGAGCCCGGCAGGGCGGCGTGGAAGAGCTGCTGGCCGGCACGGTGGATGTCGATGGCGACCGGCGCCTGCCGCTCCCGGGCCGACTCGACCAGGAGGGAGCCGAGGGCCCAGGCGTCGTCATGGGTGAACCGGCGGAAGACCAGGCGCTGTTGCTGTGCCTCCAGCTCCTCGACGGACGGGGCCGGCTCGGGGGTGGTGCTGCTGCCAGGGGTGGTCCGGGGCATCAGAGGGTCACCGTCACCTTCTCGCGGGCGGACCTGCGGGCCGCTTCCAGTACGTCGAGCGCGGCAGCCGCCTCCAGGGCGGTCACCGGGTTGGGGCCGGCGCCGCGCAGGGCGTCGGCGACGGCCGCGTAGTAGGCCGGGTAGTCACCGGGCAGCGTCGGCACGGGGGTGCCACCGCCGGTCAGCGGGGACTCCCCGGCGCCGATACGGCCCCACAGGGACTCGTCCTCCGCGCCCCAGTCGGCGACGGCGCCGGGGCGGCTGCCCTCGCGCAGGGCCGCTTCCTGGGGGTCCAGGCCGTACTTGACGTAGCCCGCGCGGGAGCCCAGCACCCGGAAGCGGGGGCCGAGCTGGGCGGCGGTCGCGGAGACGTAGAGGTGGGAGCGGACGCCGTTCGCGTGGGTGAGCGCGAGGAAGGTGTCGTCGTCGGTCTCGGCGGTCGCGCGGCGGATGTCCGCCTCCGCGTACACCTCGGTGACCGGGCCGAAGAGGACCAGGGCCTGGTCCACGACATGGCTGCCGAGGTCGTAGAGCAGACCTCCGATCTCCGCCGGGTCGCCCGACTCGCGCCAGCCGCCCTTGGTCTGCGGGCGCCAGCGCTCGAAGCGGGACTCGAAGCGCCAGGCGTCGCCGAGTTCGCCGTCCGCGAGGAGCCGGCGGAGGGTCAGGAAGTCGTTGTCCCAGCGGCGGTTCTGGAAGACCGACAGGAGCAGGCCGCGCTCCTCGGCGAGGGCGGCGAGGCCGCGCGCCTCGGCTGCCGTGCCGGCGACCGGCTTGTCCACGACCACCGGCAGCCCCGCCTTGAGGGCGGCCGTGGCCAGCGGGACGTGCGTCTTGTTCGGCGAGGCGATGACGACCAGGTCCAGTTCGGCCGCGCGGTCGAAGAGTTCCTCGGGGGTGGCGGCCGTCCTCACGTCCGGGAACTCGGCGCGGGCCTGCTGCTGCCGCTCCGGGTTGGAGGTGACCACCGTGTCGAGGGCGAGGCCCTCGGTGGCGGCGATCAGCGGGGCGTGGAAGACGGAGCCGGCGAGGCCGTAGCCGATCAGGCCGACGCGGAGAGGGGTAGCAGTCATGCCTCCCACTTTGGCAACGCTGTTGCGAAAGTGCAAGCGGCGGAGAGAATGGGGTGGTGAACAGGACAAGGGCGACGACGGGGAGCGGCGGACCGGCGGGGGCGAATCTGGGCGTGCTGCGCAGCCACAACGCCGCGCTGGTGCTCGGGCTGCTGCGGGACGCCGGCACCGAGGGCATCAGCCGGCTGGAACTGGCCGAGCGCACCGGGCTGACCCCGCAGGCCGTCAGCAAGATCACCGCGCGCCTGCGCGAGCAGGGCTTCGCGGCGGAGGCCGGGCGGCGGGCGTCGACCGGGGGCAAGCCGCGGACGGTGCTGCGGCTGGTCCCGGAGGCGGGGCACGCGGTCGGGGTCCACCTGGACCGCGACGAACTGCGGGCGGTGCTCGTGGATCTGGACGGTGCCGTCGTGGGGGAGCGGCGTGCGGAACTGGATCTGGGAGCGGGCGCGGAGGCCGTGCTGGGGGCGGTGTCCGCGGCGGTGCGTGAGGTGGCCGGGGGACTGGTGGTCAAGGGACTGGTGGCCGGGGAACCGGCAGGGCAGGGTCCGGGCGCGGGCGGTCCGCCGGAAAGCGATGGGGCGTCGGCGGCCGGTGGGGGTGCGGGAGCTGCCGATGATCCGGCCGGCCTCGGGGGGTCTGCCGGTCCGGGTGGTGGTGGCCGTGGCGGGGCGGCCGGGGGTGCGGGGCTCGCCGGGGCCGGGTCGCTGGTGGGGGTGGGGGTCGCGCTCCCCGGGCCGTTGGACCACACGCACGGGGTGCTGCACCGGGTCACCGGGTTCCCCGAGTGGGACGGGTTTCCGCTGCGGGACGCGCTCGCCGAGCGGCTCGGGGTGCCGGTGGTGGTGGACAAGGACACCAACGCGGCGGCGGTGGGGCTGGCGGCCGGGGGCGCGGAGGAGGTGCCGGGCGGGTCCTTCGCCTACCTGCACCTCGGTACCGGACTCGGTGCCGGGCTGGTGATCGGCGGGAGCGTGCACCGCGGAGCGCGGACCGGGGCGGGGGAGTTCGGGCACCAGGTCGTCCAGCTGGACGGCCCGCTGTGCGAGTGCGGGAACCGGGGGTGCGTGGAGGTGCTGTGCCTCGGGGCGGCGGCGCGGGGGGAGGTGGCCGAGGCGGCGCGGGTGCTGGGGGTCGCGGCCGGGAATCTGGTGGGGCTGCTGGACATCGATGTGGTGCTGCTCGGCGGGCGGACGGTGGTCCGGGCGCCCGAGGTGTACGTGCGGGGCGTCGCCGAGGTGCTGGGGGCGCGGGCCCGGCGGGAGGGGGCGGGCGGGGGAGGCGTGCCGGTACGGGTCGCCCCGGGGGGAGAGCGTGTGGTGGCCGAGGGGGCGGCGCAGATGCTGCTGGCGCCGCTGTTCGGGCGGGGTGACGTCTGAGCCGGGCCCGGTGCCCGGTCCGGACGGGGGCGAGGACGATACGGGGGTGGGGGCGGGTCGGCTCGACCGGGCCGGAGTGTCTCTTTGGGCCGGCTGGGTGCCGCTCGGCCGGTCGGCGTGTGGTCAGGACCCGGACGGGGGACGAGGCCGGCGTGTGCGGGGGAGTCCGGGGTACTCGGGGCACCCTTTCTTCCTCCCCCTAGGCAAGGAGGGCACGAAGTGCGTTCGACCAGGACGAGAACGGCCGCGGGCCTGCTGGGAGCCCTCGCGCTCTGCCTCGCGGTTCCCGCCACGGCGTCCGCCGACCCGAACCCGGGCACGGCCACGGGCACGGACACCGGCACCGGTGCGGGTGCGGGGGGCACGGACCGGGTACCGGACCGGAAACCCGCGTACTGCGGCACGGACCGGGCGTCCGGACTCGCGGTGTGGGCCGCCGAGAAGGGGTCCTGCGCGACCGCTCTCCAGGTGGCGGCCGCCTACATGAAGGTCCGGCAGGGTTCCGCGGGCGCATCCGTCGGGGTCCGCGCGGCCGGAACCGCGTGGAAGTGCCGGGAACGCCAGGGGGACCCCGACCCCTACCAGGAATGCGTCAGCACGGGTGACGGCGGCCGATGGGTCAGGCTCTCGTCCTGACCGGCGATCCCACACGGGAGGCCCGTCCGGGGCGTCCATCCGTCCCCGGCTGCCCCTGCCCCTGCCCCTGCCGCTGCCGTTGACGCTGTTCACGGCCGGTGCCGCCGTGCTCCTCGCGCTCCGCCCGGCTGCCCCTGCGGCGCCCGCCACCGCGCGGAGCGCGTGCGGCCGGGCCCTGGCGGCGGCCGAGCAGGCGGAGCACGATCACCAGGCGCTGAAGAAGGAGCCGGAGGGCGTCATCGCCGACGGCGGCCACCCGGACGCCTCCCATCGGCAGGCACTCGAGAACGCCGGGGCGGAGAGCGTCTCCGGGGCCTCGCGGGCGCAGCGCGTCCACGGTCCCTGACCCGGCGCCGGACGTGCGCTGATCGGGCGGACCACGCGGGCGTACGCGGAGTGGCGACCCCTGCCGCCCGGGTGCTTCCGGCATGGTCATGTGTTCATGCGACTGCGCACGTCCCTGTCCCTCGCCCTGGCCGCAACCGTCGCCGCCGCCCCTCTCCCGCTCCTGCCGACGGGGGCCGCGCACGCGGTCGCCGCGCCCGGCTGTGCCGGCGCCGACGCGCGGGCCTTCCCGCTGGCCACCCGGATCCGGGGCGGCCCCGGCTCCTACGAGGCCGGCGGCGGATCCGGTACCTGGTACGTCGACCTCACCAACACCACCCGCACCGCCTGCACCGGAATCCACCCGGTCGTGGTCCTCGTCGACGACAAGCGCGCCCTGCGGGCGAACCAGCCCCGGCTGGACTTCTACGACGGCCCCCGGGCCCGGCCGGTGGCCTTCGAGACCACCGGGGAGCAGGAACTGGTCGGTGTGCTGGACGGCTCCGGGTTCGGCGGGTTCACCGTGCCGCCCGGCAAGACCGTCAGCGTCCGGGTACGGCTCGCGCTCACCTCCGACGCCGTACCCGACCAGGTCACCGTCAACGTCGCGGCGGTGCAGCGGCGGGGCACGGACGGGGAGTGGGTGGGGGAGTCGAACGCCTACCGCTTCAGGATCGCCGGGGAGGCGGAGAACCCCCGGGAGCCCCAGGACCCCCAGGACACCACGGCCCCCCGGAACACAGCCGACCCCCACGACACCGCGGACCCCCACGACACCGCGGACCCCCAGGGCACCGAGGACCCCCCGGAGGACACGCAGGAGGCTCGGGAGGCGGGCGACACAGCGGGCACCGGCGACGCGCAGGACGCCCCGGACACGGCCGGCACCCCGGACCCCCAGGTCACCGGGGACACCCAGGAGGCCGCGGGCGTGCCGACCGTCCCCGGCGGCAGCGCCGCGCCCACCCCCACCGGTGCCCCGGACTCCTCCCTGTCCCTCGCCCGGGAGGCGCGGGAACTGGCGCGCACCGGGCCGGGGCTCGCCCTCGGACTGCTCGTCGCCGTCGCAGCCCTGTTCGCCGTGGGTGCCGGCGCGTTCCTGCTGGCCCGTGGCCGCCGCTGAACCGGATCCAGTCCCTCGCCCGCCCACCCCGTCTGCGACGATCCCTGCGTGGACTACCCGAACGACCAGGCCCCCGGCGCCCCCGTCCGCTCCGGCGTTCCCGAGCACGGGCGCATTCCGAAGTACTACGCGGTGAAGGCACGGATCGCCGCGCTGCTGGAGGAGCTGGGGGAGGACAGCGTCATCCCCACCGAGCGGGACCTGGCCGAGCGCTACGACGTGGCCCGCGAGACCGTGCGGCAGGCCGTACGGGAGCTGGTGCTGGAGGGGCGGCTGCGGCGCAAGGGCCGGGGGACGGTCGTCGCCGGGCCCAAGCTGGCCCAGCCGCTGTCCCTGGCCAGCTACACCGAGGGTGTGCGCCGGCAGGGCCGGACGCCCGGTCGTGCCCTCGTGACCCTCGACCGGTTCCCGTGCCCGGACGCGCTCGCCGCCGAGACCGGGCTGACCCGGGGAGAACCCGTCTGGCACCTGGAGCGCGTGCTGCTCGCCGACGACGAGCGGGTGGGCCTGGAGAGCACGTACGTCGCCGTGGAGCGGGTGCCGCGGCTGGGCGCCGACTTCGACCCGGACTCCTCCTTCTACTCCTACCTCAAGGACCAGGGCATCGCCTTCGGCGACGCCGACGAGCGACTCGAGACGGTGCTGGCCACGCCCCGTGAGGCCCTGCTCATCGGCACTCCGCCCGCCCTGCCGATGCTGCTGATCCACCGGGTCTCCCGGGACGCGGCGGGCCGCCCGCTGGAGCGGGTGCGGTCGCTCTACCGCGGGGACCGGTTCTCCTTCACCACGCACCTCAAGGGGTGACATGTCCTCTCATCCACCCCCGTCCCCATGTCACGGAAAGATAACGGGTCTAGCCCAAACGTGATGGGTCGTTCACGCTCTCGTTGTCAGCCGGATGTCTCCGGTTCCCGGATCGCGAGGAGCGTTGCCGTCGTGAAAGTGACAGTGGTCGGAGCCGGTGTGGTGGGCACCATGCACGCCTGGCAAGCAGTGGAGCGCGGCCACCAGGTCGTCCAGATCGAGCGTGAGGCCGAGGCGCGCGGCGCCTCGCTGCGCAACTTCGGACAGATCTGGGTCAGCGGGCGCGCCGGGGGAGAAGAGCTGGAAGCCGCCCTGCGGGCGCGGGAGCTGTGGGAGGAGATCGGCGGCCGGGTCCCGGCACTCGGATTCCGGGCGATCGGCTCGCTCACCCCGGTCCGCGGGCCCCTGGAGCTGGCCGTCGCCGAGGCCGCCGTGGCCCGCGCCGACGCCGCCGCACGCGGTTACAAGCTCCTCACCCCGGGCGAGGCCCGCGCGCTCAACCCCGCCCTGCGCGGCCACTTCGACGCGGCCCTGTTCTGCGAGCGGGACGCGGCCGTGGAACCCCGTACCGCCCAGCTCGCCCTGCGCGAGGAGCTGCTGAAGTCGCCGGACTACACCTTCCTGCCGGGCCGGGAGGTCCGCGAGGTGACCGGCGCCGGCACCGTCCGGGACGACCACGGGGACGTGCACCGCGCCGACGCCGTCGTCCTGGCGACCGGCGCCTGGCTCGGCGGACTCGTACGCGAGCTGGCCGGCCCCGGCCTCCCGGTGCGCCGGGTGCGGTTGCAGATGATGCAGACCGACCCGCTCGGCGAGCCGCTGACCACCTCGGTCGCCGACGCCGACAGCTTCCGCTACTACCCGGCCTACGCCTCCCCGGCGCTGGACGAGCTGAACGCCCGGCAGCCGCAGCCGGAGACCGCCGCCGCGCACAGGATGCAGCTGCTCATGGTGCAGCGCGCCGACGGCGGCCTGACCATCGGCGACACCCACGAGTACGAGCACCCCTTCGCCTTCGACACCGTCGAGGAGCCGTACGAGCACCTCACCGGAGTCGTCGAATCCCTCCTCGGCCGGCCGCTGCCGCGCGTCCGGCACCGCTGGGCGGGCGTGTACGCCCAGTGCACCGAACCCGGCCGGGTGGTGCACCGCCAGCAGGTGCACGAGGGGGTGTGGCTGGTCACCGGGCCCGGCGGTCGCGGCATGACCTGCTCCCCGGCGATAGCCGAGACCACCGCGAACGAACTGAACTGGTGAGCGCCATGAACACCCTGACCGACACCCCGGAGAACATCCGTCTCGTCGTCCTCGACATGGCCGGCACGACCGTCGCCGACGGCGGCCTGGTCGAGCGTGCCTTCGAGGCGGCGGCCACCGAGCTGGGCGTGGAGCCCGGCTCCGCCGAGCACGCCGAGCACCTCGCCTACGTCCGCGCCACCATGGGCGAGTCCAAGATCTCCGTCTTCCGGCACCTGTTCGGCGACGAGGACCGCGCCCGGCGCGCCAACAGCGCCTTCGAGAAGGCGTACGGCGGACTCGTCGACGCCGGTCTGATCGCCCCGGTCCGCGGGGCCCGCGAGGCCATCGAGGAACTCGCCGCCGGCGGCCGTACCGTCGTGCTGACCACCGGCTTCGCCCGTGTCACCCAGGACGCCATCCTGGACGCCCTCGGCTGGCGCGACCTGGTGCCGCTCACCCTGTGCCCGGCCGACGCCGGCGGGCGCGGGCGGCCGTACCCGGACATGGTGCTGGAGGCGTTCCTGCGGACGAAGGCGGCCGAGGACGTCCGGCAGGTCGCCGTGGCCGGTGACACCTCGTACGACGTGCTCAGCGGCGTACGCGCGGGAGCGGGCCTGGTCGCCGGCGTGCGCACCGGCGCCCACACGGACACCGGCTTCACCGCCGCCGGTGCCACCCATGTGCTGGACTCCGTCGCCGACCTGCCGGCGCTGCTCGCGGGAGACCGCTGAGATGGGCATCCGCTTCGACTCCGTCACCGTCGCCTACGACGGCAACGTCGTCCTCGACGCCCTCGACCTGACCGTCGAGCCCGGCGAGGTCATGGCGCTGCTCGGGCCGTCGGGCTCCGGCAAGACCACCGCGCTGCGGGCGGTCGCCGGGTTCGTACGGCCCGTGGCCGGGCGGGTGCTCCTCGGCGGCCGGGACGTGACGGACCTGCCGCCGTACCGGCGGGGCATCGGGATGGTCGTGCAGAGTTACGCGCTCTTCCCGCACATGCGGGTCGACGAGAACGTGGCCTTCGGACTCCGGGCCCGCAAGGCGCCCAAGAGCGAGGTACGGCAACGGGTCGCCGAGGCGCTGGAGATGACCGGCATGGCCGGCTACGCCCGCCGGCATCCGCGGGAGCTGTCCGGCGGGCAGCAGCAGCGGGTCGCCATCGCCCGGGCGCTGGCCATCCGGCCGGACGTGCTGCTGCTGGACGAGCCGCTGTCCGCCCTGGACGCGCAGCTGCGCTCCGGAATGCTCGCCGAACTCGCCCGGCTGCACCGGGAACTGCCGGACCTGTCGATGCTGTACGTCACCCACGACCAGGTGGAGGCGCTGACCCTGGCGGACCGGATCGCGGTCATGGACAGGGCGCGGCTCCAGGCGTGCGGCACACCGAGGGAGCTATACCGGGCCCCGGCCAACGAGTTCACGGCGTCCTTCGTCGGCAACGCCAACCTGCTGCCGGTGACCGTCGGCTCCGGGGGCGTCGGCTTCGCGGCGACCGAGCTGAAGGTCGACACGGGGGAGGCGGCCGCGGGGGCGCGGGCCACCCTGTGTGTACGGCCGCACCTCGTCGGCCTCGGGGAGGGACCCAACCGGCTCACCGGCACCGTCACCGAGATCCAGTGGCGGGGGGCCACGCACCGGCTGTACGTCGAGGTCGGCGGGCACCCGGTCATGGCGGACGTACGCGAGCTGAAGGACCCCCCGGCGCACGGGGCCACCGTGTCCCTGCACTTCGCCGCCGAGGACGCGGTGCTGCTGCCCGCGGGGGTGAGCCATGGCTGAGGCGGTGGGCAAGGCGCGGGCCGTGCCCGGCCGCACCCGCGGCGGCAGCCGCACCGCGGACCCGGCCCCGCGTGCCCTCGCGGCGCTGCTGTGGGCCCTGCCGCCGGTCGCCGCCCTCGGCCTGTTCTTCCTCTACCCCCTGGCCCTCGTCGTCCGGCAGTCCCTCCAGCCGGACACCGGGGGGACCTCGTTCCAGCCGTACGCCGACGCCTTCGCCTCCGAGGGGTTCCGGCACGCGCTGTGGACCACCGTCTGGCTGGCGCCGGCCTCCACCGCCGGCTGTCTGGTCCTGGGGTTCCTGCTGGCCCTGGTCATCGCGTTCGTGCCGTTCCCCGGTGCGAAGGCGGTGGCGCGGTTCATCGACGTGTACCTGTCCTTCCCGTCCTTCCTCATCACGCTGGCGCTGCTGTTCGTCTACGGCACCACCGGCATCGCCGGGTCCTTCCAGTTCCTCACCACACCCTGGGGCGTGCTGCTGGCGGAGGTCACCTACTTCACGCCGTTCGTGATGCGCCCGCTGCTCGCCGCCTTCGGGCAGCTCGACACCGCCCAGCTGGAGGCGGCCGGTTCGCTGGGGGCGCGGGCACCGCGCATCGTGCGGCAGGTGATCCTGCCCGAGGCGCTGCCCGCGCTCGCGGCCGGCGGCAGCCTCGTGCTGGTGCTGTGCCTCAACGAGTTCGGGATCGTGCTGTTCACCGGCGCGAAGGGGGTCACCACCCTGCCGATGCTCGTCTACGGCAAGGCGATCCTGGAGTCCGACTACCCGGGCGCCTGCGCGGTCGCCGTCGTCAACGTCCTGATCTCCGTCGGCCTGTACGGCCTGTACCGGGTGGTGAGCCGTCGTGCTGGTGCATAGCCGCAAGGCCAGGTGGGCCGTGTGGGCGGTGTTCCTCGTCCTGTTCCTGCCGCTGTTCGCGCTGCCCCTCCTGGTCGTCCTCGGCGCCTCCTTCGCCACCCACTGGTCCGGGGTCCTGCCCTCGGGCCCGACCGCAGCCAACTTCCGCACGGCCACGCGGGGCGAGGCGCTCCAGGCCCTCACCACGAGCCTGGTCACGGCCGTCGGCGCCAGCCTGCTCGCGCTGACCGTCGGCACCTGGGCCGCGCTGGCCGGGGCGGCCCTGCGCAAGCCGTACCGGCGGCTGCTGGACGCCCTGTTCGTCCTGCCGGTCGCCGTGCCGTCGGTGGTGGTCGGCCTGTCGGTGCTGGTGGCGTTCTCGCAGCCGCCGCTGCTGCTCAACGGCACCCGGTGGATCGTGATCGTCGCCCACACCGTGCTGGTCACGGCCTTCGCCCACCAGTCGGTGTCCGCGGCCCTCACCCGCCTGGACCCCGCCTACGAACAGGCCGCCGCCTCCCTCGGCGCGCGGCCCTCCTACGTCCTCCTGCGGGTACGGCTGCCCCTGCTGCTGCCCTCCCTCACCGCCGCCGCCGGTCTCTGCTTCGCCCTGTCCATGGGCGAGCTGAGCGCCACGATGATGCTCTACCCGCCCGACTGGACCCCCCTGCCCGTCCTCGTCTACGCGGCCACCGACCGGGGCGCCCTGTTCACCGGCTCCGCCGTCGCCGTGGTCCTCATGGCCGCGACCCTGCTCGTCCTGTTCGCCGTCTCCCGGGTCCGCACCCGGGCGTCGTACCGCTGACCCGCCCCTCACCACCCGCGCCTGACACCTCCAGGAGTTGGCCTCGCCATGCCCAGAACCCGCGTCGCGCTCGCCGTAGCCCTCGCTCTCCTCGCCACCCCCGTGCTGTCCGCCTGCGGCGGTACCTCCGCCGCCTCCGACGCCAGGGTCGTCACCGTCTACAGCGCCGACGGCCTCAAGGGCGAGAACGGCGACGGCTGGTACGACAAGGTCTTCAAGGACTTCGAGAAGCAGACCGGCATCAAGGTCGAGTACGTCGAGGGCGGCTCCGGCGAGATGGTGCAGCGCGCCGTCCGCGAGAAGAGCAACCCGCAGGCCGACGTGCTGGTCACCCTCCCGCCCTTCATCCAGCAGGCCGACAGCAAGGGCCTGCTGGAGAAGTACGAGCCGAAGGACTCCGTACAGGTCAGCGGAGCCGACAAGGCCCCCGACGGCACCTGGACCTCCGTCGTCGACAACTACTTCGGCTTCGTCTACAACAAGAAGGAACTGAAGCAGGCCCCCAGGACCTGGGACGAGCTGCTCGACGCCAGGTACAGGAACAAGCTCCAGTACTCCACCCCGGGCGTGGCCGGCGACGGCACCGCCGTGCTCATCAAGGCCATGCACGACTTCGGCGGCAAGGAACAGGCCCTCGCCTACCTGAAGAAGCTCCAGGCCAACAACGTCGGCCCGTCCGCCTCCACCGGCAAGCTCGCCCCCAAGGTCGACAAGGGCGAACTCCTCGTCGCCAACGGCGATGTGCAGATGAACTTCGCCCAGACCAAGACCATGCCCGACCTCGGCATCTGGTTCCCGGCCGGCAAGGACGGCAAGCCCACCACCTTCGCCCTGCCCTACGCGGCCGGCCTGGTCACCAAGGCCCCGCACAGCGAGAACGGCAGGAAGCTGCTCGACTTCATGCTCGGCCGGCAGGCGCAGAAGGAGGT
This sequence comes from Streptomyces sp. NPDC042638, assembly GCF_040647235.1. Classification (NCBI taxonomy): domain Bacteria; kingdom Bacillati; phylum Actinomycetota; class Actinomycetes; order Kitasatosporales; family Streptomycetaceae; genus Streptomyces; species Streptomyces sp. NPDC042638. The sequence continues at coordinate 50,474 of NZ_JBEZBT010000036.1, forward strand.
CAGTTCCATCGGCGGCGGCTTCGCCGCACGCGCGGACGTGCGGGTCACCGACGCCAACGCCGTCGCCCTCACCAAGGTGATGGACGGCGTGGACTTCTTCGAGCCCGACTGGAACGACATCGACAAGAACCTCAGCTCCTACGTCGAGGACTGGAAGTCCGCCACCGGCAGCTGACCGCCCCAGCGCCCGGGTCCGGTTCCGGTACACCGGCGGCAACAACTGGTTCTGGGTGATCGACGGAGTCGGCATCAGCCGGTCCTGACTAGGCTGGGGGGCGTCGGTACGCCGTGGTTCCGGCGCCCCCGCTGCTCGCCCGTACTTACGCCAGGAGACGCAACGACATGGCAGACCGCAAGCCCATCGAGTCATGGCTCACCGACATGGACGGCGTCCTGATCCACGAGGGTGTGCCGATCCCGGGCGCCGAAGCCTTCCTGAAGAAGCTGCGCGAGTCCGGCCGGCCCTTCCTGGTGCTCACCAACAACTCCATCTACACCGCCCGTGACCTGCACGCCCGGCTGCGGCGCATGGGCCTGGACGTGCCGGTGGACAACATCTGGACCTCGGCCCTGGCCACCGCCCAGTTCCTGAACGACCAGCGGCCCGGCGGCAGCGCCTATGTCATCGGCGAGGCCGGCCTGACCACCGCGCTGCACGACATCGGGTACATCCTCACCGACCACGAGCCCGACTTCGTGATCCTCGGCGAGACCCGCACCTACTCCTTCGAGGCCCTGACCAAGGCCGTGCGGCTGATCAACAACGGCGCCCGGTTCATCGCCACCAACCCCGACAACGTCGGCCCCTCCACCGAGGGCGACCTGCCCGCCACCGGCTCGGTTGCCGCCCTGATCACCGCCGCCACCGGCAAGAAGCCGTACTTCGTCGGCAAGCCCAACCCGCTGATGATGCGGGCCGGCCTGAACGCGATCGGCGCCCACTCCGAGACCTCCGCGATGATCGGCGACCGCATGGACACCGACGTGCTCGCGGGCCTGGAGGCCGGGATGCGCACGTTCCTGGTGCTCAGCGGCGTCACCCGGCCGAAGGAGGTCGACCGCTACCCGTTCCGGCCCTCGCAGGTCGTCGACTCCATCGCGGACCTGGTCGACCTGGTGCTCTGAGCCGGGGACCCGCCCGGCCGAAACCCGCTGTCACCCGTTCGGAGCAGTGAGGTGCCTCCCGAGGATGCGGGGGCGACCGGCGCGGGGGAGCCTCCTGGTAACTGGAGGTTCACGATGGGCTCACTACGCCTCACTCTCTGTACGGCAACCCTCGCCGCCGCCGCGGTCACCGCGGTCGCTCCCGCGGCCCACGCGGCGGACGGCGGCTCGGTCACCGTGACCCCCGCCTCCCCGGCGCCGGGCACCGACGTCGCCCTGCGGGTCGGCGGCTGCACCGGGGAGCAGGGCACCGCCACCTCGTCCGCCTTCGTGTCCGACGCCCGGCTGACCGGCGCCGAGGGCATCCTGAACCGCGCCCAGGGCGTGCTCAGCGGCGAGACGCGGGTCCGCAGCGACCTGCAGCCGGGCGCCTACACCGTGAAGGTCAGCTGCTCGGACCGCATGATCACCGGCAGTCTCACGGTCGGCGGCCCGGACGGCGCGCGGCCCGGGGAGCCCATCGGGCCGCTCACCTCCTCCGCCTCGCCGGTCGCCCCGGTCCCCGCGGGCGGCGGCGGTACGGCGCACTTCGCCACGGTGGCCACCAGCGGCTCGGGCCCCGACACCGGTCAGGCGGTGACCGGGCTGGCGCTGGCCGGGATCGCCGCGGTCGCCGTCGGGCTGCGCGCCCGCCGGAGCCGCGGTACCGGCTGACCGCCGATGTCCGACGAGGAGCAGGGGCGCACAACCGGCACCGGGCGGATCGTCACCGGTCTGGCCTGGGCCCTGCTGCTGCTCGGGCTGTGGCTGTGGGGGCGCGGGGTGACCGACGGCGAGCGGAGCCCGGCCCCCGCCACGGGCGACGTCTTCGCCGTCGGCGGGCTCGCCGGGCTGCCGCGCGCGCAGCGCCCCCTCGGGGACGCGGTGCCCCAGCGCGTCGACATCCCCGCCCTGGGCGTGCAGGCACCGGTGGTGGCCCGCGGTCTGGACGCCCAGGGCGCGGTCGACCCGCCGCCCTACGACCAGCCGGGCGTGGTCGGCTGGTACGGCGCCGGCCCCAAGCCCGGTGCGCCCGGGGCGGCGCTGCTGGTGGGCCATGTCGACACCGAGACCCGGCCCGCCGTCTTCTACCAGCTCAGCACCCTCAAGCCGGGCCAGACGGTCCGGGTGTTCCGCGCGGACGGGAAGGTCGCCGAGTTCACCGTCGACGACGTCCGCGTCCTGCCCCGCGAGGGCTTCGACGCCGGGCAGGCGTACGGTCCCCGTGAGCCCGGCCGGGCCGAGCTGCATCTGATCACCTGCGGCGGCACCTTCGACCGGGCCACCCGCAGCTACACGGCGAACGTGGTCGTCTCCTCGTACCTCACGAAGACGACCGGCTGAGCGTCCGCGCGGCGGGTCGGCGGCGGGGACGCGAGGGGTCAGCGGTGGGACGCGGCCACCCGGGACAGGCGGCCGCGGACGTTGCCGAAGTGCTCCCTTATGGCCCGCTCGGCCCGCAGCGAGTCGCCGGAGCGTACGGCGTCCAGGATCTCCCGGTGCTGGCGGCAGGTGATCCGCGGATCCTGCGGCGCTTCCACCAGGTCCTGCCGGACCCGGTGGAAGGCGTCCCAGAACGCCTCCAGCACCTCGCCGAGCAGCACGTTGTCCAGCCCCCGGTAGAGGGTGGCGTGGAAGGCGCGGTCGGTCTCGGCGAGCCCGGCCCCCTCCGCGGCCTCCCGCTCCATGCGCTGGACGAGCGCCTCCAGCGCCAGGAGATCCGCCTCCGGCAGCCGCCCGGCCAGCCGCGACACCAGTCCGGTCTCCACGGCCTCGCGCAGCTCCAGCAGCTGGAGCAGCGAGTCCTCGCCGCGGTAGTGGCCGGCGACGGTCCGGAAGGCCAGGCCCTCGATCATCGGCGCGAACGACATCGAGCCGACGTACGTCCCGAACCCGTGCCGGATCTCCACGATCCCCATCGCCTGGAGCGCCTTCAGGGCCTCCCGCACCGAGTTCCGGCTCGCTCCCAGCAGCCGCATCAGCTCGGGTTCGGTGGGCAGCGGGGCGCCCGAGGGCAGCCGCTGGTCCACGATCAGCTTCTTGATCCGCTCCTGAAGGTCCCGGGCTGCCATGGCCAGAGGGTATCCGGCCATTCGGGGAGAGGGCAGACGAAAAGCCCCCCGCTTCCGCGAGGGGCTTTCCGGTCGGTGCGCCGCCAGGGACTCGAACCCCGGACCCGCTGATTAAGAGTCAGCTGCTCTAACCAACTGAGCTAGCGGCGCCTGCTGACGGAGAAAACTCTACCCGACCTCCGCGGGTGCTCCTGACCACCGTCAGGTGTCCTGTCCGTCGCCCGGGGGCCGCGTACATCGTTCGGACCGTCAAAATGCGCGTTCCCAACGCGGTTGGGAAACTGATCAACGTGCACACACGCGGACGAATCACCCCTGAATGTGAGGCAGATCGCATGGTCGTTCCGGTGTTCGAGGAAGTCGATCCCGCGAACGACTGCGGCTGTCCCGGTTGTGTCCACGGCCGGCGGCCGGCCCCTCGCCCGCTCTCCGGCCGCCGAGGTGCGGCCCGCGGAGTGGTGATCGTGGCCGCCGCCGCCTCCGCCGTCCTCGGCGCGGTCGCCCCGGCCGCCGCCGTCACCCCCGGCCGCCTTCCGCACCGCCAGGCCGTGCCCGGCGACGGCGAGCCCGAGACGCCGCAGGGCAAGAAGGCCCCGCTGCACGGCCCCGTCGGAGGGCCGGTGGGGGCCCCGGCCGTGCCGATCCCCGCCACCAACCGGACCGACATCATCAAGCGGGCCAAGGTCTGGGTGGCCGCCAAGGTGCCGTACAGCATGACCTCGTTCTGGTCCGACGGCTACCGCCAGGACTGCTCGGGCTATGTCTCGATGGCCTGGGGCCTGCCGAACAACGAATGGACGGGCAGCCTCGACCAGTTCGGGACGAAGATCACCAAGGAGGAGCTGCAGCCCGGCGACATCCTGCTGTACCACAACCCCGACAACCCCGAGAAGGGTTCCCACGTCGTGATCTTCGGCGGCTGGACGGACCACACGCACACCTACTACACGGTCTACGAGCAGACACCCCCGCACGCCCGCAGCCAGAGCACCCCCTATCCCTACTGGAGCAACACCAGCAAGTACGTCCCCTACCGCTACAAGGGCCTGCCCCAGGGCGCGGCGGGCGCGAAGGCGGCGGAGCCCTACCCGGGCGCGGCCTACTTCGGGCCCGGTGCCGACAACGCGTACGTGACCCGGCTCGGCGAGCTGCTGACCGCCCGGGGCGCGGGCGCGTACTACACCGACGGCCCCGGGCCGGTCTGGGGCGAGGCGGACCGGCGCGCCACCCAGGCGTTCCAGCGGGCGCAGGGCTGGACGGGCGCCGACGCCGACGGGCTGCCGGGGCGGCGCACCTGGGAACTGCTGGTCACGGGCCAGGGCAGGAGCATCGGCCCGGCCCGTCCCGCCTCGCACGGGGTGCCCGGCTACCCCGGCCGGCAGTACTTCCGGCCGGGCGCCACCAACGACTACGTCACCCGGCTCGGCACCCAGCTGGTGAAGAAGGGGTTCGGCCGGTTCTACCCGGGCGGCCCGGGGCCGGTCTGGGGCGACGCCGACCGGCGGGCCGTCGAGGCGTTCCAGCGCACCCAGGGCTGGCGGGGCGGCGCGGCGGACGGCTACCCCGGCCCGGAGACCTGGCGCCGCCTGTTCGCCTGAACCCCGTCCGGGGCCGGACCCCCGGGTCCGTCCCCCCCCGTCCCCGTACATCCCACCCCTGTTCATGACGCGTCTGGCGCGGAGGCTGGAGCACGCATGAGTACGACGACATCCCACACACCGCCCGAATCCGAGGGGCAGTCGGACGGTGCCGGCACGGGTCCCGGTACCCGGCCGATCCGTCTGATCCAGAACGAGGCGACCACCGAGATCCCCGTCCACCTGCTGTTCCGGGACGATCCCGACCCGGTCGGGGTGCCGCTCAGGCCGGCCGTGGTGGCCCGCCGGCAGGGCACCGGCGAGCAGCCCCGGCAGCGCCGCCCGGCGCCGGTGCGCAGAAGGCCGCTGCCGGAGGTCGACCCGGAGCTGGCGGAACGGCCGGCGCGGGTGCTGCCCGGGGCGGCCGGACTGCTCGCCGGTGCCTGCGGGCTCACCGGCTGCCTGGCCACCACCTGGTGGGCGGGGCTGCTCCCGCCGTTCGCCGCCCGGGCGCTGGGTCTGCCGGCGTCCGCGGGCGACGGCCTCGGTCCCGCGCAGTGGGCCGCGTACGCCGGGGCCGGGCTGCTCGGCGTGTTCGGCTTCGGCGGGCTGGCCCGGGGGCGGGCCGGACGGGCCTGGGTGCTGGGCCTGTTCGGGCGCTACCGCGGGACGGTCCGGCGCACCGGGCTGCTGTGGGTGAATCCGCTGGTGCTGCGCCGCCGGGCGGACGTGCGGCTGCGGCACTGGCGCAGCGAGGCGATGCCGGCGGCGGATCCCGACGGGATGGCGCTGCGGGTGGTGGTGCTGGTGGTGTGGCGGGTGCGGGACACCGCGCGGGCCCTGCTCGGCGTCGAGGACCACGAGACGTATCTGCGCGAGTGCGTGGAGGCGGCGCTGGCCCGGGTGCCGGTGGAGCCGGCGGGCGGGACGCGGGGCGGGGCGACGGCGGCCGGGGACGCGCTGACCCGGCTGGTGGCGACGGAGACCGCGCCGGTCGGGCTGCAGGTGTTCTCGGTGCAGCCGGTCCGGGTGGAGTACGCCCCCGAGGTGGCCGGGGCGATGCACCGGCGCCGGATCGCCGCGCTGGACGCCCGGCAGCGGGCCACCATGCTCAGCTCGGTGGTGGACTCGGTGGAGGACACGGTCACCCGGCTGACCGTGCGCGGTCTGGTCGAACTGGACGACTACGAGCGCAAGGTGCTGGTCCGGGACCTGACGGTGGCGTTCTGCTCGGGACGCGGGGAACCGGTCTAGTCCGCTCCGGGATTGGTATGGACATGTTCAACAAGCGGCAATAATCTGAGACTTGGTCTAGACCTACCTGCACGGCTCACCGAACTCCCCACGTTCTCCAGGAGCGGCAGCATGCGCACCAAGACCAAAGTGTCCGCGGTCGTACTCGGCGCGGTGACCGCCGGAGCGTTCGCGCTGTCCACCGGCGGCGCCAGCGGCCACGGCTACACCGACCTCCCCATCAGCAGGCAGAAGCTCTGCCAGAACGGCACCGTGACGAACTGCGGCCAGATCCAGTGGGAGCCGCAGAGCGTCGAGGGCCCCAAGGGCTTCCCGGCCGCCGGACCCGCCGACGGCCAGCTCTGCAACGGCGGCCTGAGCCAGTTCGCCCAGCTCAGCGCGCCGACGACGCCGTCCGGCGCGGCCTGGCCCACCACGAAGGTGACAGGTGGCCAGTCCTACACGTTCCGATGGCAGTTCACCGCCATGCACGCCACGACGGACTTCAAGTACTACGTCACCAAGCCGGGCTGGAACCAGAACCACAACCTCTCCCGCTCGGACCTCAACCTCACCCCGTTCCTGACGGTGCCGTACAACGGCCAGCGCCCGCCGGCCACGCTCAGCCACAGCGGCACGCTGCCGTCCGGCCTGAGCGGGCACCACGTCATCCTCGCGGTGTGGACGATCGCCGACACCGGCAACGCGTTCTACGCCTGCTCGGACGTCACCTTCTGACCCCTGTCGGGTAGGGTCCCGCGTGCGCCGGTGCCGGTCTTCCGGTGGCCGGCGCACGTGCGGGTCCCGCAACCGACGTACGGGGGTACAGCGCTGTGGACGCCTTGTTCCACATATCCATGCTGGGCATGCTCGCCGGCTTGCTCTGGGCGGCCGTCGCCATCGTCCGCCGGACGCGGCAGCGGCGTTCGGCATGGGAGAGCGGGGTGACCGCGCAGGCCCGCGTGGTGCGGGCCTGGGCCACCACCCAGGTGGTCAACAACGCGGCCCGGCGCGTGCAGTGGCACGAGTACGACTTCACCACCCCGGACGGCGGCGCCGTCCGCTTCAAGGAGGCCGGCGGCCCGCGCGAGCGCGCCGTGGGCGACGCGGTCCGCGTCCACTACGCCCCGCACGAGCCGGACCGGGCCACCGCCGCCGAACCGCGGCCCGGCAAGGACATGGCGGCGGCCGTCGTCTGGCTGGCCGTGATCGCCGGCTGCGCGATCTTCCTCGTGCACGAGTGGGTCGAACTGTCCCGGTACTGATACTGAGCTTCTCTTGAGGCCGGTCACCCCGCAGGCCGGGTACGTTCCTCGCACGCCGGCCGAGCGGGGCGGGCGTGCGGACCTCGGGGGACCTCATGTTGGAGCTGCTCTTCTACGCCGTGCCCGGGCTCATGCTCGCGGGCCTCGCCTACGCCGCGTACCGGCTGATCCGCCGTGCCCGCCGGATCGGCAGGACCTGGTCGCACGGCCTGACCGCCGAGGCACGCTGCCTGCGGATGTACACGACGACCAGCGGGGGCGGCGGGGACACGTCCGTGCACACGACCCTGCACCACGTCTACGAGTTCCGCGCCCACGACGGCCGCACCGTCCGCTTCGAGGAGGCGAACGGCCCGGCGACCGTGCTGGAGGGCGACTTCACGACCGTGCGCTACCTCCCGGACAACCCCCAGGGGGCCACCGCCCGGCCGCCGGCGCCCGGCAGGCTCGTCGGCGAGGCCGGCTGCGGGCTGGTCTTCCTCGGCGTGGCCGGTGCCATCTGCGCCGGCATCATCGTCCTCGCCCACGAAGCCTTCACGGTGTCGGACGGCCTGATGCCGTGACCCTCCCTGTCTGACGCTCCGTCAGTTATCCTGCTCGGCCATGGAGTCCATGCCGCGCACGGTCGCCGCGCTGGTCGCGGCGCGCTGGGACGACCACCGGCCCGGGCTGTGGTGCGAGGACCGGACGCTGACACACCACGAGGTGGCCGCGGGCGCCGCCGCCCGGGCCGCGCTGCTGGCCGACCTGCTCCCGCCCGGTGCCGTCCCGCACGTCGGGGTGCTGCTCGACAACACCGAGGAGTTCCCGCTCTGGCTCGGCGCCGCGGCCCTCGCCGGGGCCGCCGTCGCCGGGATCAACCCCACCCGCCGGGGCGCCGAGCTGGCCCGGGACATCCGGCACACCGAGTGCCCGGTCCTGGTCACCGAGCGGGCCCGCCTGCCGCTGCTGGCCGGGCTCGGCCTGACCGGTCCGCGGCTGCTCGTCACGGACACCGACGAGTACGCCGCCCTCCTCGCGCCCTACTCCGGTGCCGTGCCCGACCCGTCCCGGGCGAGCCCGGCCGACCGGCTGCTGCTGTACTTCACCTCCGGCTCCACCGGTGCCCCGAAGGCCGCGCTCTGCTCCCAGGGGCGGCTGGCGGCGGCCGGCCAGGCGCTGGTCCGGCAGTTCGGGGTGGGCGCGGACGACGTGCACTACGTCTGCATGCCGATGTTCCACGGCAACGCGGTGATCGCGGACTGGGCGCCCGCGCTGGCCGCCGGCGCCGGGGTGGCACTGCGCCGGCGCTTCTCGGCCTCCGGCTTCCTGCCCGACGTACGCCGCTACCGCGCGACCTACTTCACCTACGTCGGCCGGGCCGTCCAGTACCTCCTGGCCACCGAACCGAAGCCGGACGACCGGGACCACCCGCTGCGGCTCGGCTTCGGGACGGAGGCCGGCGCGGTGGACGCGGCGGCCTTCGAACGGCGGTTCGGGGTGCGGCTGGTGGAGGGGTACGGCTCCTCCGAGGGCGGGGCGGCGATCCAGTGGGCGCCCGGGACACCGCCGGGCGCGGTGGGTCCGGCCGGCCCCGGCCTGGTGGTGCTGGATCCGGCCACCGGACGGGAGTGCCCGCGGGCCCTCTTCGACGGCGCCGGGCGGCTGCTGAACGGGGAGCGGGCGATCGGCGAGCTGGTCAACCGCGCCCCGAACCCCTTCGAGGGCTACTGGCGCAACCCGGCCGCCGAGGCGGAGCGGCGCCGGGAGGGGGCGTACTGGACCGGCGACCTCTTCTACCGGGACACCGGCGGCTACCTCTACTTCGCGGGCCGTGGCGACGACCGGATCCGCGTCGACGGGGAGAACCTGGCCGCCGCGATGATCGAGAACATCGTCGCCCGGTATCCGGGCGCGGACGCCGTCGCCGTCTACGGCGTGCCGGACCCGGTCACCGGGGACCAGGTGATGGCCGCCGTCGCCGGGACCTTCGACCCGGCGGAGTTCGCGGCGTTCCTGCGGGCCCAGCCGGATCTCGGGACGAAGATGGCGCCCCGGTTCGTGCGGGTGGTGGAGCGGATGCCGGTGACGGCGACGAACAAGATCGAGCGCGCGCGGCTGCGGCGGGAAGGGTACGCGTGCGCGGACCCGGTGTGGTGGCGGCCGCCGGGGGAGGGGGCGTACCGGAGGCTGACCCGCGAGGACGCCGAAGGGCCCCTCACTTCCGCGAGGGGCCCTTCGATCACGTGCGCCGCCAGGGACTCGAACCCCGGACCCGCTGATTAAGAGTCAGCTGCTCTAACCAACTGAGCTAGCGGCGCATGACTCTCGCCGACCGCGGTTTTTCCCTCCCGCGGCTGGCGACGAAGAAAATACTACCTGGTCCCCGGGGGTGCTCGTGACCACCGTCCAAAGGCCCTAGAGCGCCAGCGACAGCAGGACCGGCGCCGCGCTGCGGTTCAGCCTGTCCGCGGCCTGCTTCAGCCGGTGCGCGTCCCGCACCGGAAGGGACAGGGCCAGGCAGCCGACCGACGAGCCCGCGGTGATCGGTACGGCCGCGCAGACCGTGCCCACCGCGTACTCCTGGAGGTCGAGCACCGGCACCGTCGGCGGCTGGGACTCCAGGCGGGACAGCAGCAGCCTGTCGCTGGTGATGGTGCGCGAGGTGAGACGGGCCATCTTGTGCCGGGAGAGGTGGTCGCGGCGGGCGTTGTGGTCCAGCTGGGTCAGCAGGCTCTTGCCGACGGCCGTGGCGTGGGCGCAGTACCGGAAGTCCACCCACTCGTTGACCGCCGGGGTGGCCGGACCGGCGGCGTACTGGGTCACCCGGACCTCGCCGTCGACGTAGCGGCTCAGGTAGACGGCCGCGCCGACCGAGTCGCGCAGCCGGTCCAGGGCGTGCTGGAGCTTGTCGCGCAGGGCACGCTCCCGGTCGTGCGCCGAGGTGAGCCGGCGCAGGGTGTCCCCGGTGACGTACGCCCCGTCGGTGATCTCCTCGACGTAGCCCTCACGGCGCAGCATCCGCAGCAGGGCGGTCAGGCGCTCGGGGCCGAGGCCGGTGCGGCGGGCCAGCTCGGTGTCCGTGACGCCGGCGGAGTGCCGGGCCACGGTCTCCAGCACGCGCAGCGCGTCCTGGGCGGAGTGGTACGGGGCGGTCGGCTCGATCCTCATACAGGTCCCCCTCGGCCGCGATCCGGGTAGGCGGATCGTCTCCACGATAGCCGCCGGAGGGCGGCCGAAGAGAGGGAGTCGGCAGGATTATGCACCGCGCACTCGCCTTCCGCTCGCCTCCCAACTGCGGCGGAGATCCGCTGGCATATGCCATAGACATGAACCGGCGACCGGACCTCGGCACTTCCCCCGGCACCCCGGGTGGTCACAGCACCGCGCTGATGAACTCCCGGGTCCGCTCCTGCTCCGGGTCGCCGAAGATCTTCTCCGGCGAACCCGTCTCGATGACCCGGCCCGCGTCGAACATCAGTACCTGGTCGGAGATGTCCCGGGCGAAACCCATCTCGTGGGTCACGCAGAGCATGGTGATGTCGGTGCTGCGCGCGATGTCCCGGAGCAGGTCGAGCACGCCCGCGACCAGCTCCGGGTCGAGCGCGGAGGTCACCTCGTCCAGCAGCAGCACCTGCGGGCGCATCGCCAGCGCCCGGGCGATCGCCACCCGCTGCTGCTGCCCGCCGGACAGCCGGGTCGGCCGTACGTCGCACTTGTCGGACAGGCCCACCAAATCCAGCAGCTCCCGGGCCCGCTCCTCGGCCTCGTCCTTCGACAGGCCCAGCACGCGCACCGGGGCCTCGGTGAGGTTCCGCAGCACCGACATGTTCGGGAACAGGTTGAACTGCTGGAACACCATCCCGATCTTCTTGCGGACCTCCCTGACCTCCTTCTCCGACGCCGGGAACAGCCGCTGCCCGTCCACGGTGATCGTGCCCGCGTCCGGCTTGGCGAGGGTCATCAGCAGCCGCAGGATCGTGGTCTTGCCGGAGCCGGAGGGGCCGATCAGGGTGACGTGCCGCCCGGCGTCCACGGACAGGTCGAGGCCGTCGAGGACGGTGTTGTCCCCGAACCGCTTGGTCACTCCCTCGATGCGGATCAGCTCGGCCGGCGGGGTGGTGCCGGCCGCGGCCGGCTGCTTGCTGGTCTCAACGGACAAGACGTCGCTCCAGGGTGCGCAGAAGAAGGGAGGCCAGGTACGAGACGACGACGAAGGCGACCCCGATCACCGTCAGGGGCTCGGTGAACTGGAAGTGCTGCTGGGAGACGAGCCGCGCCCGGCCCAGCATCTCCAGCACGCCGATCGTCATCAGCATCGGCGTGTCCTTCAGCATCGAGATGACGTAGTTGCCGAGCGGCGGGACCACCCGGCGCAGCGCCTGCGGCAGGATCACCGCCGTCCAGGTGCGCCGCACCGGAAGGCTCAGCGCCGTCGCGGCCTCCCACTGACCCGCCGGCACCGCCTCGATACCGGCCCGGTAGACCTGCATCGTGTACGTCGAGTAGTGCAGCCCGAGCCCGAGGACACCGGTGGCCAGCGGGGACAGGGTCACACCCGCCTCGGGCAGCACGTAGAACAGGAAGAACAGCTGCACCAGCAGCGGGGTGTCCCGCACGAACTCCGTGCAGACCCCCACCGGCCAGCGCACCCACCGGGTCGGCGTGCGCATCAGCAGGGTCCACACCAGCCCCAGCGCGAACGCGATCAGCGACCCCAGGGCCAGCGCCTCCAGGGTGACGACCAGGCCCTTCCAGAAGTAGGGCATGAAGTCGGCGACCGCTCCCCAGTTCCAGGTCATCGGGCCACCTCCGCCTTCAGCCGGCGCTCCAGGCCCCGCATCCCGCGGGTCAGGGCGAACGCGATCACGAAATAGATCAGCAGCAGGTACGAGTAGATCTCACCGCTCTTCTGGAGGGCGAGGCGCACCAGGTTGCCGCTGAACGCCAGGTCGCCCATGCCCGTGATGGACACCAGCGCGGTGCCCTTGAGCAGCTCCACCAGCAGGTTGGAGAAGGACGGGATCATCTCCGGCACCGCCTGCGGCAGCAGGATCAGCCGCAGGCGCTGGAAGGGGGAGAAGCCGAGCGCGATGCCGCCCTCCCGCTGCGCGGGGTCCACCGCCTTCAGGGCGCCGCGCACGATCTCCGAGCCGTAGGCGCCGTAGGTGAGGCCCAGCGCCAGCGTGCCGGCCCACATCGGCACCAGCTGCCAGCCGAAGGCGACCGGCAGCACGAAGAACACCCAGAAGATCATCACCAGCGCCGAGACGCCGCGGAACACCTCGGTGTAGAAGGCCGCGACGAAGCGGACCAGCCGTGAGCGGTGGGTGCGCGCGGCACCGACGACGAAGGAGACCGCGACGGCGAGCAGCGCGCCGTACACCAGCAACTGGAGGGTGGTGCCTATGCCCTGGAGGACATGTGCCCAAAGGCCCCGGGTCATGAGCCGCACAACTCCTTCGCGGTCAGGGTCGTCATCTCGGCCCTGGTGAAGCCGAAGGGCCGCATGACGCGGTACAGCTCCCCGCTCCGGCGCAGCTTGTGCAGTTCGGCGTTGAAGGCGTCCCTGAGCCGGGTCTCCGTCGGCCGGAACGCGAACGCGCCGCCGTCCGCCTTCGGTCTGCCGTCGACGAGCGCCACGAAGGGCTCGGTCGACTCGGCCTTGGCCGAACCCCGCGCGACGAGCCGGGCGGTGACGGCCGTGGCCGCGAACAGGTCGACCCGCCCCGACTCCACCGCGTTCAGCCCGGCGACCTGGTCGGGGACGATGACGAGGTCGCTCTCCTTGAAGCCTGCCTCCACGGCGTGCTGGATCTGCGCGTACCCGGTGCCGGTGGCCGCCTTGGCGTGCCGGCGCAGCGCGTCCGCGTAGGTGCGCAGCCCCAGCGGGTTGCCCTTGCGGACGATGAAGGCGTCGGGCATCCGGTAGTCGGGATCCGCGAAGATCACCTGCGCGCAGCGGTCCGGAGTGACGTACATCCCCGCGGCCACCACGTCGAACTGCTGGGCGTTCAGGCCCGGGATCAGCGAGCCGAACTCGGCCGGCACCGGCTGCACCCGGTCCACCCCGAGCCGCTTGAAGATCACCTTCGCCAGCTCGGGCGCCTCCCCGGTCAGATTCCCGTCCCTGTCGATGTACCCGAAGGGAATCTCACCGGCGATCCCCAGCCGTACGACACCCTGCGCGCGCAGCCGCTCCAGCAGGTCGCCGCCGTTCCTGCCGGACGCCGACGCCACCCGCGTACAGCCCGCCGCGCCCAGCGCCCCGAACGCCGCGAGACCCGCGAGCACCGAGCGCCGGGTGTGTCTGTGTTCCGTCCGGAGTGTGTGTAGGTCGTTCCCAAGTGGTGGAGCCATGGCGGCGCGGCTACCCAAGCGCATCCGGGCTATGCACCCTGGTTCCCATGGCCGATCGCTTCGTCACCGTCTCGCTCGAACTGCGGGACGTGCACTGCACGGTACGACTGCTGGACGACCGCGCGCCCCTGACCTGCGCGGCAGTGTGGGAGGCACTGCCGCTGTCGGGTGACGTCTACCACGCCAAGTACGCGCGCAACGAGATCTACGCCCTCTTCCCGCCGTTCGCCTCCACGGAACCCCCACTGGAGAACCCGACGGTCACTCCGATTCCCGGCGACCTCTGTTACTTCTCCTTCACCGGCACCGAACTGGGCACCCGGGCCTACGGCTACGACCGCGAGGTCCGCCCCGATGCCACGGTGGTCGACCTGGCCCTGTTCTACGAGCGCAACAACCTGCTCCTCAACGGCGACGTCGGCTGGGTGCCCGGCATCGTCTGGGGCCAGGTCGTCGACGGCCTCGACCGGATGGCCGGGGCGTGCAACGACCTGTGGCGGACGGGGGCGGCGGGGGAGCGGCTCAGCTTCCGGCGGGCCTGACCGTCCCGGACAGGGCCAGGCCGGCCTCGTACAGAGCGTGCGCCGCCCGCAGCACCAGGTCGTCCCGGTGCCGGGCGGCGACGATCTGCATGCCCACCGGCAGTCCCTCCGCGTCCGCCCCCACGGGGACGGTCGCCGCCGGCTGCTGGGTCAGGTTGAAGGGGTACGTGAACGGCGTCCACCCCGTCCAGCGCCGGTGAGCGGAACCCGCCGGCACTTCCCGGCCCGCCTCGAACGCCGTCACCGGCAGCGTCGGCGTCACCAGCAGGTCGTACCGCTCGTGGAAGCGTCCCATCCGCCGCCCGAGGTGCATCCGGACGTCCACCGCGGCCAGATACTCCAGCGCGCTCACCCGGGCGCCCCGCGCGCAGATCTCCCGCAGCCCGGGATCCAGCAGCGCCCGGCGGTGCGGTGAGAAGCTCTGCGTCAGCCGGGCCGCGCCGCTGAACCACAGGGTGTGGAACGCGTCCACCGGATCGCTGAAGTCGGGATCGGTCTCCTCGACGTACGCCCCGAGGTCCGCGAGCAGGGCCACCGCACGCCGTACCGCCGCGGCGATCGCCGGCCGCACCGCGACCTGGCCGCCCAGCGACGGCGAGTACGCCACCCGCAGCCCCCGCACACCCTCCCGCAGCGCCTGGGTGAAGGAACCCGGCGCGGCCGGCAGTGCCGACCAGTCGCGCGGGTCGGGCGTGCCGATCACGTCGAGCAGCAGCGCCGCGTCGGCCGCGTCCCGGGTCATCGGTCCCGTGTGCGACAGCGTGCCGAACGCGCTCGCCGGATACAGCGGCACCCTGCCGTACGTCGGCTTCAGCCCGAAGATCCCGCAGAACGCGGCCGGGATGCGGACGCTGCCGCCGCCGTCCGTGCCCAGCGACAGCGGGCCCGCGCCGAGGGCGACGGCCGCCGCGCTGCCGCCGCTGGAACCGCCCGCGGTGCGGGTGAGGTCGTACGGGTTGCGGGTGATCCCGGTCAGCGGGGAGTCGGTGACGCCCTTCCAGCCGTACTCGGGCGTGGTCGTCTTGCCGAGGAACACCGCCCCGTGCTCGCGCAGCCGGGCCACCGGGGGCGCGTCCTCTTCCCAACGGCCCTGCTCGGAGACGGTCCGGGAGCCGCGCAGGGTGGGATGGCCGCGCAGCAGCAGGACGTCCTTGACCGTCACCGGCACCCCGTCGACCAGCCCGGCCGGCTCACCGCGCCGCCAGCGCGCCTCCGACTCCCGGGCCCGGGCGAGCGCGTCCTCCTCGGTGAGACGCACGAACGCGTTCACCTCCGGCCGGGACGCCCGTGCCCGCTCCAGCGCCTGTACGGTCGCCTCCACCGGGCTGAACTCGCCCTTGCGGTAACCGTCGAGGAGCCGGCCTGCGGTCAGGTCGGTGAGCTGCATGCACCCTCCAGGGGCTCAGTGACCGGGCACGTAACCACGCGTCTTGTCGACCACGTTCGGCAGAGGTCTGCCCACCGCCCACCGCTCGTACAACTCCACGAACTGCTCGCCCAGTTCGTCCCGCCAGCCGACCGTGTCCCCGCTCATGTGCGGGGACACGACCAGCCCGGGCAGCTCCCACAACGGGCTGTCCGCCGGCAGGGGTTCGGCGGCGAACACGTCCAGGGCGGCGCCCGCGATCCAGCGCCGGGTCAGCGCCCGCGCGAGGGCCTCCTCGTCGACCAGCCCGCCCCGGCCGACGTTCACGAAGAACGCCGAGGGCTGCATCACGCCGAACCGGTGGTCGTCGAACATGCGGTACGTCTGCTCGGTCAGCGGTGCCGCCGCGATCACCCAGTCCGCGCGGCAGACCAGCCGGTCCAGGTCGGCCGGGCCGTACACGCCGGTCCGCGGCACCCGCCCGACCAGCGCCGTCGTCACGCCCAGGGCCTTCAGCACCCGGACGATCGCCCGGCCGATCGGGCCCGAACCCACCACGCACGCGCGCGTGCCCGCCACCCGCCGGGTCTCCCGGTGCCGCCAGGTCCGCTCCCGCTGGTACTCCAGGGTGCGCGGCAGGTCCTTGGCGACCGCCAGCACGAGGGCCGCGACGTACTCGGCGATCGGCTGCTCGAAGATCCCGCGCGCGTTGGTGACCACCGTGTCCGAGGCGGCGAGTTCGGGGCACATCAGATGGTCCACGCCCGCGCTCGCCGTGTGCACCCAGCGCGGCCGGGGTCCGTCGCCGGGCCACGCCCGGCGCACCGCGTGCGAGGTGAAGTCCCACACCAGCAGCACGTCGGCGCCGGGCAGCCGCTCGGCCAGGTGTGCCTCGTCCGTGCGTACGATCCGGGCACGGCCGGTGAGTCGGCCGAGCCGGGGCGGCGGTTCGGCGTCGAGGACCAGAAGGGTGGGGGGTGTCGGCGTCATGCGGGGCGGCTCCCGGCGTCTGACATGCGCGGATTGACCACGCTCGCACCCGAACCTACCTTCGTCAACACGGGCGTACCCACGATCCGTTGCCCACTCGTCTCCCAGCGTGAGGCCGGTGCCAGCCATGGACGTCTCCTTCCTCGGCGGCCCCCGCCCCCAGCGCGGTGTCGGCGTGGTGGCCCCCTTCGACTTCGCCCTGGACCGCGAGCTGTGGCGGTGGGTGCCCGACGAGGTCTCGCTGCATCTGACCCGCACCCCGTTCGTGCCCGTCGAGGTGAGCCTGGACCTGGCCCGGCTGGTCAGCGAGCACGAGACCCTCGGCGAGGCGGTCCGGGCACTGACCGCCGTCTCCCCCGAGGTCGTCGCCTACGCCTGCACCTCCGGCAGCTTCGTCGACGGTGTCGCCGGCGAGCGCGCGATGTGCGCCGCGCTGGCCAGGGCAGGTGACCTGCCCGCGCTGACCACCTCGGGGGCGCTGCTGGAGGCACTGGCCGAGCTGGGCGCCCGGCGGGTCGCGCTGGTCACGCCGTACACCGCGTCGCTCACCCGGGCCCTGGAGGAGTACGTGGCCGAGGCCGGCGTCCGGGTCACCGGCTGCGCCTGCATGGGGCTGACCCGGCACATCTGGCGGGTGCCGTACCGGGACGTCGTCGCCATGGCGCGCGGGGCGGCCCGCCCGGGCACGGCCGACGCCCTCTTCCTGTCCTGCACCAACCTCCCCACCTACGACGTCATCCCGCAGCTGGAGGCCGAGCTGCGGATGCCGGTGATCTCGGCCAACCAGGTCACGATGTGGGCGGCGCTGCGCCGGCTGGGTACCCGAGCCGTGGGCCCCTATCAGGCGCTGCTGGACGATGCCGCGCGGGTGTGGCCCGTACTGCCCGAAGAACAGCAGGAAGGCTGGACATGACCGCACTCGGATTCCTCTACCCGGGCCACTCCGCCGAGGACGACTATCCACGCATCGAGCAGCTCCTGGGCAGTGACATCCGACTGGACCTGATCCACACCGACATCGGCGAGGACGCGCACCGGGTGGACGCGCTGCGTGAGATGGGTTCCGCCGAGCGGCTCGCCGCGGGTGTGGAGGGGCTGCGGCTGGCCGGGGCGGAGACGGTGGTGTGGGCGTGCACCAGCGGCGGCTTCGTGCACGGCTGGGAGGGCGCCCAGGAGCAGGTGCGGACCCTGGCCCGGCTGGCCGGGATGCCGGCCTCCTCGACGTCCTTCGCCTTCGTGCACGCGGCCCGGGAGCTGGGCGTACGGCGGGTCGCCGTCGGCGCCACCTACCCGCAGGACGTCGCCGGGCTGTTCGCGGACTTCCTGCGGGCCGGCGGCCTGGAGGTCACCGGCACCCGGTCCTCGGGGATCGCCACGGCGGCGGAGGTCGGCACCTGGGAGCAGCAGGACGTGCTGGCGCTGGCACGGGCCGCGGACGCCTCCGACGCCGAGGCCGTGCTGCTGCCGGACACGGCGCTGCACACGGCCGCGCACCTCGGGCTGCTGGAGAAGGCGCTGGCCAAGCCGGTGCTCACCGCCAACCAGGTCACGGTGTGGGAGGGGCTGAGGCTCGCCGACCGGCGGGTGAACGCGCCCGTCCTGGGGGCGCTGTTCACCCGGGAGCCGCTGGTGCAGGCATAGGTCCGCTCCCTCGGCCGTACGTCCCCTTGCGCGGGCGCGGGACAATGGGGGGTGGCCCACCCGAAGGCGGTGCCGGTGAACCGTACGAGGAGGAGTGAAGACATGGCGGAGCCCACGCCGCGTCATGACGAACCGCGGCTACGCCCCGCGCCCCTGCTCTTCGAGCCCGCGGAGGCGGCTTCCGATCCCGAGCACTTCTTCGACCTGGAGTCGCTCGAGGACCCGCGGGAGCTGCTGGCCCGGGCCACGGAGCTGACCCAGGCGTTCCGCGCGGCGGCCGACCGCGCCGTGGAGTACCAGGCCATGGCGGCGGCCCAGCTCGCCGACCCGCGCCGGTTCGACCGGCTGACTCCGGCGGACATCGCCGAGCGGGCGGAGTGGACCGAGGACTACGCGAAGAAGATGGTCGAGTTCGGCCGGGATCTGATGCGCGGGGAGGGGGACGGGCGGACGCCCGCCGATCCGCTGTAGCAGGCCGTGCGCAGCCCGGGGGCATATGCCAGGCGGGCAAGATACTCCTCTCCGGCCGCCTCTGTCCCGTGTTTCCGCAACTCAGGAGAACGGCCCGCTCACCCGCTGTACATGTAGACGTCATGAGCAGCGTCCCGAACGTCACCTGTGTCAGTTCCGACGGCGTCGCCTGGCTCGCGTCGGCGGGCACGTACCCCCGGAGCACCCTCGCCCTGTGGCGGGAGCACCCGGCCGCCCCGGTCGTCCTGCCCTGCGGCACCGTCTTCGACGTGGTGAGCGCCCCGGCGGTCTTCGGGCGCCGGATGCTGGACCGGCTGTGGGAAGAAGGAGCGGGTTCGGGGCCGGTCGCGGTGTTCCGGGGCCGGATGCTGCTCTTCGCCGCCCCGGGCACGGCCCAGCGGCTGCCCTCGCTGCTGGACTGGGAGGAGTGGGGGACCCAGCGGGCTCAGGAGGTGCCGCCGCTGCTGTGCCACGGCACGGGTGACGCGGTGACCGTCCCGCCCCTGACCGGCGGCGATGCCGCCGCCGGCGCCCGCTGGCTGGTCGCGCCCGACACCCGCCGCCCCTGGCTGCCCGGCCCCGAGGTCATGCTCTGGGCGGCCGTGCGGGCCGCCCGGGCCGCCGTACGGATTTCGATTTTTCCTCCCGCCGACCAGGGTGCTAAGGTCTACGACGTCAGCAGGCGCCGCTAGCTCAGTTGGTTAGAGCAGCTGACTCTTAATCAGCGGGTCCGGGGTTCGAGTCCCTGGCGGCGCACGTTGGCGATGGCGAGTCGTGTCCACGGAAAAAGCGTGGATCGGCTCGCCATCGTTGTTTTCCCTCGGGTTCGCCGGCACCCCCCGTTCAGATCAGTCGTCGGTGCCCGGCGTGATCTTCACGTTCCACGCCCCTGACGCCGTGCGCCCCTCCGCCTCCACCTGCACGCCCTCCCCGGGCACGGTGAAGCTCTCCCCGAGGGAGACCGGCGCGTCGGCGAGGGGCGGGTAGACCGAGTTCTCCCAGCACGCCTCGGTGCGCGGGTGGGCGTCCACGACCTGGACCGGGCCGTCACCGGACGCCGAGCCCCCGCGCACCCGGTAGACCAGGATCCCCTGCCGGCAGGCCGAGTGGTCGTTGCCGGCCGCGCCCCGCGCCTCGAAGGCGAGGGCGCTGTCCGGGCCCGTGCGCACGACGGCCAGCTTGGCGCCGTGGCCGAGACCGAAGGCGGGGGCGCCGCCCGTGCCCTGCACCGGGACGCCCGGCCCGGCCGCGAGGGGCTCCAGGGTGAGGCGGGTCGGCGTGGTCCCCCGGACGCACACCACCTGGCGCGGATCCAGCCAGCCGAGCTTCCACTTGTGCCAGCCGAACAGGTCCGGGGACAGACCGAACTGGCTGCCCATCAGGTCCCAGTCGCCGACGTAGGTGTCCCAGTCGCCCTTGCCGTCGACCGGGCGGTGGTAGAGGTCGGGCAGGTCGAAGACGTGGCCGGTCTCGTGGGCGAGGACGAGCCGGTCCGGCGGATGGTGCTCGAACACCGTGACGACCCGGCGGACCTCGGTGCCGTCCACCCGCAGGGGCGAGTCGAGATTCACGACCTTGGTGGCGTCCGAGTCGACACCCGGCGCGTCCGGGTCGGCGACGAGATACACGACCTGGTAGCGCGAGAAGTCGACCTCCTTGTCCGCCACGGCGAACGCGTCACGCAGATAGGCGGCCCGGTCCTCGGCGCTCCAGTCCCGCCTCATGGCGTACGACGACGACGGGCGCGGCATGCGCAGCCAGTGCTTCAGCGGGTGCGGGCGCAGGGTGAACCTGCCGTAGGACGACTGTGCGTAGAAGGTACTGGTGGCCGGGAAGTGGTCGGCCGTCAGCTCGGCCGGGGTGGTGCGCGGGACGGCGTCCGGGAAGGAGAGGAAGACCAGCACGGCGTCGAGCGCGCCGGTCGGACGGGTGTACGAGGGGTTCCAGGCGTCCACGCCCTCCGAGTGGTGGGCCTCGGTGCGGTGCAGGGCGCACGGGGCCGTCGAGAAGGGCTCGGCGGCCGACGGGCCGGTGAGGATCGAGGTCGCGGCGAGCGCCGACATCGTGGTGAACACGGCGGCGGTGCTGCGCAGCTTGGGCACGGACATGACCTCCGGTTGCGGTTCGCAGGATCCGCAACCAGATTGCTGGTATTCATTGCCTTATGCCCTGTTTGCCTGCACCGGAAGGGTGAGCGCGCCCCCTTCGGACGCCGGCGCGCTCCGGCGCCCGACACCCCGAAGCGCTCACGGAACGTCACAACTGGTCGGTGGCGCGAAGAACCCGTCCAGGTGCGGGCAGAAACGATCTGTCAGAACCTGTGCTCGGTCGTGGACACTGGACAGTGGCTGGAAGGGCCCGGGGCCAGCCTCTATGATCGGCACACTTTCCGGCACGGACAGAGATCGAGTGCACTGCGGGAGCGAGCGGTGAGCGGAACGTCCGAAGGGCCGACGCCCGCGGCAGACCTCGACCGGTCAGCCGTCACAGACAGTCACTACACCACCTACCACCGTGTCTTCGCGGCCGCCCCGCTCGCCATGGCGGTCGTCTCACCCGAGGGCTTCGTCGTCACGGCCAACACCGCCCTCGGTGAACTGCTCGGCACCGATGCGGCCACGCTCCCCGGGCGGGTCGCCGCCGACCTGGTGGACCTGGCCTCGGACGCCCGCGGCTGGCACGCCTACCGTGAGGTGCTGAGAGGCCGGCAGGCCCGCCTGCGCTGCACCCGCCGGCTGAAACACCCCGAGGGGCACGCCATCTGGGTGCAGGTCACCATCGCCCCGCTGGCCGGCGCCGAGCCCGGCGTCCTGCTGTCGGTCGCCGACATCAGCGCCCGCCGCGAACTCCAGGCACAGCTGCGGCACTTGCAGATGCACGATCCGGTGACCCGGCTGCCCAACCGCACACTGTTCTTCGAGCGGCTCACGGCCGCGCTGGAGGCGGAGTCGTACGAGCAGAGCGGCACCGGCCGGATCGGCCTGTGCTACCTGGACGTCGACGGCTTCAAGGCCGTCAACGACACCCTGGGCCACCGCTTCGGCGACCGCCTCCTCGCGGCCGTGGCCGAACGCCTGACCCGGGTCGCCGACCAGAGCGGGTACGCCCGCGCCGCCACGCCCCTGGTGGCCCGGCTCGGCGGGGACGAGTTCGCCCTGCTGGTGGAGGACTCCACCGGCACCGAACAGCTCGCCGACCTTGCCGAGTCCGCGCTGAAGGCGCTGGAGGAACCCTTCGACCTGGCCGGGCAGCGGCTGTCGCTGACCGCGTCCATCGGCGTCGTCGAGCGGCACGCGGCCGGTACGACGGCCACGGGCCTGATGCAGGCGGCCGATACGACCCTGTACTGGGCCAAGGCCGACGGCAAGGGCCGCTGGACCCTGTTCGATCCCGAGCGCAACGCGCACCGCATGACCCGTCAGGCCCTGTCCTCCATGCTCCGGCCCGCCATCGAACGCGGGGAGTTCGCCCTGGAGTACCAGCCGCTGGTGGCCATGGAGGACGGCCGGCTCAACGGCGTGGAGGCCCTGATCCGCTGGCACCACCCGCAGTTCGGCACACTGACGCCGAATCGGTTCATCGGACTGGCCGAGGAGGACGGCTCGATCGTGCAGCTCGGCCGCTGGGCGCTCGCCACCGCCTGCCGCCAGGCCCGCCGCTGGCAGCTGGACCGTCCCGGCGAGCCGCCCATCTTCGTCAGCGTGAACGTGGCCGTACGGCAGGTGTGGGACTCGGACCTGGTGGCCGACGTCGCGGAGATCCTCGCCGAGACCGGGCTCGCCCCGCACCTGCTCCAGCTGGAGCTGACCGAGTCGGCGGTGATGGGCTCCGCGGGCCGCCCGATCCAGGCCCTGCAGGCCCTCAGCGACATGGGTGTGCGCATCGCCATCGACGACTTCGGCACCGGCTACTCCAACCTCGCCTATCTCAGCCGCCTGCCGGTCTCCACGCTGAAGCTGGACGGCTCCTTCGTCCGGGGCTTCCAGTACGAGGAGGCCGCCAAGGGGGGCATGGCCAATCCCGCCGACGAGGTCATCGTGGAGGCGATGATCCAGCTCGCCCACCGGCTCGGCCTGACGGTCACCGCGGAGTGCGTGGAGACCTCGGCGCAGGCCACCCGGCTGCGCCGGATCGGCTGCGACACCGGGCAGGGCTGGCTGTACTCCCGTCCGGTGCCGCCGGATCGTATCTCCGAGCTGCTGCTCGGGACGCAGACCTACGCGGTCGGCAACCCGTAGGCGTCCGCGATCAACTCGTAGGAACGCAGCCGCAGCCCGCCGCGGTGCGCGTGCGAGGTGAGCATCAGCTCGTCGGCGCCCGTGCGCTTGCGCAGGTCGTCCAGGCCGGAGCGGACCTCGTCGGCCGTGCCGTGCACGATGTTGCCCGTCCAGGAGGCGGCGAACTCCTCCTCCATCGGGCTGAACTCGTGCCGCTCGGCCTCCTCCGGGTCGGGGAACAGGCCCGGACGGCCGGTCCGCAGCCGGATCATGTTCAGCGCCATCGCCCGGGTCTGCCGACGGGCCTCCCGCTCGTCGTCCGTGGCCAGCGCGGAGACGCCGATGAGGGCGTACGGCTCGTCGAGGACCGCGGAGGGACGGAAGGTCTGCCGGTACAGGTCCAGGGCCGGGATGGTGTTCTGCGCGGAGAAGTGGTGCGCGAAGGCGAACGGCAGGCCGAGCAGGCCGGCCAGCCGGGCGCTGAATCCGGAGGAGCCGAGCAGCCAGACCGGCGGGCGGTGCGGGGACTGCACACCGCCCGGGCTGCTGCCCTGCACCGGCCCCGGGATCGCGTGGATCCGCCCGTAGGGATGCCCGTCCGGGAAGTCGTCGTCCAGGAACCGGGTCAGCTCGGCGAGCTGCTGCGGGAAGTCGTCGGCACCCTCGTTCAGGGTCTCGCTGCGGCGCAGCGCCGCGGCCGTGGCCCCGTCCGTGCCCGGCGCCCGCCCGAGGCCGAGGTCGATCCGCCCCGGGGCCAGCGCCTCCAGCGTGCCGAACTGTTCGGCGATCACCAGCGGGGCGTGGTTGGGCAGCATCACACCGCCCGAGCCGAGCCGGATGCGGCCGGTGTGGGCGGCCAGGTGGGCGAGGATCACGGCGGGGGACGAGGAGGCCACGCCGGGCATGGAGTGGTGCTCGGCGACCCAGTACCGGTGGAAGCCGCGGGACTCCGCCAGCCGGGCGAGCGCGACGCTGGTGCGCAGGGCGTCGGTGGCGGTACTGCCCGCGCCGACGGTCACCAGATCCAGTACGGAGAGCGGAACGGGGGCGCTCCCGCGCACACTGCCCCGGATCTCGTCTGCCTCGTCTGCCGCCACGGTATGGCCTCCTGTTCCGAGCACGCTGGGTCCTCGGAGCACTAACAGGAGGGAGTCCCCGTTTATTCCGTGACATGTTCGCCGCCACCACGGGACCCGGTGCTCGCCCAGATGCGCCAGGGGAGGTCAGGCCCGCCAGGCCACCCGGTGTTCGTCCAGGGGGACCGAGTGGTGCCGGCCGGGCCGGACCCAGGGACGGGGGACGGACCCGGCTCGGCTGACGGGAGGGGGAGGATCAGACGTTCAGGCCGAAGCGCGCCGGGTCGATACCGGCCGCGTCCAGCTCCTCCGGCCGCTTCTTCAGCGGTTGGAACGCTTGTTGGGCTCGGCGCACCGCGCGCACTCGCACGGCGGCCACGCCTCAGTCATCAGCGGTGGGAGATCATCCGTACCGAACACGGCCTGTTCGGAACCCCAAGTCCGCCCGGAGTCGCGCGACACCCGAAGCGTCATCAGAGGCCGTTCAGCGAAGAGTTTCGCGTACGCGTTCCGGCTCACGAGCAGTGTGCCTCCGCCTGGTGCTGACGCAGTTTCACGTTCGCATCAGATACGGCGCTGTAGTCGCCTGTGGATCGAGCATT
The DNA here is from genome assembly GCF_040647235.1 of Streptomyces sp. NPDC042638. NCBI lineage: Bacteria > Bacillati > Actinomycetota > Actinomycetes > Kitasatosporales > Streptomycetaceae > Streptomyces > Streptomyces sp. NPDC042638. The sequence continues at coordinate 75,008 of NZ_JBEZBT010000036.1, forward strand.
GTCCCGGCTCACGCAAAAGCTGAGACATGTGCCGCACCCTGGCACGGCTTTCGGTTCCGCGGGCGGTTCCGTCAATACGTACCCCTGGGGCTTCTGTGTACCCGTCATCAATCCTCCCCGGCCTTATGACCTATCCATGATCTACCAGGCGGAGGGATTCACCGAACATTATTCCCGTTCTGGACTGAAGATCACCGGTAGGCCTCTGCCCATCGCTGAAGCAGAATCCTTGCTTCTTCATCGAAGCGTGCATGGCGTTCGAAGAGTGCAAACACGGCGAGGTACTCGGAGACGTCACGAGCATCCCGAAAAACCATTCGACCTGTGAAGTTTTCCACCGTGGCTAGCCGGCCGTCGTAGACCGTGAACGTGTTCATAGGCCCGCGCGGCATCTCGGTCCCTGTGGGGATGACACCGATACGAAGATTCGGCAGGCGAGACAGTGATATGAGACGGTCAATCTGCATGGCCATGGCTGGGGGCGGAACGATAGCCCATCTTGCGGCCTGTTCGGTGAGCAGGAAGGTAAACGACTTCGACATGTCGTACAGAACCGTCTGACGCTCTAGTTTGCGTGCCACTGTCTTGGAGGGATCGCCAGGGGTGTGGCTCAGGCTGGCGCGAATGAATTCGGGGGTGGCCAACAGGCCCGTCATCATGGACGGGAGGAAGTAGCGCAACTCCGTGGCCTCGGCCTCCAGCGAAGCCAATTCCGTCTGACGCTTCTCCATGCCACGCCGCCAGGAAGAGCGCTTGTCCTGCCACTCAGTATTTGCTATGCGTGCGAGGGTCGTAATCTCCGCTACGACTTCGGGAGGAGCGTCAAGCGCCTGAAGGATACGTTCGACATCGGTGAGCTTCGGCGTTTTCTTGCCTGTCTCGAACTTACTGATCTGACTCTGAGACATGTTGCAACGCCGAGCGAGCCGGTCCCCTGTGAGGCCGGCCCGCTTACGCAACTCGCGGAGTTTTTCCGCCAGGTCGGTCCTGGACTGACCTGGCTGTTCAGGCTCGAATGTCACTCAGATTCTTTCACATACTCGGCGAACGGTACGGAGTGTGTCAGAGCGATCCGCTTCCACTCCAGATAAGGAGCAATGTCGCCCGTAAGCAGCTCACGGTTAATTTGCGTACCGTCCGGCCGATAATTCAAATGGACGATTCTTGACTCATCGAACATCCACCAGTCGGTACCCGACAGGGGGAGCCCGAAGTCGTTTTTCGTCACGTCCAGGATGCGGATGTCTTCCCCGGCTTCGATGTTTCCGGGAATTCCCCAAGTGAATTGGTACCGCTGGTAATCCGTAAGTGGCTGCCGAACGATCCGCACTCGCCCGATGGTGCGTCCCGACGTCACGAAGCCCTGTACGCGCTTGTGCCATCGCGCGTTGTGGTCCACAGGCTTCGGCTCCCCGCGAAGGAAGCGGGCGACGTTCTCAGTCTCCTTGGGCATGGTGTAGGCGGGCTGGGCCTCGAAGCGCCATGCCTCACGCTCGTACGCGTCGAACGTCCTCCGCCACTCGTCACCATCCAAGAGCACGTACAGCCTCCCTGAGAACCGCCTCAGGGATCTCCACCAGAGCCTCACCTTCCGGTGGCTGGAAGGCGCTGGACAGGTCCCCCTGGACCACGATGGAGCCACTGGCCGTGCGGTAGACGTTCGGGCAGTCGTCGTCGTCACAGTCAGGCCCGTTGAAGCTGCCCGTCAGCCGCGTCAGATCGCTCCGCGACATGGCGCCCCCTCGCGTCCGGCCCCGGTTGGGGCCCCTGCCCGACGACGCTACGGAGCACACCGCGCCTCGTCCATGCCGACTCCGGAATATTCCCGATCCGGCATGAACGATCTTGATGCTCGCGGGCTGGTCAGCGTCAGCGGGCGAGGAATCCCCAGCTCAGGGACGCCAGGCCACCCGGTGTTCGCCCAGGTGTGAGAGGACCGCGTGGTTGGCCTCCCAGCCGTCCGGGAACTTCACCAGCGTGCCCAGCTGGACCGGTTCCGTGGAGGGGTAGTCGTCCAGGAGGTCGGTCACGCCGGCGCGGCAGATCACGATGCACGCGTGGCGGTGGCGGGAGGCGAGGACGCACAGGCGGCCGGTCTCCAGGTGGAAGGCGGTGGCGTCGGGGCGGCCGGAGAGCGGGTGCAGGACGACCGTCACGTCGTACTCACGGCCCTGGAGGCGGTTCGCGGTGTCGACCGTGACGTCGGGCACGCCCAGCCCGGCCAGGGCCGCGCGGACCGCCGCCGCCTGGTCGCGGTGGGCCGTACCCACCGCGATGCGGGCGGCGGTCAGGGGGGCGGGATCGGGGGAGCGCTCGGAGGTCGCCGCGCCGCCCCGGTCCAGCAGGCGGCGGACCACCGCGGCCACCGCCCGGACCGCCTCCGGATCCGTGCGCGGGGTGTGCCGGGCGGGCAGCTCCAGCAGGCCCCAGCCGGACTCCGCGGCCTCGTCGATCACCCGGTCCGGGCCGGAGCCGTCGGAGGGCACGGCGAAGGTCAGGCGGCGGTCGCCGGGCCCCGTGCCGCTGCGGAACGGGGTGTAGGGGTAGAAGGCGGCCGAGACCAGCGGGGCCGCGGAGGCCGGCAGCCGCCAGGAGACCGGCAGGCGGTGCTGGGGCAGATCCGGGTTGTGGGCCAGCAGGGTGGTGACCGCCGAGGCCGAGGGGTCGTACGACAGGCCCGCCCACTGTTCGCTGCCCACGATCGCGAACGGGTCCAGCTGCCCGGGGTCGCCCACGAACAGCGCCCGCTCGAACAGGCCCGCCACGGCGAGCAGGGAGTCCGAGCGCATCTGGTACGCCTCGTCCACGATCGCGTGCCGCCAGGGCTCGTCCACCGTGACGTGCGCCCACTTCGCGGCGGTGGACAGGACGACCGGCAGGCCGTTCAGGTCGGCCGCCTTCGCCGACGTGCGGACCTGCGGCAGTTCGTCCAGCGCCTTGTCGTACGCGTCGGCGTCACTGCTGTGCAGGCGGCCGACGGGCAGCTCCGGGTCCTTCTCGGCCAGGCGCAGGACCAGGTCGTCGACCTGGGCGTTCGTCTGGGCCACCACCATCAGCGGGCGTCCGGCGCCGGCGAGTTCCAGGGCCGCGCGGACCACCAGGGTCGACTTGCCCGCGCCCGGCGGCGAGTCCACCACCACGCCCCGCTCGGTGCCGTGCAGCGTGTCGTGGAGGATCGCGTCGGTCGCGCGGCCGGCCGCGGCTCCGGGATCGAAGTCGACGGTCGTCACAGCACGTCCTCCTCGGTCACGCTGTCGGGTGCCTCCGGCGCGGGCTCGCCCGGCGGGCCGCCGTGCGTCCACGGGGTCTCCTCCGGGTCGGGCAGCTTCGCTCCGCCGCGCTGCTCGTGCTCGAAGAGCGTGCAGCACACCCGGTCGCCCTTCTCCGGCACCGACCCCGGCTCGGGCTCCTTGCCGCGGCCCATCTTGTCCAGGATCCGCAGCACCAGCAGGCCGTCGCCCTCGTGTCCGACGAACTCCGCCGCCTGCGGCCTGCCGTTCAGCGAGCGGTACACCTTCACCCGCTCCGCCAGATGCGGCCGGTCCTCCGTGCGGACCGTCACCAGCGGGCGCGGGCTCGGCCGCCTGCCCTCGCTGTACGCCATCACGACATCGGTCACCTCGCCCGCGAACGCCTCCCCGGCCAGCCGCCGCCCCGCCATCACCAGCGGATCGTCCAGCGCCTCCTGCGCCTCCAGGCGGGCCTGCTCGCGCTCGCGCGTGGCCAGCTTGTTCGCCGCCGTCACCGCGTCGTCCCGGCGCGGCTGCGGCGGCTCGCCGGCCAGCACCCGGTCCCGGTGCCCGGTGAACGACCAGCGGTCCCGGGTCCAGCGTCCCTCCACGTGCCCTCCGGCCGGCAACCCCCGCAGCAGGTCCAGGCCCCGCCACACCGCGTCCCAGGTGGGCCGGGTACGGCTCTCGACGAGGTCGCGGACGTCCCGTTCGGCCACGGTGAGCGCGGCCAGCCGCCCGTCGGCCTCCAGCGGGTCCTCGGCGGCCGCCAGGGCCGTACGCGCGCGGTCGTAGCGCTCGATCGCCGGAGCCAGCAGCTTGTTGTCGAACGCCGGGTCGGTGGCGGGACCGGCCGGCGGGCACAGCAGCTGCCCGGCCGTGTCCCGCGCCAGCTCGGCCCGGCGGGCGGCCTCGGCGCCGCCGAGCCCCTCGGGCGGGTCGATCCAGGCGAGCAGCGCGCCCAGATGCTGGTCCTCCAGCCCGGACTGGCCGGTCGCCCAGTGCCGGGACAGCACCTCGGTCAGCGCGAGCAGCAGCGAGGAGCCCGGGACCCGGGCCCGCTCGCCGTAGTGGGTCAGCCAGCGGCCGAGCAACGGCACCCGGGGCGGCGCCGGATAGGGCGCGTCGGGGTCCTGTTCGGCGGTGCGCCGGAACCGCATCGAGCGGCCCAGCAGCCGTACGAAGTCCAGACCGGAGCGGCTCGGCACGATCAGCTGGGGCGCGTCCGCGCACAGCTCGGCCTCCACCTTGACCCGCTTGCCGGTCTCGGGGTCGGTCTCGGTGCGCTCGGCCGCCTCCACGGACCCGGCGTACGCGTCGATGTACGGCAGGACGACGTCGGCCAGCTCCGCGAGGAACGTGAAGCGCAGATCGCGGTCCCGGGGCTGCGGTACGACCAGCAGCCGGGGCGCGTCCCGGTCGGTGCCGACCAGCGCGCCGAGCGGGGCACCGGTCTCACCGGCGGTGATCAGCGGCACGAACACCAGGGGACGGTCGGACAGGTGCCGGTGCCGGACGGTCGCGGCCGGCTGCGCCCGGCCACTGCCGACGGCCTCCAGCCGGGCGAGGGCGGTGATCAGGGACACGCGGTCACCACCGTGCGGTCCGCGGCCGCCGGGGCCGAAGCCTCCCCGGCATCCCGGAGGGCTTCAGCGGCCTCCGCGGCCTCCCGGAGGGCTTCCGCGCGCAGGGCCGCCGCCCGGCGCAGCGCGGCCACCACCGGGTCGTCCGGGTCGCCGGACTCGCCGCGGGCCGCCGCGAGGACCTCCCCGACCGTGGCCAGACCGCCCAGTTCGGCCCGCAGGGGCCGGCCGAGGCGGGTGACCGCGCCGGCCGCGCGGGCCCGCTCCCGGCAGTGGAAGGCCAGTTCGCACGCGGACAGGCACTCCGGCGCGTATGTCGCCGGAACCGCCTCCACGGCCGCCGTCAGCTCCTCGGCGGGCCGGTCGGGCGCGAAGCACGTGCCCTCGGGCAGCGCACCGGCGAGCTCCTCGATACGGGTCAGCCGGGCCAGCTGGCGTGCGGTGACCGCGCGCTGCTTGCGGATGTCCACGGCGCAGCCCGCGGCCAGGTTGGAGAAGTCCCTGGGGCACACCAGCAGCACCCGGTGGTGCACGCGCGGGGCCGGTTCGAGCCGCGCGGCGACCTCCTCCAGCGCCAGCACGTACACCGCCGCCTGCCGGGCCGCCGCGCCCACCTTCGCCGGGTCCGCGGAGCCGTCCACCATCGGGAAGGACTTGATCTCCACCACCGACCAGCCGCCGTCGGGGTGCACCACCACCGCGTCCGGCTCCAGGAAGGCCGGCGAACCCGCCACGTCCAGGGCGAGCATCGGGTGGTCCAGCAGCGTCCAGCCGCCGGACCGCACGGCCTCGCGCAGCGCCAGCGCCGTACGGGCCGTACGCCCCTCGGGGCCCTGGGCGGTGAGGTCGGGTACGGCGGCGCCTTCCGGCACCGCGGCACCCGGGTCCAGGCGGGCGTGCACCAGCCGCAGCAGCTCCGCGCCGCCGTCCGCCTTCACCCGCGCCTCGAACGCGTTGCCCCGGGTCAGCGCGAACTGGGACTGCCCGAAGCCGGACGGCGCGCCCAGCGCGGTGGCCAGCCGGGCCTTGTCCACCCCGGCGCCGTCCAGGACCGCCCGCCGGGCGCACCCGGGGTTGGCGGCGAGCGCCGCGAGGGCGCGCGCGTCCAGGGACTTGGCGGGTACGTCGGGACCGCGCAGCTCAGCGAGCCGGTGCCGGAGCCCCTTCTCCCGCGTCGCTGGGGGAGGCGTCCGGTCCGGCCGCGGTGTCGAGCTGCGACGCTCGCTGCCGTGGAATTCGCTCACCCGCGGAAGTCTGGCATCCGGCACTGACAATCGGGGAACCCGTGCCCTCCGCGACCGGTGCGGTGCGGCGCGGCAGCCGGGCCCGGACCAGGCCGGCGGCCCGCATCACACGCGGCGCCAGCAGGAAACCGACGCCCATGACGGCGACGCCGGCGACCGCGTCCAGGAAGTAGTGGTTGGCGGTGCCCATGACCACGAGCGCGGTCACCAGCGGGTAGAGGACGCCGAGGGTCTTCGTCACGCGCGTTCCGCCGTACCGCCACAGCATCACACCGCACCACAGCGCCCAGCCCACGTGCAGGCTCGGCATCGCCGCGTACTGGTTGGTCATGCCGCCCATGCCGCGCGGGGCGCTGGCCTCGCCGCCCCACCAGCCGTACGAGCTGTACTGCGCCATCGTGTCGACGAAGCCGTGCCCGGCCGAGAGCAGGCGGGGCGGGCAGGTGGGAAGCAGGGTGAAGCCGATCAGGCCCATGAAGGTGGACGTCATCAGCCAGGTGCGGGCCGCCCGGTAGTGCCGGGCACGCGCGTGGAACAGCCAGACCAGGATGGCGGGCGTGACCAGGTAGTGCAGCGAGGCGTACCAGAAGTCGGCCGGGACCCCGAGCCAGGACTCCCGCGTGAACAGCCGGTTCAGCGGGTGCTCGGCGTTGAGGTGCAGTGCCTTCTCGATGCGCAGGATCGTCAGGCCGTGGTCGACGGCGCTGGTGACGTCACCGCGCGCGAGGAGCCGTCCGGCCGAGTAGCAGCCGTAGACCAGCAGGATCAGCGGCAGCTCGGTCCACCAGCGCAGCCGGGGTCGTGGGGCCGCCTCGGTGCCCGGTGTCTCGGTCTGCGGCAATCCGATCGCCCTCCCCCTTCTGCTGTGCGGTGCGCCCCGGCGGGCGACCGTGCCACTTTACGGCGTCCCTACGACACCGATGAGGGCGCGCCGGTCACACCTGGCGCGCGCTCAGCCCTCGAAGACGCCGGGACCGCCCGCAGGGTTGCCTGGCAGGGGTGTGCGCGATGATGGAGGAACCGCATCCAGTTGTCGTTTCCGTGGCGTCCAGGTGACGTCACCGTCCCGGAGAGGTCTCTCATGGCACCGCGCATCCTGCTGGCCCGCCACGGACAGACGGCATGGTCGCTGTCCGGCAAGCACACGGGCAGGACCGACGTGCCGCTGCTGGAGGAGGGGCGGCGCGGGGCCAAGCTGCTCGGGGAGCGGCTGCACCGGCCTCCGCTGGACGGGCTGGCGGGCGCGGAAGTGCGTACCAGCCCGCTCTCACGCGCGCGTGAGACGTGCGAACTCGCCGGGTTCGGTGAGCGTGCCGAGTGCTGGGACACGCTGATGGAGTGGGACTACGGGGCGTACGAGGGGATGACTCCGGCCGAGATCCAGGCGGTCCGGCCGGGCTGGCTGATCTGGCGGGACGGGGTCCCCGGGGGCGAGACCCCCGCCGAGGTCGCCGCGCGCGCGGACGAGGTGGTGGCGTGGGCCCGCTCGGCCGACCGTGACGTCCTGGTCTTCGCCCACGGGCACATCCTGCGGTCCATCGGCGCGCGGTGGCTGGGGCTGCCGCTGGACTTCGCGGCCCGCATCCGGCTGAACCCGACGTCCCTGTCCGTGCTGGGCTGGGCCTACGGCGAACCGGCGATCGAGAGCTGGAACGACGTGGGGCACTTGGCGGGGTGACCGGCCGGGCCGGGGTCCGCCCGCCTCCCGCTAGGTCGTCCCGGAACGCGGTGTGGAGGCGTGCCGGTCCAGGAACTCCGACACCCCCGACGCCCGCCGGTGCGGCAGCAGCACCCTCGCCGTGCCGGCCAGCATGCTCTGGATGCGCGAGGACTGGACCAGGTCCAGCAGGGACAGCACCCGCAGCCCCGCCTCCGCCGCCTCGTCGGGACGGCCCTCGCGGGCGAGGTCGTCGGCCAGTTCGGCGGTGTAGAGAGCGATGTTGCGGGTGAAGTGCGGGTCCTGCAGACGCGCCGCCCGCCGCGCGTGCCGGGACGCCCGGCGCCAGTCACCCAGCGTGGACCAGCACTGCGCCTCGAGCCCCTCCAGCTCCGCCTCGCCGTAGAAGCTCATCCACTCGGGGTCGGCGTCCGAGCCGCCCCGCGCGAAGAGGGTCTGCGCGCGGACCAGTGCCTGCTCGCAGGCGGTGCGGTCGGCGAGCCCCGCCCAGCCGCCCGCCTCGCGCAGCGCCAGCAGGGACATCAGCCGGTCGGAGCCGAGCGGCTGGGCGGCGCGCTGCGCGGCCTGCGCGGCCCGGACCGCCTCCCGGGGGCGCCCCGCGTCCCGGGCGAGGAACGCGGTGTTGCAGAAGGCGTGCGCCTCCAGCCCCGGGTCCCCGGTCACCCGCGCGGTGGCCAGCGCCTCCGCGTAGTGCGAACGCGCGTCGTCGAAGCGGCCGGAGTCGTGGGCCAGCCAGCCGACGGAGATGGCGAGTTCACCGGCGCCCGAGTGCAGCCGGTCGGCGGTGGTCTGCCGGGTCGCGCCGGCGTCGAGCAGCGCGTAGGCCGCGCGCAGCGGAGCCGCCGCGCGCCGGTACAGGCCGTCCGCGCCGTGCCGGTCGTCGAGCAGCCGGATGCGGCGGACCGCCTCCTCCAGGGCCGTCGCCTCGGGGGTCCCGGCGCGCCGCGGCGGGAGATCGCGCGGCGCTACCGGGTCGGCGAGGCGCAGGTGGACGACCTGCTGAC
>NZ_JBEZBT010000037.1:0-43440 GCF_040647235.1 Streptomyces sp. NPDC042638
CTCCCGCAGCGGATGACGGGCCAGCACCGCCCCCACCTCCGGCGACAGCGCCGCCGCCAGGCGCCAGGAGGGCGGCCGGCTCTCGTCCCGCAGGGCCGCCACCGCGTCCAGGACGCGCTGCCGCTCCGCTTCCGGGACTCCGGCGGCGGCACGCTCGTACAGCTGTGCGCCCTCCGCCAGGACCAGATCGCTGTCGATCCCGGCCGGGATCTTGATCCGGGCGTGGTGCCGCCAGGTGGCGAGCGGGTCCGACCATGCCTCCACCGTGTAGGTCCAGCGGCCGGGTTCACCCGCGGTGACGGTGGCGCCCCAGCGGTCGGTGCCCGGGGCGAGTTCCCGCATCGGCGTCCAGGGGCCGGCCCTGCCCGCCGGGTCCCGCAGCACCACGTTCGCCGCGACGGCGTCATGGCCCTCCCGGAACACGGTGGCCGACACCTCGAAGGACTCCCCGGTCACGGCCTTGGCGGGCCTGCGGCCGTGCTGGACCACGGGGCGTACGTCGAGGACGGGGATGCGGCCCGTGGTGGTGGCCGCGTCCGGGGAGGACCGCTCCCCGGCGCCGGGCGGGCCGGCGGCGGGCGGAGGGGCGGCGCCGGTCGGCGGCACACCCTTCCTGCCCGTCGTCTTCGTTCCTGCTGCCTTGTTCCTGCTGCTTGTCTGGGGTGCTGACGAGTGGTGCGTGGCGGGCATGACCGCTCCTGTCCGCTTCAACGTGGGTGTGGGCGGATGGATATGGGGAGGTGGGTCCTGCGGACGTGCTGTGGTGCTGCCGTGGGGTGTGTACCGGAGGAGCCTTCCCACCCGGTTCGGGTGGGCAATCCGGCACTTTGTTAACTACTCACGCGTATGTCTACGCACAAGACCGGTCCCTTTCTCCAGGTGCCCGGTGTCCGGGTGTTGACGCCTCCCCGACACCCGGCCGGTACGTCCCCACCGACCGTGCGGTAACCACTACCGTCGAAGGTGACGACGAGACGTACAGCTCGGTGCGTCTCACCGCAACGCGTCCCGAGGTAGGAATGTGAAGGCGATCCGCCGGTTCACCGTCCGTCCCGTTCTCCCCGACCCCCTCCGGCCGCTCAGCGACCTGGCGCGCAATCTGCGCTGGTCCTGGCATGCGGAAACACGTGATCTGTTCCAGTCCGTCGACGCCGAGGCATGGGCCGCGGCCGGCGGCGACCCGGTACGGCTGCTGGGCAGCGTGCGTCCGGCCCGGCTGGCCGAGCTGGCCGGGGACCGGCGGTTCCTGCGCCGCCTCACCGCCGCCGCCGACGATCTCGACGACTATCTGACCGGCGACCGCTGGTACCAGGCCCAGTCCGACGGCCTGCCCGCCGCAGTCGCCTACTTCTCCCCGGAGTTCGGCATCACGGCCGCGCTCCCGCAGTACTCCGGCGGCCTCGGCATCCTCGCCGGCGACCACCTGAAGGCGGCCAGCGACCTCGGGGTGCCCCTGATCGGGGTCGGTCTTCTGTACCGGCACGGGTACTTCCGGCAGACCCTCTCCCGGGACGGCTGGCAGCAGGAGCACTACCCGGTCCTCGACCCCAACGAGCTGCCGCTCACCCAGCTGGACGAGCCCGACGGCACCCCGGCCCAGGTGTCCCTCGCGCTGCCCGGCGGCAGGGCGCTGCGCGCCCGGATCTGGCTGGCGCAGGTGGGCCGGGTGCCCCTGCTGCTGCTCGACTCCGACGTGGAGGAGAACGACCTCGGCGAACGCGGGGTGACCGACCGGCTCTACGGCGGCGGCAGCGAGCACCGGCTGCTCCAGGAGATGCTGCTCGGCATAGGAGGTGTGCGGGCCGTACGGACGTACTGCCGGCTCACCGGGCACCCGGTGCCGGAGGTCTTCCACACCAACGAGGGGCACGCCGGGTTCCTCGGCCTGGAGCGGATCGCCGAACTGTCCGCCGACGGCATGGACTTCGACTCCGCGCTGGAGGCCGTGCGGGGCGGGACGGTGTTCACCACGCACACGCCGGTCCCGGCCGGCATCGACCGCTTCGACCGGGAGCTGGTCGGCCGGCACTTCGGCCCGGACGCCGAACTGCCGGGCATCGACGTGCAGCGGATCCTCGCGCTGGGCATGGAGACCTACCCGGGCGGCGAGCCGAACCTGTTCAACATGGCCGTGATGGGGCTGCGGCTGGCCCAGCGGGCCAACGGGGTGTCCCTGCTGCACGGGCAGGTCAGCCGGGGCATGTTCGCGGGCCTGTGGCCGGGATTCGACGCCGAGGAGGTGCCGATCACCTCGGTGACCAACGGGGTGCACGCGCCGACCTGGGTGGCGCCGGAGGTGCTCCGGCTCGGCGCCCGGCAGATCGGCGCCCAGCGGGCCGAGGACGCGCTGGCCGTCGGCGGTTCCGAGCGCTGGGACTCGGTCGCGGACATCCCGGACCAGGAGATCTGGGAGCTGCGCCGTACGCTGCGCGAGCAGCTGGTGCTGGAGGTGCGCGAGCGGCTGCGCGTGTCCTGGCGGCAACGCGGCGCCGGGAACGCCGAGTTGGGCTGGATCGACGGGGTCCTGGACCCGGACGTGCTGACGATCGGGTTCGCGCGCCGGGTGCCGTCGTACAAGCGGCTGACGCTGATGCTGCGCGACCGCGACCGTCTGATGGAAATGCTGCTGCATCCCGACCACCCCGTGCAGATCGTGGTCGCGGGCAAGGCGCACCCCGCGGACGACGGCGGCAAGCGGCTGGTGCAGGAGCTGGTCCGGTTCGCCGACGACCCGCGGGTGCGGCACCGGATCGTCTTCCTGCCCGACTACGGCATGGCGATGGCGCAGAAGCTCTATCCCGGCTGTGACATCTGGCTGAACAACCCGCTGCGGCCCCTGGAGGCGTGCGGCACGAGCGGGATGAAGGCCGCCCTCAACGGCTGCCTCAACCTCTCGGTGCTGGACGGCTGGTGGGACGAATGGTTCCAGCCGGACTTCGGCTGGGCCATCCCGACCGCGGACGGGGCGGGCACGGACGCCGACCGGCGCGACGACATCGAGGCGGCGGCCCTGTACGACCTCCTCGAACAGCGGATCGCGCCGCGCTTCTACGAGCGCGGGCGGGCCGGGCTGCCCGACCGCTGGATCGCGATGGTCCGCCAGACCCTGTCGCTGCTCGGCCCGAAGGTGCTGGCCGGCCGTATGGTCCGCGAGTACGTCGACCGGCTCTACGCCCCCGCCGCCCAGGCGCACCGCGCGCTGACCCCGGACACCGCCCGGGACCTGGCCCGGTGGAAGGCCCGGGTGCGGGGCGCCTGGCCGGGGGTGAGCGTCGACCACGTCGAGACGACGGCGACGACGGCCACGGCGGAGCTGGGCAGCACGGTGGGGCTGCGGGTCCGGGTGGACCTGGGCGAGCTGAGCCCGGACGACGTGGAGGTGCAGGCGGTGTCCGGCCGGGTGGACGCGGAGGACCGCATCACCGACGCCGCGATCGTCCCGCTGAAGCCGGCCGGCGCCCCCGACCTGGACGGCCGCCTGCTGTACGAGGGCCCCCTCTCCCTGGACCGCACCGGCCCCTACGGCTACACGGTCCGCATCCTTCCCACCCACCCCCTCCTCGCCTCCGGCGCGGAACTGGGCGTGCTGGCGGTGCCGTCGCAGGAGGTGGTGGAGGGGGCGGGGATGCTGCTGAGGTGACGTGTGGCGTGCGGGATCCCCGGGTCCGGGGGTCCCGCACCGCTCACGGCACGGACGGGGGCCGGCCCGGCCGGGGCACGGGCGCGCCGGTTCAGGCTTCCGTCACGTCCGCGCAGAGTCTGCGCAGGACCACCCCGCACCGGCGCGCGTAGGCGTGCTGCAGCCCCCGGGTCGCCGGGCCGCCCGCGCGGGCGTACCACTTGGCCGCCCTGCTGAACGCCGCGACGGTCAGCCAGACCGTGCCGTCGCCGGTCCGGTCGACCACGAAGGCCTCCTCGCCGCACTCGGGGTGGCCTTCGAGGGTGCCGTAGGCCCAGCCGGCGTGCCGGGGTTCCTCCACCGTCCAGATGATGCGGCAGGGGGCCTTGACGACGCCGGCCAGGGTGACCGTGACATCGACTCCGGGGGCCGCGCGGTCGGCCGTGGCATCGATACCGACGCCCAGCGCGCGGTGCATCTCCCAGCTCAGGACCGCCTCGGCGGCCCGCTGGAACACCTCCCGGCCCTCGCCGAGCCGGGTGCGGACGAGCATGGGGTGGAAGCCGGGCGGGCAGAAGGTCGGGTCGTCGCGGGTCGCACCGACCGGCTCATAGGTGAAGGGCGCCGAGGACATGGGTCCCAAGCGTAGGGCGGCACCCGGGGGGTCGTCCTCCCGGGTGCCGCCCGATGCCTGGTCCGGCCTGGTCCGGCCGGAAGACCCTAGTTGACGTTGACCGCCGACCAGGCCGCCGCCACCGCCTTGTACTCGGCGCTGGTGGAGCCGTACAGGGCCGACGCCGCCGACAGGGTGCCGGCGCGGGCCGACTTGTAGTTGGTCGTCGACGTGAAGTACGTCGTCAGCGCCTTGTACCAGATCTGCAGCGCCTTGTCCCGGCCGATGCCGGTGACCGTGGAGCCGTTGGACGTCGGGGAGTTGTACGACACGCCGTTGATCGTCTTCGCGCCGCTGCCCTCGGACAGCAGGTAGAAGAAGTGGTTGGCGACACCGGACGAGTAGTGGACGTCCAGGTTGCCGACGGAGGAGGACCAGGAGTCCGCCGAGCCGCCGTCCTTGCTGGGCTTGTCCATGTAGCGCAGCGGGGTACCGTCGCCGTTGATGTCGATCTTCTCGCCGATGAGGTAGTCGCCCTTGTCGGACGCGTTGTTGGCGAAGAACTCCACGCCGGTGCCGAAGATGTCGCTGGTCGCCTCGTTCAGGCCGCCGGACTCGCCCGAGTAGTTGAGGCCCGCGGTGTTGGCGGTGACGCCGTGGCTCATCTCGTGGCCGGCCACGTCCAGCGAGGTCAGCGGGTCGACGTTGCCGGAGCCGTCGCCGTACGTCATGCAGAAGCAGCTGTCGTCCCAGAAGGCGTTCACGTACGCGTTGCCGTAGTGGACGCGGGAGTAGGCGCCGACGCCGTTGTTCTTGATGCCGCTGCGGCCGAAGGTGCTCTTGTAGAAGTCCCAGGTCTCCGCCGCGCCGTAGGCGGCGTCCGCGGCCGCGGTCTGGTCGGAGGAGGAGCTGGAGGCGGTGCCGGTGCCGAAGACGTTGCTCGAGCTGGCCACCAGGGTGCCCGTGCCGGACGTCCTGCGGGCCAGGTTGTAGGTCTTGTGGTTGCCCCGCGCGCTGTCGGTGAGCTGGTAGGTCGAGCCCGACTGCACGGTGTTGAGGCTGACCGTGCCGGAGTACAGCGTCTTGCCGGTGCCGGTCGCGTTCTCGATGCCCTGGTACTCGAAGAGCTTCTTGCCCGTGGCGGCGTCGGTGATGACGTGCAGCCGGTTGGGGGTGCCGTCGTCCTGGAGACCGCCGACGACCGTCTCGTAGGCGAGGACGGGCTTGCCGGAGCCGGCCCAGATCACCTTGCGGGCGCCGTCCGAGGTGGTCTTGGCGGAGCCGAGGGTCCTGGCGGCGGACACCGCCTGCTTCTCCGCCTTGGCGGCGGTGATCTGCGGCTTGAGCGAGGCCACCTTGATGGCGGACTTGGTCGCTCTGGTCACGCCCTCGGTCCTGCCGGACTTGGCGGTGTGCACGACCAGGTCGCCGCCGAGGACCGGGAGGCCGCCGTAGGTGCGCTCGTAGCGGGTGTGGACGGTGCCGTCGACGTCCTTGACGACGTCCTTGACGACCAGCTTCTCCTTGGCGCCGAGGCCTATCTGCCGCGCGGTGTCGGCGGCGCCGGCCTGGGCCTGCCGGACCAGGGTGGTGCGGGCAGCGGCGGACAGCGTGGTCGGGGCGGCGGCCAGGGGCTTGGCGGCGGCGGCTCCGGCCGGGGTCTGGGCGCTGGCGCTGGTCGTCACACCGGTGGAGATGAGGGCTCCGGCGGCGACAGCGGTGGCGACGGCCAGAGTGGTGCGCTTGTGACGCGCGTAGAGGGGGCTCACTCAAAGCTCCTTCTTGTGGGGAGTCCGGTCAGCGTGGGGTTACTGGCCGGCTGCTATGGGGGTTGAGAAGTTGCTGTGCTGCTGCGGCGGGTGGAGAGAGAGTGACATCAAGGGCGCGTACATGTCAGGACCCTGAAGTGATGTTGGCGAAAAATCGACTGTCCGATAAACGTTTCCGCTATGTGAACGGGCGCCGCCCGAGGGTGCTCCACCCTCGGGCGACGCCGTGATTCCGGGCCCGCGTGAGGCGGTTTACGGGAATGTCAGCTTCCAGCCGTTGATCGTTCCCGTGTCGTACGTGGCCTGATCCTGTACCCGCAACTTCCAGGTCCCGTTGGCCGGTTCCGCCGAGGCGTTGACCGTGTAGGTCTCGTTCACGTTGTCCGCGGAGTCGGAACTGCTGAAGTTCTTCAGGCGGTACGCGGTGCCCGACGGGCCGACGAGGTCGATCACCAGGTCACCCCGCCAGGTGTGCGTGATGTCGACGGCCACCTGGAGGTTGCTCGGCGCGTTCCCGGTCCGGCCGGAGACGGTGATGTTCGAGGTGACGGCCGGCCCGTTGTCCGGGACGGCCACCGGCGTGGTGTTCTCGTACGACGTACCGCCGCCGCCCCCGCCGCCGGAACGCGAGCCGACCGCCACGCCCGCCCAGGCGTCCTGCACCGCCTTGTACTCGGCGCTGGAGGTGCCGTACAGCTCGCCGGCCGCCGCGAGGGTGCCGGTGCGGGCGCCCGCGTAGTTGGTGGTGGACGTCCACTTGGTGGTGAGCGCCCGGTACCAGATCTGCAGCGCCTTGTCCCGGCCGATGCCGGTGACCGGAAGGCCGTCCGCCGTGGGCGAGTTGTAGCTGACGCCGTTGATGACCTTGGTGCCGCTGCCCTCGCTGAGCAGGTAGAAGAAGTGGTTCGCCGGGCCGGACGAGTAGTGCACGTCCACGCCGCCGATGCCCGAGTACCAGCTGTCCTTGGACGCGCCGTCCTTGCTGGGCTTGTCCATGTAGCGCAGCGGGGAGCCGTCGCCGTTGATGTCGATCTTCTCGCCGATGAGGTAGTCACCGACATCGGAGGAGTTGTTGGCGTAGAACTCCACGCCGGTGCCCATGATGTCGCTGGTCGCCTCGTTCAGGCCGCCGGACTCACCGCTGTAGTTGAGGTTCGCGGTGTTGGCGGTGACGCCGTGGCTCATCTCGTGGCCCGCGACGTCGATCGCGGTCAGCGGCTTGGCGTTGCCGGTGCCGTCACCGTAGGTCATGCAGAAGCAGCTGTCGTCCCAGAAGGCGTTCACGTACGCGTTGCCGTAGTGGACGCGGGAGTAGGCGCCGACGCCGTTGTTCTTGATGCCGCTGCGGCCGAAGGTGTTCTTGTAGAAGTCCC
The DNA here is from genome assembly GCF_040647235.1 of Streptomyces sp. NPDC042638. Taxonomy (NCBI): domain Bacteria; kingdom Bacillati; phylum Actinomycetota; class Actinomycetes; order Kitasatosporales; family Streptomycetaceae; genus Streptomyces; species Streptomyces sp. NPDC042638. The sequence goes on from NZ_JBEZBT010000037.1 coordinate 7,375, forward strand.
ACGTGACCGCGGCGCCGTAGTGGGCGTCCGCGCCCGCGGTGGCGGCGTTGGAGTTGGTGCCGTTGCCCCAGGTGTCGTTGGTCTGGGAGAACAGGGTGCCGGTGCCGGAGGAGCCGTGGTTCAGGTTGTACGTCTTGTGGCCGCCGCGCGCCCCGTCGGTGAGCGTGAAGTTCGAGCCCGACTGGGTCGTGGTCAGCGTGACCTGCCCGCTGTACTGGGTGTTGCCGATGCCGTTCTTGATGCCCTGGTACTCGAAGAGCTTCTTGCCCGTGGCGGCGTCGGTGATGACGTGCAGCTGGTTGGGGGTGCCGTCGTCCTGGAGGCCGCCGACGACCGTCTCGTACGCCAGCACGGGCTTGCCCGTCGCCGCCCAGATCACCTTGCGGACGCTGTCCGCGGCCGACCTGGTCCCGCCGAGGGCCTTCGCCCGCTGCACGGCCTGCTTCTCCGCCGTGGCCTTCGCCACGGCCGGGGTGAGGCCGGCGACCTTCACCGTCGCGCTCGTGGCCTTGACCACGTCCATGGTCTTGCCCGACTTGGCGGTGGTCACGACCAGGTCGCCGCCGAGCACCGGCAGGCCCGCGTAGGTCCGCTCGTACCGGGTGTGCAGCGTGCCGTCGGCGTCCTTGACGACGTCCTTGACGACCAGCTTCTCCTGCCCGCCCAGGCCGATCTGGCGGGCGGTGGCGGCTCTGCCGGCGTCCGCGTGGCGGATCAGCTCGGCGCGCTGCGAGGGGGTGAGCCTGAGCGCCGCGTGGGCCGGGTCGGCCTTGCCGGCCTGCGGCTGCGCCGGGGCGGCGCTGGCCGCGCCGGACTGCACGGCGGCGGCGATCAGGGCGGCGACGCCGGCGAGGGCGAGGGCGGCGGTGCGGCGGTGCGGCGTGTGGGAGGTGCGTCCGCGAGAGGAACTGCTTCTCAACACTGACTCCTTCTGCGGGACCGCGGGTCGCGCGGCCAGGGGAGCCGGACGGTGGGTTGGGACGTCCGGGCAGAACAGGGCGTTACGCGGAACCAGGTGCAGGTGCGGGTGCTGAGCCGGCCCACACAGGTGTGCAGAAGCTGTGGGGTTGCTGTGAGTCGGCCAGGGAAGAGTGGCAGGAGATCTCACTACCTGTCAGGACCGCGTCATGAATTTGGCCGGAAATGGTCCGTTGACCGGATGTTCATGTTCGATATGCGAACTGTTGGAAGGCCGCGCGCCGCGCCCCGCGCGCACCGGTCCCAGGGCCGGCGGCCGAGCCCGGCCCGGCCGAAACTCAGTGGGCGATGTCAGCGGCGGTCCGTACGCTCGCGATTGATGCCGACCACACGTGCAACCACCGACCGCCCCGCCGTACGCACCCTGCTCCGGCTGTGGCCGTACGTCCGCCCCGTGCGCGCGCGGCTGTTCACCGCCGCGTTCGTCGCGGTGATCGCCTCCTGCACGGGACTGGTGATCCCGCTTATCCTGAAGTGGATGGTCGACGGGCCGGTCGCCGACCGCGACCCCGCGGGCGTCCGGCTCGGCGCCCTGTACCTGCTGCTGCTCGGCATCGCCGAGGCGGTCCTGTTCGGCATCCGGCGCCGGCTCGTGGCCCGGCCGCTGTCACACGTCGAGGCGGAGCTGCGGGCCGGCCTCTACCGCCGTCTGCAACGCCTGCCCGTGGCCTTCCACGACCGGTGGGCGTCCGGCCAGCTGCTCTCGCGCGCCACCACCGACCTGATGCTGCTCCGCCAGTTCCTGGCCTTCCCGTTGACGTTCCTCTTGGTCAACGGCGTGACGATCCTCGTCGGCCTGGTGATCATGCTGATGCAGGACTGGGCGCTGGGACTGGTCATCCTCGGCCCCGCCGTCCCCGTCATGTGGACCTGCATGGTCTTCGAACGGCGGTACGCGCGGGTGGCGCGGCGCGCCCAGGACCAGATCGGGGACCTGACGACGCTGGTCGAGGAGAGCGTGCTCGGCATCCGGGTGATCAAGGGCTTCGGCCGCCACCGCGGCCAGGCGCGCGCCTTCCGCGAACTCGCCGGCCGGCTCCGGGGCACGGAACTGCGCAAGGCGCGGCTGCTGGCCACCATCTGGGCCGTCATCGTGACGCTGCCGGAGGTGGCGATCGGGGCGGCGCTCGTGCTCGGCGCGGTGCGGGTGGCCGACGGCGACCTGTCGGCGGGGACGCTGGTGGCCTTCCTGAGCACCGCGCTCGCCCTGCGCTGGCCCGTGGACTCCATCGGGTTCCTGCTGGCGATGAGCCAGGAGGCGGCCACGGCGACCGAGCGGTACTTCGAGGTGATGGACGAGGAGCCGGAGGCGACCGGTGCCGAGGCCGGCCGTACCGCCGGGGCGGCGCGGGCGGGTGAGACCGGGCTGCGCTTCGAGGACGTCTCCTTCCGCTACCCCGACGCTCCCCCCGGCTCCCCGCCCCTGCTCACCCACGTCGACCTGCACATCCGGCCCGGTGAGTCCATGGCCCTCGTCGGGGCCACCGGCAGTGGCAAGACCACCCTGACCGCCCTCGTCCCCCGCCTGCACGAGGTCACCTCCGGCCGGATCACGCTGGGCGGCGTGGACATCCGGGCGATGACCCGCGAGGACCTGCGCACCAGGGTCGCCGTCGCCTTCGAGGAACCCACCCTCTTCTCGGCGAGCGTCGGCGAGAACGTGCTCATGGGCGCCCCGGACGGCGCCGGGGAGCCGGAGCTCGACCGGGCCCTCGCCCTCGCCCAGGCCGACTTCGCGCACGCGCTCCCGCAGGGCACCGGCACCCGCGTCGGCGAGCAGGGCCTCAGCCTCTCCGGCGGGCAGCGCCAGCGGCTCGCGCTGGCCCGCGCGGTGGTCGGCCGGCCCGAGTTCCTCGTGCTGGACGACCCGCTGTCCGCCCTGGACGTGCACACGGAGGCCGCCGTGGAGGCCGCGCTGCGCCAGGTCCTCGCCGACACCACCGCGCTGATCGTGGCCCACCGCCCGTCCACGGTGCTGCTCGCCGACCGGGTCGCCCTGCTCTCGGGCGGCCGGATCGCCGCCGTCGGCACCCACCAGGAACTGCTGCGCCACAACGCCGAGTACGCCCGTCTGATGTCCGGGGAACAGGAGGACTCCCGTTGACCGCCACGACCGCCTCCACCCCGGCCGCCGCCGACGACGAACACGCCCGCACCCAGGACCCGGGCGACCCCTTCGACCGGGACGTCCTGCCCGCCCCGCCCGGCGCCACCGCCGCCCTGCTGCGCTCACTCCTCGCGCCGAGGAAGGGCCGGGCCGCGCTCACCGCGCTCCTGCTGCTGCTCCAGCAGGCGGTGACGCAGGCGGGCCCGCTGCTCGTGGCGTACGCCATCGACACCGCCGTACCGGCCTTCCGGGACGACCGGCACGGTCCGCTCGTCGCGGTCGCCGCCGGCTGTCTGCTGTGCGCCCTGGCCGCGGGTGCGCTGCAGTTCGCGTTCATCGAGACCTCCGCGCGGGTCAGCCAGGACGTGCTGCTGGACCTCAGGGGCAGGATCTTCCGGCACGCGCAGTCGCTGAGCGTCGACTTCCACGAGCGGTACACCTCGGGCCGGCTGATCTCCCGGTCCACCACGGACGTCGAGTCGCTGCGCGAACTCCTCGACGAGGGGCTCCAGGAACTGGTGACCGTCGTCCTGTCCTTCGTCTACATCTCGGCGCTGCTGCTCTGGCTGGATCTCGGCCTCGGCGCGGTCGCGGTGGCCTCCTTCGTGCCGCTGTACCTGCTCGTCCGCTCCTACCAGCGGCGCGCGGGGCGGGTGTTCCGGGCGCGGTCCACGGCGATCGCCGCGGTGATCGTGAAGTTCGTGGAGACGATGAACGGCATCCGGCCGGTGCGCGCCTTCCGCCGGGAGGCCGCCAACGACGCCGAGTTCGCGGTGCTGAACGAGCGGCACGAGCGCACGAACGGGGACGCGCTGCTGGAGATGGCCCGCTATGTGGTCGGCTCACGGCTGGTGGCCAACACGGCGGTCGCGGCGATCGTGCTCTGGGGCGCCTCCCGGGTGGCGTCCGGCTCGCTGGAACTGGGCGTGCTGGCGGCGGCGGTGCTGTACTTGCGCCGGCTGTACGACCCGATCGACCGGCTCGGCATGTTCCTCAACTCCTACCAGTCGGCCGCCGCCTCCCTGGAGAAGATCGCCGGGCTGCTGGCCCGCACACCGTCGGTGCCGGAACCGGCCCGGCCGCGCGGACTCCCGCCGCTCGAGGGTGCCTCACCCGGGCGCGAGGTCGTCTTCGACGGAGTGCGGTTCGGCTACCGCACCGGGGGCGAGGTGCTGCCCCGCTTCGACCTCACCCTCCCCGCCGGGCAGACGGTCGCCGTCGTCGGCTCCACCGGCGCCGGCAAGTCCACCCTGGCCAAGCTGCTCGCCCGCTTCTACGACCCCTCCGCCGGGCGGGTGCTGCTGGACGGCGTGGACCTGCGCGAGCTGGCGACGCCCGAACTGCGGCGCGCGGTGGTCATGGTGACGCAGGAGGCGTTCCTGTTCTCCGGCACGGTCGCCGAGAACATCGCCATCGGCCGGCCGGACGCCACCAGGGAGGAGATCGAGCGGGCCGCCAAGGCGATCGGCGCGGACGAGTTCATCAGCGCCCTGCCCGACGGCTACGACACCGACGTCCGCAAGCGCGGTGGGCGCATCTCCGCCGGCCAGCGCCAGCTGGTCGCCTTCGCGCGGGCGCTGCTCGCCGATCCGGCGGTGCTGATCCTGGACGAGGCGACCAGTTCGCTGGACGTCCCCGGCGAGCGGGCGGTGCAGCGGGCGATGTCGACGGTGCTGCGCGGCCGTACCGCCGTGGTGATCGCGCACCGGCTGTCCACCGTGGAGATCGCGGACCGGGTGCTGGTGATGGAGCACGGCCGGGTCGTCGAGGACGGCCGCCCGGCCGACCTGATCGCGGGCACGGGCCGCTTCGCCGACCTGCACAGGGCGTGGCGGGACAGTCTGGCCTGACCACCCCGGCGCCCGGCGGGCGGGATCAGGGCACCCCCAGTTCGAAGAGGGCGTAGCCGGCGTACGAGCCGGAGGCCAGGGCCGCGATGCCCAGCAGCGTGCACTGCACGGGCAGGCTCAGCCGGCGCATCGCGACGGCCAGCGGCAGGAACAGCGGGAAGCAGGGCAGCAGGTAGCGGGAGATGTTGGCGACGATCTGCTGGCTGCCCAGCACCAGGGCCAGGGTGAGGACCGTGTACACGATGAGTACCGCCGGCGGGCGCAGCCTCAGCAGCAGCGGCAGCAGCGCGCAGGCGAGCAGGATGACGCCGACCGAGATGACGTCCGCGAAGGGGTAGGCGAAGAGATAGTCGAACTTGCCCACGGGCACGGACGTCAGCACGTCCCAGGTCTGCTTGCCGTAGTCGAAGCTGTGCGCCCAGGCGCCCGACTGGAGCTTGAAGTAGCCGCCCAGGTCGCCCATGCGGTCGCCGACCCACAGCAGATAGCCGAACAGGCCGAGCGGGGCCAGGGCCATGGCGAGGACCGGGCGCAGCACGCCGTCCTCACGGCGGCGCAGGGAGAGCAGCGCGGCCACGCCGAGCGCGGCGATCAGCGCGGCGGCCGTGGGCCGGTTGAGGCCGGCCGCGAAGGTGAGCACCCCGGCGGTGAGCCAGCGGCGGGTCAGGACGGCGTGGCAGGCCCAGGCGGCCAGCGCCACGTAGAGGGAGTCGGAGTAGACCGCCCACTCCACGCCCGAGCCCGGCCACACCGCCCACAGCCCGGCCGCCGCGAGCCCGGCCCGCCGGCCGCCGAACCGCTCGGCGACGGCGTAGACACCGAGGGCGGCGGCGAAGGAGGCGACGATGGACACCAGCAGCCCGGCGCCGTACGAGCCGAGGCCGGTGACCGCCGAGGTCAGCCGCATCAGGGCCGGGTACAGCGGGAAGAACGCCGCCGAGTTGCCCTCCAGCGTGATCAGACCGGTGGCGCCCGGGACCGGGACCAGCTTCGGGTCGTAGCCGTGCAGCGCGATCTGCTGGTACCACCAGCCGTCCCAGGTGGCCAGCACGTCCCAGGCGTGCGCGCCGCCGCCGAACCGGGGGTGCCGGGTGCGGAAGTCCCCGGCGGAGGACAGCAGATACATGAAGGAGCAGAAACCGGCCAGCTTCAGCGCGCCGAACAGGGCGAGAACCGGCCCATGGCGGCGGGCGGCGGCCCGCAGCCGGGTGCCGGGCGCGGCGCGGGGGGCCGAGGTGCCTATGTGGGGCAGCGTCGCGGTCACCGGGCCACCGGCCCGGGACGGCGGCCGGCCCGGCTGCGCCGCATCCGTGCGATCCCGCGCAGGTCCGCCAGCGCGGTGGCGAGGATGTCGACGCTGCTGTCCGGGTCGTCGACCCAGTCCACCGGGACCTCGTGGATCCTCAGGCCCGCCCGCTCGGCGAGGACCAGCAGCTCGGTGTCGAAGAACCACTCCCCGTCGCGCACCAGCGGCAGCAGCCGCTCGGCGGTCTCGCGCCGGACCGCCTTGAAACCGCACTGCGCGTCGGAGAAGCCGACCGCGAGCGTGCAGCGCAGCAGCACGTTGTAACAGCGGGATATGACCTCACGCTTGGTCCCGCGCACCACCCGCGCCCCGGGGGCGAGCCGGGTGCCGATGGCCAGGTCGGAGTGACCGGAGATCAGCGGGGCGACGAGCGGCAGCAGCGCGGTGAGCCCGGTGGACAGGTCCACGTCGAGGTACGCGAGCACCGGCGCCCGGGACCCCGACCAGGCGGCCCGCAGCGCCCGGCCGCGGCCCTTCTCGGGCAGCCGCAGCGAGGTCACCTCGGGGAGTTCGGCGGCGAGCCGGGAGGCGATGGCCGGGGTGCTGTCGGTGCTCGCGTTGTCGGCGATGGTGATCCCGAAGGGGTAGGGGAAGGTGTCCCGCAGATGCGTGTGCAGCCGCCGGACGTTGGGCTCCAGGTCCTTCTCCTCGTTGAACACGGGCACGGTCACGTCCAGGACGGGCTCGTCCTGGGGCGTCCGCAGGGGTGCGCGCCGGGGCGCGGGAGCCGAGGCCGGCGGCTGGCTCGGTCGGATGTATGTCACGTTGTTCCCCGTTTGTTCTGGTGTGACGGTCATGGTGAGGGTCTGTGCGGACAAGGCGCAGTGGCGGGCGTCAGCCGCTGGGGCTGATGACCGACGAGGGTTCGTCACGCGGCTCGCCGGTCGTGGTCGCCGGTGCGGTGGTGCTGTCGTCCGGGGCGGTGGCCGTGGCCGACGGCGGACTGTACGAGGAGGTGGCCGAACTCCCGGCCTCGGCCGGTGGTCCGGTCGTGACGCCCCACGTCGGGGAGTACGTCGGTGTCGAGGACGACGAGGACGTCGAGGACGACGAGGACGCCGGCTCGCTCGGCGACTGCGACGGTGACGTGCTCGGCGCGAACGTCGGGCTGGTCGCCGGCCGCGGACGCGGGGCGGTGGGCCGGTCCTCGGTGTGTCCGTGCGGCCACAGGAACAGTCCCAGGGCGAGCCCGGCCACCGCGAGGACCGAACCGGCGGCCCGGCGTGCCGCGCGCGTGCGGCGCCGGGCCCGCACACCCGCCCGCAGCGCCTCCCGGTGCCGGGCCTCGAAGGGCGCCGGCGGGCCGTCCTGGAGCATGAGCCGCGTCAGCTGCCGTTCGAAGTGATCCATGCGATCCGTCTGATCCATGCGGTCCATGGGTCCTCCCTCACCCCACCGGCTCGATGACGTCGGCCAGCAGCCGGCGCAGCCGGGCCACCCCGCGCGCGGCGTGGGACCGGGCCGTGCCCACCGGGCAGCCCAGGGCCTCGGCGACCTGCCGGTCGGGCAGGTCCTGGTAGTAGCGCAGCACGACGGCGGCCCGCTGCCGCGGGCTCAGCTGCGCGAGCGCCGACTCAAGCCGGGAGCGCTCGGCGACGGTCGCCGACAGGTCGCCGGCCGCCGCCGCCTCGGGCAGCTCCTCCACGGGCCGTTCCCCCCACCAGCGCCGGCGCGCCGAGCGGGCCGCGGCCCGCGCCAGCACCTTGCGCACATAGGCCTCGGGTGCCTCGTCGGCGACCTTCGGCCAGACGAACCACAACTTGACCAAGGACTCCTGCAACAGGTCCTCGGCACGGTGCCGATCGCCCCCGGTGAGCAGACGGGCCAGATGGAACAACACCGACCAGCGGGCCGCCACGAACGCGTCGTACTCACCGGCCCGAGCCTGCTCCATCCTCACGGTTCCTGTCCTCGCCGGCTGTCTCTCACCAGGGAAAAGGCCCTGGGCCCCGGTCCGCGCTGCACTCGGCGGGCGTGATCCGCGTCACGCACAGCCGGCGCACAGGCCCACGGGATTCTCGCGCACAGCCTTGGCCAGGGGTTCAGGCGACCCGCAGCAGCAGCACCGCCCGGGCCGGAACCGTGATCCGGGCGCCCGCCGGATGAACCGTGCCCGGCGCCCCCGTCTGCTCCTCCCGGGAGCTGTCCACGAGCACCTCGTACCGCTCCGCCCACGGCGGCCCCGGCAGCACGAAGCCGGTCGGCCGGTCACCCGCGTGCAGCACCGCGAGGAAGCTGTCGTCCACCACCGGGGCGCCCCGCTCGTCCCGGCCCGGGATGTCCCGCCCGGACAGGTACATGCCGAGCGTGGCCGCGGGCGCGTACCAGTCGCCCTCCGTCATCTCCGCGCCCCGCGAGGTGAACCAGGCCAGATCCCGCAGGCCGTCCGCGCTCTGGGACCGGCCGGAGAAGAAGGCGCGCCGGCGCAGCACGGGATGCCGGTGGCGCAGCGCGATCAGCCGCGCCGTCAGCTCGTACAGCGACCGCCAGCCGGGGTCCTGGAGCAGGGACCAGTCCAGCCAGCTCATCTCGTTGTCCTGGCAGTAGGCGTTGTTGTTGCCGCGCTGGGTGCGGCCGAGTTCGTCGCCGGCCACCAGCATGGGCACGCCGGTGGACAGCAGCAGGGTGGTGAGCAGGTTGCGCAGCTGCCGTCGCCGCAGCGCCCGCACCCGCTCGTCGTCGCTCTCGCCCTCCGCCCCGCAGTTCCAGGAGCGGTTGTCGTCCGTGCCGTCCCGGTTGTTCTCACCGTTGGCCTCGTTGTGCTTGGTCTCGTACGACACCAGGTCGCGCAGGGTGAAGCCGTCGTGCGCGGTGACGAAGTTGACCGAGGCGTAGGGGCGCCGGCCGCCCCAGGCGTACAGGTCGCTGGAGCCGGAGAGGCGGTAGCCCATCTCCCGTACGTCGGGCAGGGCGTGTCGCCAGAAGTCCCGGACGGCGTTGCGGTAGCGGTCGTTCCACTCGGTCCACAGGGGCGGGAAGGCGCCCACCTGGTAGCCGCCGGAGCCGATGTCCCACGGCTCCGCGATCAGCTTCACCCGGCGCAGCACCGGGTCCTGGGCGATCACCGCCAGGAACGGGGAGAGCATGTCGACGTCGTGCATCGAGCGGGCCAGTGCCGCCGCGAGGTCGAAGCGGAAGCCGTCCACGCCCATCTCGGTCACCCAGTACCGCAGCGAGTCGGTGATCAGCCGCAGCACCTGGGGCTGCACCACGTGCAGGGTGTTGCCGCAGCCGGTGTAGTCGGCGTACCGGCGGGCGTCCCCCTGGAGCCGGTAGTAGCCGCGGTTGTCGATGCCCTTCAGGGACAGCGTCGGCCCCAGCTCGCCCGCCTCCGCGGTGTGGTTGTAGACCACGTCGAGGATGACCTCGATACCGGCCGCGTGCAGCGCGCGCACCATCCGCTTGAACTCGCCGACCTGCTGCCCGGTGGTGCCGGAGGCCGCGTAGGCCGCGTGCGGGGCGAAGTAGCCGATGGAGTTGTAGCCCCAGTAGTTCCGCAGGCCCCGGCGCAGCAGGTGGTCCTCGTGCGCGAACTGGTGCACGGGCAGCAGCTCCACGGCCGTGACGCCCAGCTTCACCAGGTGCTCGACCGCGGCCGGGTGCGCGAGCCCGGCGTAGGTGCCGCGCAGTTCCTCGGGGATGCCGGGGTGGAGCATGGTGAAGCCGCGGACGTGCAGCTCGTAGATGACCGAGTCCGCCCACGGCGTCTTGGGACGGTGGTCGTCGGACCAGTCGTCGTCATCGTGGACGACGACGCCCTTCGGGACGTACGGCGCCGAGTCCCGCTCGTCCCGCACGGTGTCGGCGACCTGCTGCTCCGGCCAGTCCCGCACGTGCCCGTACACCTCCGGCGGCAGCCCGAACTCACCGTCCACCGCGCGCGCGTACGGGTCGAGCAGCAGCTTGGCCGGGTTCCAGCGGGCGCCGGTCCACGGGTCCCAGCGGCCGTCCACCCGGTAGCCGTACCGCTGCCCGGGCATCACGCCCGGGACGAAACCGTGCCAGATCTCGTGCGTCAGCTCGGTCAGCGGGACCTGTGTCTCCCGGCCCGCCTCGTCGAACAGGCACACCCGGACCGCCTCGGCCCCGGCCGCCCACAGCGCGAAGTTGGTGCCGGCGACCCCGTCCGGCCCGGCCCGGAACCGGGCCCCCAGCGGGGTCGGCGCACCCGGCCACACGGCCGGGGTGGGCGGTTGGGGCCGCCGGGCGCCGTTCACCGCCGCCGGTTCCCCGCTCCCGGCGGCCGGCTCCCCGGCCGGTGCCCGCTGCTCGGCTGCGCTCGTCACTGTCGGCCCTCTTCTCAGTGGCTCGCCCGAGGGGCGCGGTCGGCCGTGCCGCACGGCCGGGGGAGCGTATGGCCACCCCGGCCGCCCGGCACGACCGCACCCCGACGGCCGGGGGGTGTCCTCCGGATCCTGTCGGCCTCGCGCGGCCGCGCGGTCCGGCCGGCTCCCGCTCCTCCCAGCCGGCCTGATCCGGAAGAACACCCCCCTGACGCGGGCGCGGCGGCCCCCCAACGTGTCGTCCTTCCCTGTGTTCTGCCCAGTGCGTGGCTCGCACTCACGTTTCCCCGGAGCGGGCACGGTCGTTGAGTCCCGCGTGAGGCACGTACAAGGACGCGCACGGCGCACGGGGGCCGCGCTGGCCGCCGTACTGACATGGGCGGGGCTGCTCACGGGCTGCTCCGCGGACGGACCGGGACTCCTGGGCATGGGCGGGGGGCTGGGCAAGCCCCCCGCCCCCGAGGACGTCATCCGGGTGGCCCCCGACGACAACAGCAAGGGCGTACGCCCGGACGAACGGCTGCGCATCCGGGTGCCGGGGGGGCGCCTGGAGAAGGTGACCGTCGTCCGGTCGCAGGACGCGCAGGACTCCCCGGTCCCGGGGCACATCAGCGAGGACGGGCTGACCTGGCTGCCCGACCAGGACCGGCTGGCGCTCGCCGCCAAGTACACCGTGGACGTGGTCGCGCTGGACGTCCGCGGCCGCCGCTCGGCCCGGCACACCACCTTCACCACCTACGTCCCCGACGAGCGGTTCATCGGCTACGTCACTCCGGAGAACCGTGCCACCGTCGGCACCGGGATGATCGTCTCGCTCGCCTTCAACCGGGAGATCGCGAACCGGGCCGCCGTCGAGCGGGCCGTCCGCGTCACCGCCCGGCCGCCGGTCGAGATCCGCCCGCACTGGTTCGGCAAGGACCGCCTGGACTTCCGCCCCGAGCAGTACTGGAAGCCCGGCACCGAGGTCACCGTCGACCTGGACCTGCGCGACGTCGAGGGCGCGCGCGGCGTCTACGGGCTGCAGGACAAGACCTTCTCCTTCACCGTCGGACGCAGCCAGGTCTCCCTGGTCGACGTGACCAAGCACAGCATGGACGTCCGGCGCGACGGGCAGCTCCTGGCCACCGTCCCCGTCACGGCCGGCGCCCCCAAACACCCGAGCTACAACGGGAAGATGGTGGTGATGGACATGCTGGAGGTCACCCGCATGAACAGCCAGACCGTCGGCTTCGGCGGCGAGTACGACATCCCCGACGTCCCGCACGCCATGAAGCTCACCGACTCCGGCACCTTCCTGCACGGCAACTACTGGGCCCCGGACGCCCCCGGGGTGGCCAACGTCAGCCACGGCTGCGTGGGTCTGAGGGACGTGAAGGGAGGCGGCTCGGACACCCCGGCGGGGTGGTTCTTCGACCGCAGCCTCGTCGGTGACGTCATCGAAGTGGTGCACAGCAAGGACAAGACGGTCGCACCCGACAACGGACTCGGCGGCTGGAACATGCCCTGGAAGGAGTGGAAGGCGGGCAGCGCGGTGAAGTGACCGGGGGAGGGGGGCGCGCGGTGCGGGTGCCAGGCGGAAGTTGCGACGGAACGGTGACATTCGCCTGACACCGTACTCAAATCCTGGCAGTTAATATGCGCGCAAAGAGGTGGGGAGCGGGCCTGACCTGGTCCGGTGAGGGGAGAACAACTTGAACATGCGGCCTGTATCGGGGGCGTCGGCACGGGGGCGGCGGGGCCGTAGGGGACTGGCACTCATAGCCGGCTCCCTGGTGCTGTCGCTCGCCGCGTGCGGTGGGGGCGGCGACTCCGGCGCCGGGGACGGGAACGGCAAGGGCAAGGGCGCCGGGCAGGGCACGCAGTCCGCGGCCGCCGTCAGCATCGCGCCCAAGTCCGGTGCCACCGGCGTCGACACCAGCGGCGCGCTCAGGGTCAGCGTCGCCAGGGGCAAGCTGACGGAGGTCACCGTCAAGGACGGGAAGGGTGCGAAGGTCGAGGGGGCCATCACCGGGGGCGGCGCGTCCTGGACGCCCTCGACGCATCTGGCCGCCGCCACCAAGTACACCGTGCACGCCGTCGCGAAGGACTCCGAGGGCCGTCAGGCCGCGGAGGACACCACCTTCACCACGCTCACCCCGAAGAACACCTTCGTCGGCGACTTCACCCCGGAGGACGGCTCCACCGTCGGCGTCGGCATGCCGTTCTCCCTGCACTTCACGCGGGGCATCACCAGCCCGGACGCGGTCGAGAAGGCCATCCGCATCAGGACCGAGCCGGCCGTCGACGTCGAGGGCCACTGGTTCGGCAACGACCGGCTGGACTTCCGTCCCGAGAAGTACTGGAAGTCCGGCACGAAGGTCACCGTCGATCTCGACCTGGACGGCGTCGAGGGCCGCGACGGCGTCTACGGCAAGCAGCGCAAGACCGTGAAGTTCACCATCGGCCGCAATCAGGTGTCCGTCGTGGACGCCAAGAAGCACACGATGAAGGTCACCCAGGACGGCAAGGTCGTCAAGACCATCCCGGTCACCACCGGCAAGCCCGGCTACGACACCTGGAACGGCCAGATGGTCATGAGCGAGAAGCTCGCCGTGACCCGGATGAACGGCGAGACGGTCGGCTACGGCGGCGAGTACGACATCAAGGACGTGCCGCACGCCATCCGCCTCACCAACTCCGGCACCTTCATCCACGGCAACTACTGGGGCGGCGGCGTCTTCGGCAACACCAACGCCAGCCACGGCTGCGTGGGCCTGCGCGACGTGCGCGGCGGCTACGACGGCTCCGTCCCGGCGGCCTGGTTCTTCAACCACTCGATGGTCGGCGACGTGGTGGTCGTCAAGAACTCCCACGACCGCACGGTGTCACCGGACAACGGCCTCAACGGCTGGAACATGTCCTGGGCCGACTGGAAGAAGTGAGCCCTGTCCGCTCCACGGGCCCGGTGCTGTGACCTACGGCACCGGGCCCGCGGCCGTTAGTCCCCGTTAACCTGACCCCCATGACCGTCACTCTGGAAGTCGCCGAAGGCGTCGGCACCATGCGGCTGGACCGGCCGCCGATGAACGCGCTGGACATCGCCACCCAGGACCGGCTCAAGGAGCTGGCCGAGGAGATCACGCGCCGCGACGACGTGCGCGCCGTGGTCATCTACGGCGGCGAGCGGGTGTTCGCGGCGGGCGCGGACATCAAGGAGATGCAGAACATGGACCATGCCGCGATGGTCCAGCGCTCCCGCGCCCTGCAGGACGCCTTCACCGCCGTGGCCCGCATCCCCAAGCCGGTCGTCGCCGCCGTCACCGGCTACGCGCTCGGCGGCGGCTGCGAGCTGGCCCTGTGCGCCGACTACCGGATCGCCGCCGACAACGCCAAGCTCGGCCAGCCCGAGATCCTGCTCGGACTGATCCCCGGCGCCGGCGGCACCCAGCGGCTGCCCCGGCTGGTCGGCCCCTCCAGGGCCAAGGACCTGATCTTCACGGGCCGTCAGGTCCGTGCCGACGAGGCCCTGGCGATCGGCCTGGTGGACCGGGTCGTCCCGGCGGCCGAGGTGTACGAGCAGGCGCACGCCTGGGCCGCGAGGCTCGCCCAGGGCCCGGCGATCGCCCTGCGCGCGGCGAAGGAGTCCGTCGACACCGGTCTGGAGACCGGCATCGACACCGGGCTCGCCGTCGAACGGAACTGGTTCGCCGGTCTGTTCGCCACCGAGGACCGCGAGCGCGGCATGCGCAGCTTCGTGGAGGAGGGGCCGGGCAAGGCCAAGTTCCTCTGACCCGTCAACGGTGTGCAAGTCCCGCGACTCCCCTGGGTGTCAGGGAAATTGACGTGTCGTCTTCTTCCGGTCCCTCGATGGGGCGGTTTACGGGAGCCTTAAGGCACCCTTAAATCTGTTGCGTCGAGGGAGTCCGGCGATTGCCCGGAGGGCAGCCGTCGTCGCAGGTCAAACGGCCTGTGTGGGATATCGGATTGCCCAGGGCATATGCCGGGAGACGGGCGCGTAAGGGGGGCGTGCGAGGGGCGCATTCCTCCGGAACGGCCCCCAAGTCGGCTCCGGGCCGCCATCATGGGGGCATGGCGGGGCTGGAGGGCATGGAACAGCCGCGGGGACACAGCCGTGCGGCCGCGGCACGCTGGTCGCCCGCGGCCGAGGACGAGCAGGCGCTCAAGGCGCTCGAACTGTTCGGAGATCCGACGGAGGCCGAGGTCCCGTTGCCGTCCCGCCCGGAATCCGCGGCCACCGCCCGCCGGCTCGCCCAGGTCGTCGTCCTGCGCACCTGGCGGCTCACCCCCAAGCTGACCGAGGACGCCGTCCTGCTGGTGTCGGAACTCGTCGGCAACGCCGTACGGCACACCGGGGCCCGCGTCTTCGGCCTGCGGATGCGCCGCCGGCCCGGCTGGATCCGGGTGGAGGTGCGCGACCCCTCGCGCGGCCTGCCCTGTCTGATGCCGGTCCAGGAGATGGACGTCAGCGGGCGCGGACTCTTCCTCGTGGACAAGCTCTCCGACCGGTGGGGCGTGGATCTGCTCCCGCGTGGCAAGACGACGTGGTTCGAGATGCGGGTCGCCGACCGGTAGACGCGCCCGGGTGCGGCTGTGCCGACGGCCCCGCGACCCGAGAACACCCTCAAACCGACTAATCGGCGGTTTTCTTACCCATCGGCCCTTAAATGGTGCGGGTGACCACCACCAACCGACGCGGGGTGCTGCGCGCGGGCGCCGGGCTCGTCACCGGCGGCGCGCTCGCCGCGGGCTGCGGCTCCGGCCCGGCCGCACCACCCGCGTCCCCGGCCTCCGCGTCCCCGTCCGCCACCCACACGTCCGGCCGGTCCGCGGCCACCGCCCGGACCGCCCCCGCCGCCCGCGCCTATCCCGGCCTGCCCGCCCAGATCACCCACGGGCCGCGCACCCGCCCCCAGGTGGCCCTCACCTTCCACGGCCAGGGCGAGACCGCCCTCGCCCACTCCCTGCTGGGCGAGGCCGAGAAGCACGGCGCCCGGCTCACCGTGCTCGCCGTCGGCACCTGGCTGGACGAGCACCCGGACATCGCCCGGCGCATCCTCGACGGCGGCCACGACCTCGGCAACCACACCCAGCGGCACATCGCCGTCAACACCCTGGCCGAGGCGGACGCCCGCCGGGAGATCACCGACTGCGCCGAGCGGCTGAAGCGGCTGACCGGCTCCATCGGCACCTGGTTCCGCCCCTCCCGCGCCCCGGCCGCGACCCCGCTGGTCACCCGGCTGGCCCGCGCCGCCGGCTACCCGCACGTGCTGTCGTACGACGTCGACTCGCTCGACTACACCGCCCCCGGCGCCGCCGCCGTCACCCGCAAGGTCCTCGCCGAGGTGCGGGGCGGGTCGGTGGTGAGCCTGCACTTCGGATACGCGGACACGGTCGCCGCCCTCCCCGACATCCTGGCCGAACTCGGCCGCCGCGGACTGCGCGCGGTCACCACCACGGAGCTGCTGAGCTGATGCGAACCACCAAAGCCGCCCGCCTGCTGGCCGCCGGTGCCGCCGTCACCGCCCTGACGCTGCTCTCCGCCTGCGGCGGCGGACCGGACGGCACCAAGAGCGAGGCCGTCGCCAGCAAGGCGCCGGTCCAGCCGCGGGTGCGGGAGCCGCGGGTGAACGTGCTGCCCGGGATGCCACCGGTCGAGGACCCGGCCGACCTGTACTCCGCCGACCGGCCCGGCCGGCTCTCACCCGTCGTCAAGGACTTCCCCTCCCGGGTGTACGTCCCCAACACCAACTCCGACACCGTCAGCGTCATCGACCCGGCGACGTACCGGGTCGTCGAGACCATCCGTGTCGGCCGCCAGCCCCAGCACGTCGTACCGTCCTGGGACCTGAAGACCCTCTGGGTCAACAACGACCTCGGCAACACCCTCACCCCGATCGATCCGCGCACCGGCAAGGCGGGCGCGCCGGTCGACGTGCACGACCCGTACAACCTCTACTTCACGCCCGACGGCAAGTACGCCGTCGTCATGGCGTCCATGGACCGCCAGCTGGTCTTCCGGGACGCGCACACCATGAAGGTCGTCAAGACCGTCCCGGTCAGCTGCTACGGCGTCAACCACGCCGACTTCTCCATCGACGGCCGTTACTTCATCGTCTCCTGCGAGTTCAGCGGCGAGATCCTCAAGGTCGACACCGCACGGATGGAGGTCGTCCGCCAGGAGAAACTGCCGCTCCACGGCGCCATGCCGCAGGACGTCAAGATCTCGCCGGACGGCAGGCTGTTCTACATCGCGGACATGATGGCGGACGGGGTGTGGATCCTCGACGGCGACAAGTTCAC
This sequence comes from Streptomyces sp. NPDC042638, assembly GCF_040647235.1. Classification (NCBI taxonomy): domain Bacteria; kingdom Bacillati; phylum Actinomycetota; class Actinomycetes; order Kitasatosporales; family Streptomycetaceae; genus Streptomyces; species Streptomyces sp. NPDC042638. Next base: position 24,199 of record NZ_JBEZBT010000037.1, read on the forward strand.
CCGCCCCCGCTTCCTCGCCACCGGCAAGGGCGCCCACGGCCTCTACGTCAGCCGTGACTCCCGCGTGATGTACATCTCCAACCGGGGCGAAGGCACCATCTCCCTCTTCGACTTCGCCCGCGACCGGCTCACCGCGAAGTGGCGCCTGCCCGGCGGCGGCAGCCCCGACATGGGCGGTGTCTCCGCCGACGGCAAGGTCCTGTGGCTGTCGGGCCGGTACAACTCCGAGGTGTACGCCATCGACACGCGCACCGGAGCCCAACTGGCCCGGATCAAGGTCGGCAGCGGCCCGCACGGCCTCGCCGTCTACCCCCAGCCCGGCCGCTACTCGCTCGGGCACACCGGCATCTTCCGCTGAGACGCCGTCAGCCGGCCGGCGCGAGCAGCAGCGCCTCCGCGCCCACCGGACGGTAACCGGCCGCCTGGAACGCGCGGAGGCTGCGCGCGTTCCCCGGGGCGATCTGCGCCCACAGCGGCTCCGCGGCGAGCTGCCGGGCGGCGCTCACCAGCCGCCGCCCGAGCCCGCGGTACCGGGCGTCCCCGGCCACCTCGACCGACACCTCCAGCCGGCCGGCGACCCCGCGCCCCATGACCAGCACCCCGCCGTCGGCCGTCCAGGCGCGGACCTCCCGCCGCCTGCGGCGGGCGTAGGCGATCCGGGGGTGGGCGGGGTCCTCGATCTCCCGCAGCGAGAGCGGTGGTTCACCCGGCAGCGGGTCACCTGGCAGCGGGTCGCCCACCAGGAGCGCGTCGACGGTCTCGGTCCGGCGGCCGGTCCGGTCCAGCAGCGCGGTCAGGAAGCGCGGGTTCAGGGGCGCCGCCAGGGCGTCGCAGTCCGCCCGGCGCAGGGTCTCCCGCACCCAGTCCGGGTCCTCGTCCGTGAAGATCACCGAGTGCGCGGTGAAGGCGACCACCCCGGCGTCCCGCGGCGAGGGCTGCGGTACGACCGTCGTACCGCCGTCCGCCGGCGGGAAGACGCCGGCCGCCGCCGCGTCGAGGATGTCCCGCAAGCTCCGCACGGCCGCTCCTTGAGTCTCCACCCGCTGGAAGGCACAGAATCCCAGACATGTTCGAAGACGGCACTGGACTTCTCACCATCGGCGAGCTGGCCCGGGCCAGCGGGCTGAGCGTGCGCACCATCCGCTACTGGTCGGACGAGGGCGTGCTCTCCCCGGCCGCCCGGTCCTCCGGCGGCTACCGGCTCTACGACCCCGACGGCGTCGTCCGCCTGGAGCTGATCCGCACCCTGCGCGAGCTGGGGCTCGGCCTGGCGCAGGTACGTGAGGTGCTGGCCGGTGAGCGGACCGTGGCCGAGGTCGCCGAAACGCATGTGGCGGCCCTGGACGCGCAGATCCGGTCGCTGAAGGTGACCCGGGCGGTGCTGTCGACCGTGGCGCGACGCGGCTCGACCGCAAAGGAGACGACCCTGATGAACAAGCTGGCGCGGCTGTCCGCCGCGGAACGACAGCGGATCATGGCGGAGTTCGTGGCGGAGACCCTGCACGGGCTCGACGCCGTGGACCCCGGCCTCCAGGACCGGATGCGGCGCACCGCGGTGCACCTGGCGGAGGACGCCACGCCCGAGGAGGTCGACGCCTGGGTGGAACTGGCCGAGCTGATCCAGGATCCGGCGTTCCGGGAACGGATGCGCCGGGCCGTCGAGTTCAACGCGGGCGAGCGGCGGCCCGCGGAGCCACGCGGGCGGTCGCCGTGGTTCGCCGAGCGGCTCGTGGAACTGGTGGCCCCGGCCCGTGAGCGCGGTGTCGGCCCCACCGCACCCGAGGCGGAGGAGGTGCTCGGCGCACTGTTCGGTGACGCCGACCGGGGCGAGGTGCTGGAGCGCATGACCGCCGGCTTCGACGAGCGGGTCGCCCGCTACCGCGAACTGCTCGCGATCGTCAACCGGCAGCCCGCTCCGCCGCACGCCGAGGACTTCGCCTGGGTGGTCGCGGCACTCCGGGCTCGCGCGGGCCGTTAATCTGACCAGCGTCAGTACGCCAGCACGGCAAGAGAAACACGAACAAAAGGGGCGGATCGGTGGCGGACATCGAGGAAGCACGCAAGCAGTTCCAGCGGATCGACGCGGACGGTGACGGTTTCATCACCGCAGCGGAGTTCAAGTCCGCCCTGGCGCAGCAGGGTGACTGGAATGTCACCGACACGGTCGCGGAGGCCATCATCCGCACCCGCGACCTCAACGGCGACAAGGTGCTGTCGTTCGACGAGTTCTGGTCCTACCTGGACAAGTGACCCGACGACGGCAGGGGGAGCCGGTCCCGCGCGGACCGGCCACCCCCTGCCGTCGTTCCGGCAGCCCGGACCGCCGGCGTACGGCCTCGCGCCGGGGCGTGGAGGTGCCGGGCCGCGCTCACCGGGCCGACGCCACCGGTGCGCCCGCCGTCGCCGAACGGCGGCCCTCCACGGGTGCCGCACGGCCGGCGGTCGGCGATCGGACCGGAAAGCGGCGCGAAGCGGCCGACGCGGGGCCGCCTGACCGTACACGGCTCCAGCAACCCGGCCATCCGGCGCCATCCGGGGTGTCGCTCACCCCTGCGGCGTAGCGACGGAATAGGCCGCCGCCCCGCGAGGTTGACCCGGACGACAGAAGCATGCGCGTGCATGAATCACCGGAAGGTCAGCCATGAAGATCGGCATCATCGGCGCGGGGAACATCGGCGGCAACCTCACCCGGCGGCTCACCGCCCTCGGTCATGACGTCTCCGTCGCCAACTCCCGCGGCCCCGAGACGCTCCGGGAACTGGCCGAGGAGACCGGCGCGACCGCGGTGCGCGCCGAGGACGCGGCCAAGGGCGCCCAGGTCGTCGTCGTCACCGTCCCGCTGAAGGCGGTCCCGGACCTCCCCGCCGGCCTGCTGGACGGCGCGGCCGAGGGCGCCGCGGTCATCGACACCGGCAACTACTACCCGCAGCAGCGGGACGGCCGGATCGCGGGCATCGAGGACGAGGGCCTCACCGAGAGCGCCTGGACCGAGCGGCACCTCGGGCACCCGGTGATCAAGGCGTTCAACGGCACCTACGCCGAGGACATCCTGGACCGCCACCGTCCCGCGGGGGCGCCCGACCGCATGGCCCTGCCGGTCGCCGGCGACGACGAGGCGGCCAAGCGGACCGTCCGCGACCTGATCGGCGAACTGGGCTTCGACACGGTCGACGCGGGCTCCATCGCCGACTCCTGGCACCAGCAGCCCGGCACCCCGGTCTACGGACTGCGCGGTGACGCCGAAGCGGTGCGCAAGGCCCTGGCGGAAGCCTCCCCGGAGCGCCCGGCGGAGTTCAGGGGCTGAAGGCCTTCCCGGGGATCAGGGCGTGGCCCACGCGCGCAGGTCGTCCTCCCGCGCGAAGCGGGTCACGTCCTTGTCGTGGGGTTCGCTGGTGTACTGATGGAACAGCCACCTGGCCTTGATGCGGGGTTTTCCGGCGGAGACGTAGTCGGCGATCCAGAGGCCGTCGCCGGCGTAGGACGTCGTGTCGACCGTCAGCCAGAAATCACGGTTCGCGTAGAGCACGACCCGGTTGTCCGGCCGTAGCGCCTTCAGTCTGCGGATGAAGCTGTCCTTCTCCGCGTTGCTCGCGTGGGTGCCGTCCCCGGTGGTCTCCCAGTCGACGGCGAGGATGTCGCCGGGGCGGTCCGGGGCGTGGCGGAGGAAGTAGTCGGCCTGTGCGGTGAGGTTGCCGGGCCACAGGAAGTGGTAGAAGCCGACGACCAGTCCCGCGTCGCGGGCGGTCTTCGCCTGTGCGGCCAGATGGGGATTGACGTACGAACGCCCCTCCGTCGCCTTGATGAAGACGAAGGAGAGGCCGTCCGTGGCGTAGGAGGAGGACTGGAAGGCGCTCACGTCGATGCCATGCAGCATGTGGGTGTTGTCCCCCGTGCGCGCCTTTCCGGAACCTCAGCTTCGGGTGGTCGTCGAACCCAGCACCGAGGCGGACTTCGCCGACCAGTCGGAGGTGATCAGGCTCGCGTGGTTCTTGGCCAGCAGAGCGAGCCGCGCGGCGACTTCGGCGTCCGTCGGGTCGGTGGAGGAGATCGCGGGGGAGACGTTGTGGGCGTCCGTCGTGATCAGGATGTAGTGGTTCGCGGAGTAGAACGCGGTGTCGTAGCCGTTGTTGACGTACGTCGCCGCGTCACCGTCGAAGAACACGAACCAGGGGCGGATCGAGGCGTCGTACCGGCTGACGCGCGGGTCGCCGTTCGCCGCGCCCAGCACGACCGGGAACGCCTGGGCCGCGGAGATGTTCCCGGCGGCGGACAGGTCGCGCAGGTGGTCGCCGTACTCCTGGTCCGTCCAGTAGTGGTCGAACGGGTTGGCCTTCTCCACCGTGCCCGGGATCAGGTCGAAGAGGAACTTGCCCCTGAGGGAGTCCCGGGACGGCCAGGCGTTGGCCTTCGCCGCCGCGTCCAGTGTGCTGTACGTGCCGCCGAGCAGGTCGGCCGGCTTGTAGACGCTGCCGCCGAGCTTCTGCGCGACGAGCGTGTCGAACTCGTCCGGCCCGAGACCGGCGTTGTTGTTGAAGCCGACCTTCATCTCGACCTTGACGACGATCGGCGGGTGGTCGGGGTGGAGCTGGTTCCAGGCGGCCATGTTGTCCAGGCAGCTGCCGAGGTCCTGGTTGCGGCTCTTGCCGTACAGCTCGCCCGGGGTCTTCGCCGCCTCGCAATTGTTGTCGTTGCCCAGCGGGTTGCTGTGGCTGACCCGCCAGCGGTGGGTGAGGCTGTCGACGTAGACGTCCAGCTCCAGCAGCGAGGCGCCCGAGTCCAACGCCTGTGCGAAGTACGCGTACTTGGCCTTGTCGTAGGCGTTGTGCGTGCCGATGGCCGTCGTCTCGGAGAACTTCGGCGAGGCCGCGTGGGCGTTGCCCGGCAAGACCGCCAACAGAGCGGCGGCACCTGTGAGCGCCGCCGCTCGTCTCACTCCACGCATGGGTCAAGTCCCCTTCGTCGCAGTTGAGTTGACGACAGCTTAGGGGGAGGTGGTTACCGCGTGGTGGCCCCGGGGGCAACAGCAGCCTCCGGGTGGCCGCGGGCGGGGGCCTGCTGTGACGAGTTCGCGCACGGCAAAGCCCATCGGCGTGGGCAGCCGGGTGCCGCCGCTTCTCCGGCAGGGTGGCCCGGGCGGACCAGAGCGACGTCGCCGTGCCGTCCGCGACGGCGGCGCCGGGGCACGGGGCCGTGGGACTCCAGCTGCGCAACGCGGGCGGCACCGAGACGGCCTTCACCCGGGGGCGGGGCCGGACCCGGCCTCACCCCCGGCGTGAACGTTCCCTCAGCACTCGATGATGTTCACCGCCAGCCCGCCCCGGGCCGTCTCCTTGTACTTCACGCTCATGTCGGCGCCGGTGTCCTTCATGGTCTTGATGACCTTGTCCAGGGACACCTTGTGCGAGCCGTCGCCGCGCATCGCCATCTTCGCGGCCGTGACCGCCTTCACCGCGGCCATGCCGTTGCGCTCGATGCACGGGATCTGGACCAGGCCGCCGACCGGGTCGCAGGTGAGGCCCAGGTTGTGCTCCATGCCGATCTCGGCGGCGTTCTCCACCTGCTCGGGGGAGCCGCCGAGCACCTCGGCGAGGGCGCCCGCGGCCATGGAGCAGGCGGAACCGACCTCGCCCTGGCAGCCGACCTCGGCACCGGAGATGGACGCGTTCTCCTTGAAGAGCATGCCGATCGCGCCGGCGGCCAGCAGGAAGCGGACGACCCCGTCCTCGTCGGCGCCGGGGACGAAGTTGATGTAGTAGTGCAGCACCGCCGGGATGATGCCGGCCGCGCCGTTGGTCGGGGCGGTGACGACCCGGCCGCCGGCCGCGTTCTCCTCGTTCACCGCCATCGCGTAGAGCGTGATCCACTCCATGGCGTGCGCCAGCGGGTCGCCCTCGGCGCGCAGCTGGCGGGCCGAGACGGCGGCGCGGCGGCGGACCTTGAGGCCGCCGGGCAGGATGCCCTCGCGGGACATGCCGCGCTGCACGCACTCACGCATCACGCGCCAGATCTCCAGCAGGCCCGCCCGGATCTCCTCCTCGGTGCGCCAGGCCCGCTCGTTCTCCAGCATCAGGGAGGAGATCGACAGGCCCGTCTCCTTGGTCAGGCGGAGCAGCTCGTCGCCGGTGCGGAACGGATACTTCAGCACCGTGTCGTCCAGCACGATACGGTCCGCGCCCACCGCGTCCTCGTCCACGACGAAGCCGCCGCCGACCGAGTAGTACGTCTTCGACAGCACCTCGGCACCCGAGGCGTCGTACGCCCAGACGGTCATGCCGTTGGCGTGGTACGGCAGCGCCTTGCGGCGGTGCAGGACGAGGTCGTCGTCGAAGGAGAAGGGGATCTCGTGCTCGCCGAGCACGTTCAGGCGGCCCGCCGCCTTGATCGTCTCCACCCGCTCGTCGGCCGTCTCGACGTCCACCGTGCGCGGGGAGGCGCCCTCCAGGCCGAGCAGCACCGCCTTCGGGGTGCCGTGGCCGTGGCCGGTCGCGCCGAGCGAGCCGTACAGCTCGCAGCGCAGGGACGCGACGGAGCCGAGCAGGTCCTCGTTGCGCAGCCGGCGGGCGAACATGCGCGCCGCGCGCATCGGGCCGACGGTGTGGGAGCTGGACGGGCCGATGCCGATCGAGAACAGGTCGAAGACCGAGATGGCCACGGGGTGACTCCTCAAATACGGGGGTGGTGCAAAAGGGGCGGTACAGGGCGCGGGCACCGCGCACGCCGGTACTCCCAGTGTGCGCGGTGCCCCGCGAAAGGTGACCTACTTGTTCAGACCCGGGTACAGCGGGTGCTTGCCGGCGAGCGCCCGCACGCGTGCCTTGAGCGCCTCGGCGTCGTAGGACGGCTTCAGCGTCTCGGCGATCACGTCCGCGACCTCGGCGAAGTCCTCGGCCGTGAAACCGCGGGTGGCCAGGGCCGGCGTACCGATGCGCAGACCCGAGGTGACCATCGGCGGGCGCGGGTCGTTCGGGACGGCGTTGCGGTTGACCGTGATGCCGACCTCGTGGAGCCGGTCCTCGGCCTGCTGCCCGTCCAGCTCGGACTCGCGCAGGTCGACCAGGATCAGGTGCACGTCCGTGCCGCCGGACAGCACGTTCACCCCGGCCTCGCGGGCGTCGGCGGCGGTCAGGCGCTCGGCGAGGATGCGGGCACCCTCCACCGTACGCTGCTGGCGCTCCTTGAAGTCCGCCGAGGCGGCGACCTTGAAGGAGACCGCCTTGGCCGCGATCACGTGCTCCAGGGGGCCGCCCTGGAAGCCCGGGAAGACGGAGGAGTTCAGCTTCTTGGCGAACTCCTTCTTCGCGAGGATGATGCCGCCGCGCGGGCCGCCGAGCGTCTTGTGCGTGGTCGACGTCACCACGTGCGCGTGCTCCACCGGGTTCGGGTGGAGACCGGCGGCGACCAGGCCCGCGAAGTGCGCCATGTCGACCCACAGGTAGGCCTCGACCTCGTCGGCGATCCGGCGGAACTCGGCGAAGTCCAGCTCCCGCGGGTACGCCGACCAGCCCGCGATGATCACCTTGGGGCGGTGCTCCTTGGCGAGCCGTTCGACCTCGGCCATGTCGACCCGTCCGGTCTCGGCGTCCACGTGGTAGGCGACCACGTCGAACTGCTTGCCGGAGAAGTTCAGCCGCATTCCGTGGGTCAGGTGGCCGCCGTGCGCCAGGTCCAGGCCGAGGATCGTGTCCCCGGGCTGGGCCAGCGCGAACAGGGCCGCCTGGTTCGCGGAGGCACCGGAGTGGGGCTGCACGTTGGCGTACTCGGCGCCGAACAGCTCCTTGACCCGGTCGATGGCGATCTGCTCGGCGACGTCGACGTGCTCGCAGCCGCCGTAGTAGCGCCGGCCCGGGTACCCCTCGGCGTACTTGTTGGTGAGGACCGAGCCCTGGGCCTCCATCACCGCGAGCGGCGCGAAGTTCTCGGAGGCGATCATCTCCAGGGTCGACTGCTGGCGGTCCAGCTCGGCGTCGACCGCGGCGGCGATCTCCGGGTCCAGCTCGTGCAGGGGAGTGTTCAGGACAGTCACGGGGCTACGACTCCTCAGCCGGCGGTGTAGGCGGTGTACTCGTCGTGGGAGAGCAGCTCGGCCGGCTCCTCCGCGACGCGTACCTTGAACAGCCAGCCGCCCTCGAAGGGCGCGGAGTTCACCAGCGACGGGTCGTTCACGACGTCCTCGTTGACCTCGGTGATCTCACCGGTGACCGGCGAGTACAGGTCGGAGACCGACTTCGTCGACTCCAGCTCGCCGCAGGTCTCGCCCGCGCACACCGTGGAGCCGGGCTCGGGGAGCTGGACGAACACGACATCGCCGAGCGCGTTGGCGGCATGCTCCGTGATGCCGACCGTCGAGACGCCGTCCTCGGCGGCCGACAGCCACTCGTGCTCCTTGCTGTAGCGCAGCTGGTGGTAGTTGCTCATGGCCTGAATTCTCCTGTACGCGCGGGAGCGCTGATGACGGGGGGACTGCGGAAACCGCTGGTGAGCGGGTGAGTGTGCGCAGGGTCACGTACCGGCCACGGGGCCGGGGCCCCACGGAGGCGCGACCGCGCCCAGTCTCTACTTCTGGCGCTTGTAGAAGGGCAGCGCCACGACCTCGTACGGTTCGTGGCTGCCCCGGATGTCCACACCGACACCCTCGGTGCCGGGGGCCGCGTGCGCCGCGTCCACGTAGGCCATGGCGACCGGCTTGCCCAGGGTGGGGGAGGGGGCGCCGGAGGTGACCTCGCCGATCACCTGGCCGCCGGAGACGACGGCGTACCCGGCGCGCGGCACCCGGCGGCCCTCGGCGACCAGGCCGACCAGGACCCGGGGCGGGTTCTCCTGCGCCCTGGAGGCGGCCTCGGTGAGCGCCTCGCGCCCCACGAAGTCGCCCTCCTTCTCGAACTTCACCACGCGTCCGAGCCCGGCGTCGAAGGGGGTCAGGGAGGTGGTCAGCTCGTGCCCGTACAGCGGCATGCCCGCCTCCAGGCGCAGCGTGTCCCGGCAGGACAGGCCGCACGGCACCAGGCCGACGCCCTCGCCCGCGCCGGTCAGCGCCTGCCACAGCTCGACCGCGTGCTCCGGCTTCACGAACAGCTCGAAGCCGTCCTCGCCGGTGTAGCCGGTGCGGGCGATCAGCGCCGGGACGCCGGCGACGGTGCCGGGCAGGCCGGCGTAGTACTTCAGGCCGTCCAGGTCGGCGTCGGTCAGGGACTTCAGGATCCCGGGGGACTCCGGCCCCTGCACGGCGATCAGCGCGTAGGCGTCCCGGTCGTCCCGCACCTCGGCGTCGAAGCCGGCGGCCCGCTCGGTCAGCGCGTCCAGCACCACCTGGGCGTTGGAGGCGTTGGCGACCACCATGTACTCGGTCTCGGCCAGCCGGTAGACGATCAGGTCGTCCAGGATGCCGCCGTCGGCCTGGCAGATCATGGTGTAGCGGGCGCGGCCGACACCGACGGAGGCGATGTTGCCGACCAGGGCGAAGTTCAGCAGGGCGGCGGCCCCGGCGCCGGTGACGCTGATCTCTCCCATGTGCGACAGGTCGAAGAGACCGGCCCTGGTGCGCACGGCGAGGTGCTCGTCGCGCTCGGAGCCGTAGCGCAGGGGCATGTCCCAGCCGGCGAAGTCGGTCATCGTCGCGCCCAGGGAGCGGTGCACGGCGTCGAGCGCGGTGTGACGGAGTTCGGTACTGCTCATCGGTCGGTCGTCTCCCAGGACAGAACACAGGGCACGGGCGAGGAACGTTCCTCCCCATCTGTCATCGGAACCTGAGAGGTTCGCCTCGACCGCCACGGGGACGATCACGGCTTGCACCTTGGGTGGGACCGCCGTCGCGGCGGCCCGCTTTTCAGATGTGCCTCGCCCGCGCGGTAACGGGGCCTGAGAGATTCAAGGGAGGGACTTGCTCCTTCGGCGCCCCAGCGAGACTGCTGGGGACTCTCCCGCGCGGATTCAAACGGCCGGTATGCAGTTGGCGCGCACATCATTGCACGCCGCACCCCGGCACGTCAGGGCCCGTCTCTGTAACCGACCTGTGGCACTACGCGCACGAACCGCCGACCGTTGCGCATTACCTTCTCTTTACGTACAACGGGCATGGGGTGACCGAGCCCACAGGGGAGGACGATCACGGTGAACAGGACATCGGCCTACGCCACCGACGCCGGCATCGCGGTGCCCGAACAGCCCTTCGCCCCGGCCCGCGAACGCTGCGCGGACCGCCCCGCACCGGTCGTCCGCGATCTGCGCGACCGCGCCGGCCGCAGCCCGCGCGCCCTGCTCTTCGGCCCCCGCGACCTGGTGGTGATCACCGGCCTGCCCGGCAGCGGCAAGTCCACCCTGATGCACCGCGCGGCCGCCGGCCACCGCGTCGACTCCCAGGACGCCCGCGACCGCTGGGCAGCCCGCGTCCCCCGCCGCTTCCCCTACGCCCTGTACCGCCCGCTGGTCCGCCTCGCCCACTACGCCGGACTGCGCAGGGCCCTGCGCACCGGCGAGGGGGTCGTCGTGCACGACTGCGGTACCCAGCCCTGGGTGCGCGCCTGGCTGGCCCGGGAGGCCCGGCGGCGCGGCGCCACCCTGCACCTGCTCCTCCTCGACGTCCCCCCGGGCACGGCCCGGCGGGGGCAGCGCGAGCGCGGCCGGGGCGTCTCCCGCTACGCCTTCCGCCGCCACCGCCGGACGACCGCCCGCCTGCTGCGCGCGGTGGAGAACGGCGAACTGCCCGCCGGCTGCGGCGCGGCGGTGCTGCTGGACAGGGACGCGGCGGACGTCCTGACCCGCATCGGCTTCACGGGGTGAGGGGTTGTCACAGCCACCCGATAGCCTTCTCGCTCACAGCAGTGGTTACCAGCAGGCGGTAGGCAGATGGACTTCCCGGCGGACTTTCCCGCGGACTTCCCGGCACAGGCGCACCCCCACCCGCACGGCGGTTGGCCCGGCAACGAACTGGAGGAGGTCCTGTCGGCCTCCCTCGGCATCCCCACGGCGGGCGGCCGGATCATCGAGGTCCTCGGCCGGAGCCTGCTGTGGGTCCCGCTGCCCAACGGGGGCGGCCCCGACAGCGGCCCGCTGGACCTGCCGGCGCTGGACATCGGCGGCCAGGCCTACGTCCCGGTGTTCAGCTCCGAGGAACAGCTGCGCCAGGTGGCCGGCTCCCACATGTCGTACACCATCGCCCCGGCGGTGGAGTTCGCCCGCGGCCTGCCCCCGCAGATCGGCATCGCCGTCAACCCCGACGGCGTGGTCGGCATACCCCTCGCGCCCGAGGCCGTGGCCGAGCTGTGCCGGGTGGGCCGCACCCCGCTCGACGGCCCCGGCAGCGGCGGCCGGGTCCGCCTCTTCGAACCCGACTGGCAGGACGACCCGGTCGACTTCCTCTCCGCCGCCTCCGCCGAGTTCGCCGCGACCGGCGTGGTCCTCACCGCCCGCCGCTGTCTCGCCGCCATCGAGACGGCCGACCCGGTGCTGTTCGTGGGCGTGGAACTCTCCCAGTGGGAGGGCGACCTGCGGGCGCTTCCCCTGGAGGCCCTGGGCAGGGCTCTCGGCAAAGTCCCGGTCAACTGGCCGGTCAACCTCGTCCTGCTGGACGTGACCCAGGACCCGGTGGCCGACTGGCTCAAGACGAACGTCCGGCCCTTCTACCAGTACGGTCACTGAAGCGCCCCGAAGGGGCGCGGGGCACTGCGCGGACAGCCACGGACGAACCGCACTCGCGGACGGACACAGGGCCCCGAGCCGGCAGACGCTTAAGCTGTTCCCGAACGCGGGACGACTCCCAGAAGGGCCGGTACGACAGGTGAGCGCGAGCCATAGCGGCAGCGTCGAGCACATGCTGCGCCAGGTCACGCCCGGACGCTACGACGCGTACGAAGCCCTGCTGCGCGCCCTCGCCACCCCCTCCTCCGGCCAGATCTGGATGCTCCTGTGGCACGGCCAGGCCGGCTCCCCGGACGCCCAGTACGGGGACATGGAGGTGGACGGCTTCCACTACGCCCCCTGCGTGACCTCCGCCCAGGAGCTGTCGGCCAGCGGCTGGAACCGTTCCTACGAGGTGGTCGACGGCCTGGACGTGGCCCGCACGCTCTATCCGGACCACTACGGCCTCTGGCTCAACCCGCACGCCCCGGGCGGCGGCGTCGGCATCCCCTGGCTGGACCTGCGCCGCATCGCCGCCGGCCTGGAGCGACAGCCCGCCGGCCCCCTCCGCCTGTCCGAGCCCGGCATCGAGATCCCGGAGTTCTACGCCCTGCTCGCGCAGAACGCGCACCGCACCCCCGCGCTCCGCTCGCTGCGCCGCGCCTGGGTGCAACCCGCGCTCGGGGCGCCGTACCTCGCCCTCGGCCTCGAGGTGTACGACACCTCGCCCGCCGCGGTCGACTCGGTCCGCGCGATGATGCAGCAGTCCGTCGGCGCGGTCCCGGAGGGGCTGCCGGTGTCGACGGTCGCGATGACCGACGGCTACGACCCGGTGGTGATGTGGATGCGGGCCAGGGCGCGCCCCTTCTACGACCGCGAGGCCCATGCCGGCGCGCCACCGCAGCCCCAGCTCCAGGTCCCCGCCCCGCCGCAGACCCCGGCCGGCGGGTACGGTTACCCGCCGGCGCGCGGCGGTTACTGAGCAACCGGTCGGCGCGGGCCGCTTCTTGGGCCGAACGCAGAATTTGCGCGGGCCGCCCACTTCTGCGCGCGTAGACATCGACCGAACGTCCCGAACCGCGTAGATTCGCCGTTCTGCCCCAACTGGCCCACGTCCGAGAGTCGTTACCCACTGTTCGGATAACGGAATCCCCTGGACTGCATCACGGTTGCGCATACTTTCACCGTCAGCTCTGGCGGGTGATCACAACCACGCTGAAGACTCCCGACTCAGACATGAGGCCGAGACCTCGTGATCGATGGCAAGTCGACAAAGCCGCAATCCGCGGCAGGCGCAGGCCGGTCACCACCGGCGAGAGGGGTCGCTCACCGTGACCGCACCGATCGAGACCACCGGGGCGGCAGCCGAGGTGCAGCCGGAAGCTGTGCTGGCGGATGCCGGTAAGGGGCAGATCGAGGGTCGTTCCCTGGGCCAGATCGCCTGGACCAGGTTCAAGAAGGACAAGGTCGCCGTCGCCGGCGGCGTCATCGTGATCCTGCTGATCCTCCTGGCCGTCCTCTCGCGCCCCATCCAGGCCATGTTCGGGCTCGACCCCAACGCCTTCCACCAGGACCTGATCACCCCGGACACCTCGCTGCCCCAGGGCAGTTGGGGCGGTATGAGCATGGACCACCCGCTCGGTGTGGACCCCAAGTTCGGCCGCGACATCGCCACCCGGGTCCTGGAGGGCTCCTGGGTCTCGCTGGTGGTCGCCTTCGGCGCCACCATCCTGTCCAACGTCATCGGCGCGATCATGGGCGTCGTCGCCGGCTACTACGGCGGCCGGGTCGACTCGGTCATCAGCCGGCTGATGGACACCTTCCTCGCCTTCCCCCTCCTGCTGTTCGCGATCGCCATCTCGGCCACGCTGCAGGGCGGCGCGTTCGGCCTCAACGGACTGCCGCTCCACCTCAGCGTGCTGATCTTCGTCATCGGCTTCTTCAACTGGCCGTACCTGGGCCGGATCGTGCGTGGTCAGACCCTCGCCCTGCGCGAGCGTGAGTTCGTGGACGCGTCACGCGGCATGGGCGCCAAGGCCCCGTACATCCTGTTCCGGGAGCTGATGCCGAACCTGGTCGGCCCGATCATCGTCTACTCGACGCTGCTCATCCCGACCAACATCCTCTTCGAGGCGTCCCTGAGCTACCTCGGCGTCGGCATCCAGCCTCCGCAGGCCTCCTGGGGCGGCATGCTCCGTGAAGCGGTCACCTACTACCAGGTCGACCCTCAGTACATGATCGTCCCTGGTCTCGCCATCTTCGTGACCGTCCTGGCCTTCAACCTGCTGGGCGACGGTCTCCGCGATGCTCTCGACCCCCGCAGCCGCTGACGCCTGCCACCGAGAGCCCGAAAAGTTTCCGACAATGGAGGGGAAAGCGCCCATCATGCGAAGGTCAGCGCTGGCCGCGATCGCGGCCATCGGCACCGCCAGCCTGTTTCTTGCAGGCTGCAGCAAGGCCGATGACAACAAGAACGAGAACGGCACCAAGTCGGCCGGGGCCAACGCCGCGACCAAGGGCGTCGTGAACGCGTCGGACAAGAAGGGTGGCACGCTCACCTACGAGATGTCCGACGTCCCGGACTCCTTCGACCCGGGCAACACGTACTACGCGTACATGTACAACCTCAGCCGGCTGTGGGCCCGCCCGCTGATGACCTTCAAGCCCGGACCCGGCGCCGAGGGCAACGCCCTGGTCCCGGACCTCGCGGCGGGCAAGGGCGTGCCGAGCGACGGCGGCAAGACCTGGACGTACAAGCTGCGTCCGGGCCTGAAGTACGAGGACGGCACGCCGATCACCTCGAAGGACGTCAAGTACGCCGTCGAGCGCTCCAACTTCGCGCGTGACGTGCTCTCCCTCGGCCCGAACTACTTCCAGCAGTTCCTGGCCGACGGCGACAAGTACAAGGGCCCGTACAAGGACAAGAGCGCCAAGGGCCTGTCCTCCATCGAGACGCCGGACGACACCACCGTCACCTTCCACCTGAAGCAGGCCTTCCAGGAGTTCGACTACCTGGTCGCCGCCCCGCAGACGGCTCCCGTGCCGCAGGCGAAGGACAAGGGCGTCGACTACGTCAAGAGCATCGTCTCCTCGGGCTCGTACAAGTTCCAGAGCTACGAGGACGGCAAGCAGGCCGTGCTCGTGCGCAACGAGAACTGGGACCCGAAGACCGACCCGCTGCGCAAGCAGCTGCCGGACAAGATCGTCGTCAAGCTGAAGGTCAACCCGGAGACCATCGACCAGGACGTCCTGGCCGGCGACGCGATCGACCTGGCCGGCACGGGTGTCCAGGCCTCCACGCAGGCCAAGGTGCTCACCGACACCGCCCTGAAGGCCAACACGGACAACACCTACGGTGGCCGTCTGGTCTACGTCGCGATCAACACCACGGTCGCGCCGTTCGACAAGCTCGAGTGCCGCAAGGCCGTCCAGTACGCGATCGACAAGGTCTCGGTGCAGACCGCCGAGGGCGGCCCGATCCGCGGTGACGTCGCCTCCACCGTCCTGCCGCCGGACATCCCGGGCTACGCCAAGTCCGACGTCTACGCCACCAAGGACAGCAAGGGTGACGTCGCCAAGGCCAAGGCGCAGCTGAAGGCCTGCGGCAAGTCGTCGATCTCGACGAACATCTCGGCCCGCTCGGACCGTCCGCAGGAGATCGACGCCGCCACGGCGATCATCAACTCGCTGAAGAAGGTCGGCATCAACGCCACCCTCAAGCAGTACCCGTCCGGCAAGTACTTCACCGACTACGCGGGTGTGCCGAAGTTCACCAAGAAGCAGAACATCGGCCTGGAGATGATGCAGTGGGGTGCCGACTGGCCCTCCGGCTACGGCTTCCTGCAGCAGATCCTGAACGGCAAGGCGATCAGCCAGTCCGGTAACACCAACCTGTCGCAGTACGACAACAAGGACGTCAACGCCCTGCTGGGCAAGGCGATCGGTACGCAGGACACCGGCGAGCGCAACAGCCTCTACACCCAGATCGACAAGAAGACCATGGACGACGCCGTCCTGGTCCCGCTGACCTACTTCAAGGTCCTGCTGGGCCGCCCGACGACCTACACCAACCTGGTTTCCACGGCGGCCTTCAGCGGTCAGTACGACTACCTCAACATCGGCGTCGCGTCGAAGTAGCAGCCCCGGAAGGCAGGTGAAGGCATTGGTGCCCGCGGGCTTCACGGTCCGCGGGCACCAGCGCCGG
Source organism: Streptomyces sp. NPDC042638 (assembly GCF_040647235.1). Lineage (NCBI taxonomy): Bacteria > Bacillati > Actinomycetota > Actinomycetes > Kitasatosporales > Streptomycetaceae > Streptomyces > Streptomyces sp. NPDC042638. Next base: position 40,016 of record NZ_JBEZBT010000037.1, read on the forward strand.
TCCCCGTGATCTCGTACATCCTCCGCCGGACGTTCGCGGCAGTGATCCTGCTGCTGGTCGTCTCCGCGGTCACCTTCGCCATCTTCTTCCTGCTGCCACGGCTCGTCGGCCAGACAGCGGACCAGCTGGCACAGCAGTACATCGGCAAGAGCCCGTCTCCGGCGGACATCGCCGCTGTCAAGCACAACCTCGGTCTGGACCAGCCCGTCTACGTCCAGTACTGGCACTTCATCAAGGGGATCGTGGCCGGCGCCACCTACGACCTCGGCCCCACCACGGTGCACTGCGACGCACCCTGCTTCGGTTACTCCTTCAAGAACCACCAGGCGGTCTGGCCGGAGCTCACCTCCCGTCTTCCGATCACCCTCTCGCTGGCCGTGGGTGCCGCCGTCCTGTGGCTGCTCTCGGGTGTGGTGGCCGGTGTCGTCTCGGCACTGAGGCCGCGCTCGGCGCTCGACCGGGGCTTCATGGGCATCGCGCTCACCGGCGTCTCGCTGCCCATGTTCTTCACGGGCAACCTGGCGATCCTGCTCTTCGAATACCAGTGGCCGATCTTCGGCAAGACCTACGTCCCGTTCACCGAGAACCCCTCGCAGTGGGCCAACACCCTCTTCCCGGCGTGGTGTTCGCTCGCCCTGCTGTACTCCGCCATCTACGCGCGGCTCACCCGCTCGGGCATGCTGGAGACGATGAACGAGGACTTCATCCGCACGGCCCGCGCCAAGGGTCTGCGGGAGCGCACCGTCGTCACCCGGCACGGACTGCGCGCCGCCCTCACCCCGATCATCACCGTCTTCGGCATGGACATCGGTCTGCTGCTCGGCGGCGCCGTGATCACCGAGAGCGTCTTCTCGCTGCCCGGCATCGGTCAGTACGCGGTACAGGGCATCACGGACAACGACCTGCCCAAGATCCTCGGCGTGACCCTGCTCGCCGCCGCCTTCGTCGTCATAGCAAATCTCCTGGTGGACGTGCTCTACGCCGCCGCCGACCCGCGGGTGAGGCTCTCGTGACCGAACTCTCCAAGACCGGCGCCGCGGTGGGCGAGCCCACCTCCGGCCGCCAGGCACCCGAAGCCTTCCTGGAGGTCCGCGACCTCAAGGTGCACTTCCCGACCGACGACGGCCTGGTCAAGTCCGTCGACGGGCTCAGCTTCTCGCTGGAGAAGGGCAAGACCCTCGCCGTCGTCGGCGAGTCCGGCTCCGGCAAGTCCGTCACCTCGCAGGCCATCATGGGCCTGCACCGGCTCGGCACCCGTGGCAAGAACGTGCGGATGTCCGGCGAGATCTGGCTGGACGGCCAGGAGCTGGTCTCCGCCACCCCGGACGAGGTGCGCAAGCTCCGCGGCCGGGAGATGGCGATGATCTTCCAGGATCCGCTGTCCGCGATGCACCCCTACTACAAGATCGGCGACCAGATCGTCGAGGCGTACCGGGTGCACCACAAGGTCAGCAAGAAGGTCGCCCGCGCCCGGGCCATCGAGATGCTCGACCGTGTCGGCATCCCGGAGCCGGCCAAGCGCGTCGACGGCTACCCGCACGAGTTCTCCGGCGGTATGCGCCAGCGCGCCATGATCGCCATGGCGCTGGTGAACAACCCCGAGCTGCTCATCGCGGACGAGCCGACCACCGCCCTCGACGTGACCGTCCAGGCGCAGATCCTCGACCTGATCCGGGACCTGCAGAAGGAGTTCGGCTCCGCGGTCATCATGATCACCCACGACCTGGGTGTGGTCGCCGAGATCGCCGACGACGTCCTCGTGATGTACGGCGGCCGGTGCATCGAGCGCGGTCCGGCCGACGAGGTCTTCGAACGGCCGCAGCACCCCTACACCTGGGGCCTGCTCGGCTCGATGCCCCGCATCGACCGCGAGACCTCCGAACGGCTCATCCCGGTGAAGGGCCAGCCGCCGAGCCTCATCAACGTCCCCTCGGGCTGCGCCTTCCACCCGCGCTGCCCGTACGCGGACATCCCCAAGGGGAACGTCACCCGCACCGTGCGCCCCGAGCTGGAGCCCGTGGGCACCGGGCACTGGTCCGCCTGCCACCTCCCGGCGGAGGACCGTGAGCGGATCTGGACCGAAGAGATTGCGCCGAAGCTGTGAGTGAGACCAAGAAGACGGACACCGTCGCCGAGGCCGCGGTCCCGAAGCAGGCGTCGGCTCCCGACGAGCGTGAGGTGCTGCTCAGGGTCGAGGGCCTGACCAAGCACTTCCCGATCAAGAAGGGCGTCCTGCAGCGCCAGGTCGGCGCCGTGAAGGCCGTCGACGGCATCGACTTCGAGGTGCGCAAGGGCGAGACTCTGGGCGTGGTCGGCGAGTCGGGCTGCGGCAAGTCGACCATGGGCCGGGTCATCACCCGCCTGCAGGACCCGACCGGCGGCAAGATCACCTTCGAGGGCCGGGACATCACGCGGCTCAGCACCGGGCAGATGCGTCCGCTGCGCCGCGACATCCAGATGATCTTCCAGGACCCGTACGGCTCCCTGAACCCCCGCCACACCATCGGCTCCATCGTCTCGGCGCCCTTCCGGCTCCAGGGCGTGGAGCCCGAGGGCGGGATCAAGAAGGAGGTCCAGCGGCTTCTCGAACTCGTCGGCCTCAGCCCCGAGCACTACAACCGCTACCCGCACGAGTTCTCCGGCGGCCAGCGCCAGCGCATCGGCATCGCCCGCGCGCTCGCCCTGAAGCCGAAGCTGGTCGTGGCGGACGAGCCGGTCTCCGCGCTGGACGTCTCGATCCAGGCGCAGGTCGTCAACCTCATGGACGACCTCCAGCAGGAGCTGGGCCTGACCTACGTGATCATCGCGCACGACCTCTCGGTCGTCCGGCACGTCTCGGACCGCATCGCGGTGATGTACCTCGGCAAGATCGTGGAACTCGCCGACCGCACATCGCTGTACGAGGCGCCGATGCACCCGTACACCAAGGCGTTGATGTCGGCGGTGCCGGTGCCGGACACGAAGCGCCGGGGCCAGAAGAGCGAGCGCATCCTGCTCCGGGGTGACGTCCCGTCCCCGATCGCCCCGCCCTCCGGCTGCCGGTTCCACACCCGGTGCTGGAAGGCGACGGAGATCTGCCGGACGACCGAGCCTCAGCTCGTGGAGCTGAGGCCGGGTCAGCGGGTCGCCTGCCACCACCCGGAGAACTTCGCCGACCAGGCTCCGCAGGACACGGTCCTGCTGTCGGCGGCGAAGAAGGCGTCGGAGCTGGTCCCGGACGCGGTCGTCTCCGACGGTCCGGCCGGGAAGGAGACCACGCCCGAGAAGACGCCGGCGGCTGTCGAGGAGACGGCGGCTGCCGAACCGGCCGAGGCTCCGGCGAAGGCCGAGGCTCCGGCGAAGGCCGAGGCTCCCGCCAAGACGGAGGCTCCCGCCAAGGCGGAGGCTCCCGCGAAGACGGAAGCTCCCGCCAAGACGGAGGCTCC
>NZ_JBEZBT010000037.1:43540-82769 GCF_040647235.1 Streptomyces sp. NPDC042638
TCCCGCCAAGACGGAGGCTCCCGCCAAGACGGAGGCTCCCGCCAAGGCGGAGGCTGCCGCCAAGGCGGAGGCTGCCGCCAAGGCGGAAGCCTCCTCGGAGACCGGCGCTTCCGCGGAGACCCAGGCTCCGGCCGAGGCCGAGGCCGAGGTGTCCGGGGTGAAGACCGGTCCCGGTGCGAAGGTCTCGGCCGGGAAGCCCGCGGCCGGTGCCGACGCCCCCGCCGAGGAGCCCGCCGCCCCCGCCGGCGCGGCCACCGACGCTCCCGCCGAGGAGCCGACGGCCGCCGCCGAGGAGACGGCTCGTCGGGCCGGCACCGACTCCCAGGAGTCAACCGACAAGTAGCACATGACGACTGGGCAAAGTCATGTACATGCCCGAACAGGAGAGTGCAGAGTCGTCCGTGTCCGAGCAAGATCGGCACAGGCTCGAAAGGGACGACCATGGCACTCTCCCGTTCGGCACGTATAGGGGCTGTCGTCACCGCGGCGGCCTCCTTCTTCGTCATCGCGGCCTCCTCCGCCCCCACCCCCGGCGCGCCCGGCATAGGCGACCCCTACTTCCCCCAGCTCGGCAACGGCGGCTTCGACGCCCGTCACTACGACCTGGACATCGCCTACGCCCCGGACACCGGCCGCATGGACGGCCGTACGACCCTGCGCGCGCTGGCGACGCAGGACCTCTCCTCCTTCGACCTCGACCTGCAGCAGCTCCAGGTCACCCGCGTCGAGGTCGACGGCAGGCGCGCCCGGTTCACCCGCGACGGCGACGAGATCACCGTCACTCCACGCGACGTCCTGCGCGAGGGCCGCACCTTCACCGTCTCCGTCACCTACGGCGGTGTCCCCGAAGCCCTCGGCGGCCCGATCGTGTTCGGCTCCCGGTACGGCTGGATGAAGACCGACGACGGGGTCTTCGTCGCCTGTGAGCCCAACGCCGCCTCCACCTGGTTCCCGTCCAGCGACCACCCCGCCGACAAGGCCACGTACGACATCCGGATCAAGGCGCCCGAGGGCCTGACCGGAGTCTCCAACGGCCGGCTCGTGTCGACGTACGACCGGCACGGTTCGACGTACACGCACTGGCGGGAGAGCCGGCCGATGGCCACCTACCTCGCCACCGCCACCATCGGGAAGTTCGACGTACGCACCGGTCGGACCCCCGGCGGCATCCCGATCTACGTCGCTATCGACCCCGTGCTGAAGAACGGCAACAGCGTCGACGTGTACGCCGTCACCGCCGCCGCCACCGACTACTGGTCGCAGGTCTTCGGGCCCTACCCGTTCGAGGAGACCGGCGCGATCGTCGACGACATGCCCGATGCCGGCTTCTCCCTGGAGGTGCAGAGCAAGCCCGCCTACTCGGCCGTGCGCAACGAGACGACCATCGTGCACGAGCTGGCCCACCAGTGGTTCGGCGACTCCGTGAGCGTGGCGCAGTGGAAGGACATCTGGCTCAACGAGGGCTTCGCCACCTACGCCCAGTGGCTGTGGGCCGAGCACCAGGGCACCCGCTCCGCCCACGACTCCTTCCTCGCCGGCTACAACTCGCGGCCCGCCGACTCCGCCTTCTGGCAGATAAAGGTGGCCGACCCGCAGCGGGACACGATGTTCTCCTCCGCCGTCTACCAGCGCGGCGCGATGACGCTCCAGGCGCTGCGCGAGCGGATCGGCGACACGGCCTTCTTCCGGCTGCTGCCCGCCTGGACCAAGCTCCACCGCTACGGCAACGCCAGCACCGCCGACTTCATCCGCCTCGCCGAGCACGTCAGCGGGCAGCAGCTGGACGACCTCTTCGACACCTGGCTGTTCAGCACCGGGAAGCCCGCCCTGTGAGCCTGGCATTGTAAGGTCCACGACTCCTGACAGGTGAGAATGTCAGGGTGCAGATCCAGCAACTCTTCAGTCCCTCCGTCCAGCACACGCTCGATGTGATCGGCATCTTCGTGTTCGCGATCTCCGGCGCCCTGCTGGCCGTCCGGAAGAACTTCGACGTCTTCGGCATCGCCGTCCTCGCCGAGGTCACCGCGCTGGGCGGCGGGCTGTTCCGCGACCTGGTCATCGGAGCCGTACCCCCGGCCGCCTTCACGGACCTCGGGTACTTCCTCACCCCGCTGATCGCCACGCTCGTCGTCTTCTTCCTGCACCCGCACGTGGAGCGCATCCAGGCGGCGGTGCTCGTCTTCGACGCGGCCGGCCTCGGTCTGTTCTGCGTCAGCGGCACGACGAAGGCGTACAGCTACGGCCTCGGCCTGACCGCGTCCGCGACGCTGGGCCTGGCCACCGCCGTGGGCGGCGGCGTCCTGCGGGACGTGCTGGCCAACGAGGTGCCCTCGCTGCTGCGCTGGGACCGCGACCTGTACGCGGTCCCGGCGATCGTCGGCGCCACGATGGTCGTCCTGTGCATCCGCTACGCCACGCTGACCCCGTTCACCAGCGGGCTCGCGGTGGTCACGGCTTTCGTGCTGCGGCTGCTCGCGATGCGCTTCCACTGGCGAGCGCCTCGTGCCTGGAACCGCCGGTCGACGGTGACCGAGGAGTAGACCCGGCGACGGAGGTGTCGCGCCCCTTGGCACGGCTCTGGCCCATCTGCAGGGTCAGCCAGCGGAAGACGGTGTCGACCTGCGGGCGCCACAGCTCCATGGTGTGGCCGCCCGCGCTGCGCGGCAGGAACACCACGCGCACGGTGGTCGGCGCCTTGGCGACGGACTCCAGGGCCGCCCCCGCCTGGTAGCCGTCGCCGGACTGGCCGGACAGGTACAGCGCGACCGGAGGCGGTACGGCCGCCTTCCGCAGCAGCAGGAAGGGGTTGTTCGCGGCGCGCAGGGCGGGGGTCTGGGCGGCGAGGGAGTTGCGTTCGCCGATCGGGTCGTTGTAGCCGGACATGCTCACCGCGGCCCGGTACCGGTCGGGGTGCGCCACGGCCAGCTTGACCGCGCAGTGCGCGCCCGCCGAGTAGCCGGCCACCGCCCAGCCGTGGGGGGCCGGCTGGACCCGGAAGTTGTCCTTGACCATCTTCGGCACGTCGATGCTGAGCCAGCTGTCGGCGTTCACCTGGCCCGGGACGTTGGCGCAGCCGGTGTCCACGCCGGCCAGCAGGTTGGTGCGCGGGGCGACCAGGATGAACGGCGCCACCTCGCCGCTCCGCATCAGCGGCAGCAGCTGCTCGTGGGTCCGCATCGCCCCGAACCACGCCTTCGCCGAACCCGGGTAGCCCGGCAGCAGTTCCACCACCGGGAACTTCCGGTGCCGGTAGGCCGGGTCGTCGTACTGGGGCGGAAGCCAGACGTAGACCTCGGCGTTCACCCCGGAGACGCGGCCCTTGAGCTGGGTGACGCGCACCCCGCCGGCCGTGTGCATGCCGGGACCGTCGGCTGCCGTGAAGGTCTGGCGGACCGCGGGCAGCCGTCGCATCGCGATGCCGCCGGTGCCGTCCTTTCCGAGGTCGGCGGCCTGCTGGACGTGGTTGCCGGTGCCGAGCAGGTCGGCCCAGTCGTCGTACAGGCCGTTCTGGTTGTTGACCAGGACGAAGACCAGCGTGACGGCCGTGCCCTGGGCGAACAGCAGCATCAGCACGCGGACCGCGCCCCGCAGGGGCTTCGGTCCGCGTATCCGCGACCACAGCACGAGCGGCAGTAGGAGGGCGATCGCGGTCAGTACGACGGTCGTGCAGAGGAACGGAGTCCCGGTGAGGCTCATGTCCCCATAGAGGGAGATCGGGGGCCCCAGGTTGTGGAGGTTTCCGGGCACTTACCGAGAAATTGCCCGACTCTCACCCGGAGGGAAGATCATGTGCACGGCGGGGCAGGATAGAAAGCTACCGCTTAGTAGTTTCCTGCTGTACCGTTCACGCATGCCAGAAGCAGCCACCGCCCCCTTCCCGCCGCGGGCCGTGATCGGCGACAGCGAGTTCGACCGCGACACGGCGGTCACCCGGCGCGAGCCCGGCGTCTACGACATCGACCTCTCGGCCGGCTGGACCATCATCCGCGCCGTCAACGGCGGCTACCTGCTGGCCGTGCTCGGCCGGGCCCTCGCGGACACCCTGCCCCACGCGGACCCCTTCTCCGTCTCCGCGCACTACCTGACCGCCTCCCGGCCCGGCCCCGCGGTCATCCGCACCGAGACCGTCCGGACCGGCCGGACCCTCTCCACCGGCCAGGCCTCGCTCTTCCAGTACGACGACGAGGGCAACGAGGTCGAGCGCATCCGCGTCCTCGCCTCCTACGGCGATCTCGCCACGCTCCCCGACGACGTCCGTACGACCGCAACCCCGCCCCCGATCCCGCCGATGGACCAGTGCTTCGGCCCCGAGGACGGACCCGCGCCGGTCGACGGCAGCTCCGCCATCGCCGACCGGCTGATGCTCAAGCTGGACCCCGCCACCCTCGGCTGGGCGCTCGGCACGCCCTCCGGCAAGGGTGAGATGCGCGCCTGGCTCGGCCTCGCCGACGGTCGCGACGCCGACCCGCTCTCCCTGCTCCTCGCCGTGGACGCCCTGCCGCCCACCGCCTTCGAGCTGGGCCTGAAGGGCTGGGTTCCGACCGTGGAGCTGACGGTCCACGTCCGTCACCGCCCGGCCCCCGGCCCCCTGCGGGTGTCGATCACCACCCGAAACCTGGCCGGCGGTTTCCTGGAGGAGGACGCCGAGGTGTGGGACAGCGAGGACCGGCTGGTCGCGCAGTCCCGCCAGCTGGCCCGAGTCAGGCTCAGCTGAGCAACCCTCACCCCGGCCGCCCCCGGCCTCCCGAAAGGACCGCCCCCTTCGGGACCCGGCCCTGACGCGCACGGGGGAGGCCCGGCGCCCGGTCGCCCCGGAGGGACGGCCCGCAGGCGGCTCTTCGGGCGGGGTCCGGCACTCCGGAGGGGCGGCCCGCAGGCGGTTCTTCGGGCGGGTGCCCGGTACCCCGGGAGGTGCGGCCCGCAGGCGGTTCTTCGGGCGGCGCCCGGCACCCCGCACTCCGGGAGGTGCGGCCCGCAGGCGGTTCTTCGGGCGGGGCCCGGCACCCCGGGGGGTGCGGCCCGCACGGCGGCTCTTCGGGCGGGGCCCGGCACCCCGGGAGGTGCGGCCCCCACGCGGCTCTCCGGGCGGGGCCCGGCACTCCGGAGGGGCGGCCCGCACGCGGCTCTTCGGGCGGGGTCCGTACGGTGTGGCGTCCCGGCGGGGCGGCCTGTACGTGGTTCTTCGGGCGGATCCATGGGACCCGGCGCCTGAGGGGCGGCCCCGGCCCGGGGCCGTCGACGTCACCGCGCGGGTGGACGCGAACTGCACGGCGGCCTCCGCCGGATGGCCGCCGGCCGGCCGGCGCCTCTGCCCGGCGGCGACGCCGGAGCGAGCGGGTCACCGCGCGGACCGGCCTGTGCGGCGTTCCGGGGGGAACGTCGGCTCCCCCCCGGCCTGGTCCTCCCCGTCGCGCTCAGTCGAGCCAGTGGCCGCGGCCGATGGTGATGAGGCGCAGCTGGCGGGTGGCGAGCTGGGTCACCCGCTCCCGTTCCTCGGCCGGGGCCTCCAGGGCCTCCAGGAACAGGGAGGCGGTGATGAGCATCTGGTCGACGTAGAGGTGCGCGAGCATCAGCAGGTCGTCGTCGCTCCAGCCCTCCGCCTCCGGGTCCTTGGCCAGCTCGGTCTTCACCTCCTCGGCGAACCGGGACAGTTGGGCGCGGATGGCCTCGCGCACCGGCTGGACCCCGCCGTGCCGCTCCCGGGCGATGAAGCGGACGTGCGCGGGGTGCGCGTCCACGTGACCGGCGATCAGTTCGACGGCGCGCGTGATGCGTTCCTCGCTGTCGCCCGTCGTGGACACCGTCGTCCGCACCATCGGGTGCAGACTGCCCAGCGCCTCGTCGACCAGGGCCACACCGAGGTCGGCGGTCGAGCGGAAGTGCCGGTAGAAGGCGGTCGGGGCGACACCGACGGCCCGGGTGACCTCGCGCAGGCCCAGACTGCTCAGGCTCTGCTCCTCCAGCAGAGTGAGCGCCGCGTCGAGGAACGCCTGCCGGGTCTTCTGCTTCTGGGCCTGCCGGATGCCGAGGGTGTGACTCATGTCATCCAGTTAACAACTGTTCTCTGGAATTGAAAAGCCGCCGGAAGCGCTAGACTCGAAGTCAGTGAACAAGTGTTACTACAACTGTTCACCGAAACTTCACACCGGCCGAACACCAGGCATCTCGGAGGGGGGATCCCATCCATGCTGTTCCTCGTCGCCGCACTCATGCTGCTCGGAGTCGTGCTGGGCACCGTCGCCCACGCGCCGCTCACCGTCACCGGCCTCCTGGCCGCCGTCATCGCCGTCTGGCTCGGCGTCTTCGCGCTCCGCGAGCGCCACGCCCGCCGGCGCACCTCGGCCGACTGACCGCAGGAAAGGACCTCAGGAGCTGAGCACCATGCACCTCACCGCACCGGCCCCCGGCCGCACCGACGCCCGTCCCCGCACCCGCGACGCCGACGGCATGGCCGTCGCGTCCTTCATCCTCGGCCTCCTCGGCCTGCTCGTCCTCAACCTCTTCCTCGGCCCGACCGCCATCGTGCTCGCCGTGGTCGCCCTCTGGCGCGGTACGTCGCGCCCGGGCCGCGCCTACCTGGGCCTGGCGCTGGGCATCGCCGACCTGGCTGTCCTGGTGACGGCGATGGAGATCTCGGGGACCGTTTCCTGGAGCCTGTGACAGACGGCCGGGGCGAGAGCGCCGAGGACCGGGCCCCGAGGACGACGGGGCCGCCGGTCGGCCGGAGGCCGCTGAAGTGCCCGCACCCTCGCAGCCGAGGCCGACTGGGCGGGAGCCGTAGAATCACCTCACCATGGCTTACCTCGACCACGCCGCGACGACCCCGATGCTCCCGGAGGCGGCAGAGGCACTGACCGCCCTGCTGAGCATCACGGGCAACGCCTCCTCCCTCCACGCGTCCGGCCGACAGGCCCGCCGTACGGTCGAGGAATCCCGCGAAACCCTCGCGGAAGCGCTGGGCGCCCGCCCCAGCGAGGTCGTCTTCACCTCGGGCGGCACCGAAGCCGACAACCTCGCCGTGAAGGGCCTGTACTGGTCCCGCCGGGACGCCGACGCGGCCCGCACCCGGGTCCTGGCCAGCCCCGTCGAGCACCACGCCGTGCTGGACGCCGTGCACTGGCTCGGCGAACACGAGGGCGCCACCGTGGAGTACCTTCCCGTCGACTCCCACGGCCGGGTCCACCCCGAGGCACTGCGCGAGGCCATCGCCCGCAACCCCGACGACGTCGCCCTGGCCACCGTGATGTGGGCCAACAACGAGATCGGCACGCTCATGCCGGTCCGTGAACTCGCCGACGTCGCGGCCGAGTCGGGTGTGCCCCTGCACGCCGACGCGGTCCAGGCGTTCGGTCAGGTGCCGGTCGACTTCGAGGGCTCGGGCCTGGCCGCGATGACGGTGTCGGGCCACAAGATCGGCGGCCCGTACGGCATCGGCGCCCTCGTTCTGGGCCGCGAGTACACCCCCGTACCCGTACTGCACGGCGGCGGGCAGGAGCGGCACGTCCGCTCCGGCACGCTCGACGTCCCGGCCGTCGCCTCCTTCGCCGTCGCCGGCCGGCTCGCCGCCGAGCAGCGCGAGTGGTTCGCGCGGGAGATCGGCGCGCTGCGCGACCAGCTGGTCCACGCCGTGCGCGACGCCGTCCCCGACGCGATCCTCGGCGGCGACCCGGACCCCGGCGGGCGGCTCCCGGCCAACGCCCACTTCACCTTCCCCGGCTGCGAGGGCGACTCCCTGCTGCTCCTGCTGGACGCCCAGGGCATCGAGTGTTCCACCGGCTCCGCCTGCACCGCGGGCGTCGCCCAGCCCAGCCATGTCCTGCTCGCCACCGGCACCGACCCGGACCTGGCCCGCGGCACCCTGCGCTTCTCGCTCGGCCACACCTCCACGGAAGCGGACGTCGAGGCCGTCGCGAAGGCGATCGGCCCGGCGGTGGAGCGGGCCCGGGCGGCGGGGCTCACCTAGGGCCGTTCGCCCCCGGGGCCCCGGCGGGCGGGCGCGGCGCGGGCCAGGCGTATGTACCGCTCCCAGTCCCAGAAGCGCCCCGGGTCCGTGTGGTCCGTCCCCGGCACCTCCACATGCCCGATGATGTGCTCCCGGTCGGCGGGCATGCCGTAGCGCCGGCACACCGCCGCCGTCAGCCGGGCCGAGGCCGCGTACATGGCGTCCGTGAAGGACGAGGCGTCCGCCACGAAGCCCTCGTGCTCGATGCCGACACTGCGCTCGTTGTACTGCCGGTTGCCCGCGTGGAAGGCCACGTCCAGCTCCCGGACCAGCTGGGTGATCCGGCCGTCCTCGCGCACGACGTAGTGCGCCGCGGCCCCGTGCGACGGGTCCTGGAAGGCCTTGACCGCCGACGCGTAGCCACCCTGCGTGACATGGACGACGACCCGGTCCACCGGATAGTCGTCCGGGCGGTCCGCCCGCCGGTAGTTCGCGGGCGAGGCCGCCACCCAGCGGGCGCCCCGGTAGTCCACCGCGCCCGCCACACGCGGCTTGTCCACCCCCGGCAGCCGCCACCACAGGTGGGACAGCGTCTCGCGGGCCAGCACCGCCGAGCCCACCGCCGCCGCGGCCCCGCCGACGAGCAGGGCCCGCCGCCCCAGCCGCCGGTCCCCGTCCCCCGCCGCCCGCGTCGTCTCCCCCATGTGCCCGTCAACGGATGGCCGACGGACCAGGTTCCCGCCCCCCGTACCCTGGAAGGGTTATGACTGACACCCCGCAGCGCACCCGCCCCCTTCGCGTCCTCGCCGCCATGTCCGGCGGGGTCGATTCCGCCGTCGCCGCCGCGCGCGCCGCGGAAGCAGGCCACGACGTCACCGGCGTCCACCTCGCGCTCTCCGCGAACCCGCAGTCCTTCCGAACCGGCGCGCGGGGCTGTTGCACCATCGAGGACTCGCGAGACGCCCGCCGCGCGGCCGACGTCATCGGCATCCCCTTCTACGTCTGGGACCTCGCCGACCGCTTCCGCGAGGACGTCGTCGAGGACTTCGTCGCCGAGTACGAGGCCGGCCGCACACCGAACCCGTGCCTGCGCTGCAACGAGAAGATCAAGTTCGCCGCGCTGCTGGACAAGGCGCTCGCCCTCGGCTTCGACGCCGTGTGCACCGGCCACTACGCCCAGGTGGTCGTGAACGCGGACGGCTCCCGGGAGCTGCACCGCGCCTCCGACATGGCGAAGGACCAGTCGTACGTCCTCGGTGTGCTGGACGAGAGGCAGCTGGCGCACGCGATGTTCCCGCTCGGCGACACGGTCACCACCAAGGAGGAGATCCGCGCGGAGGCCGAGCGCCGGGGCCTGGCCGTGGCCAAGAAGCCCGACTCGCACGACATCTGCTTCATCGCCGACGGCGACACCCAGGGGTTCCTGGCCAAGCGGCTCGGCCGGGCCGAGGGCGACATCGTGGACGAGTCCGGCGCCCGGCTGGGCACGCACGAGGGCGCGTACGGCTTCACCATCGGCCAGCGCAAGGGCCTGCGGATCGGCACCCCGGCCCCGGACGGCAAGCCCCGCTACGTCCTCGACATCTCCCCGGTCACCAACACGGTCACCGTAGGCCCGGCCGCCGCCCTGGACGTCACCGCCCTGACGGCGATCAAGCCGCGCTGGTGCGGCACCGCCCCGGCCGGCCCCGGCACCTACACCGCCCAGCTGCGCGCCCACGGCGGCGAGACCGAGGTGACCGCGGAACCGGTCGACGGCGCCCTGCACGTCACCTTCGCCGAGCCGGTCCGCGGGGTCGCCCCCGGCCAGGCGATCGTGCTGTACGACGGCACGCGCGTGGTGGGCTCGGCGACGATCTCGTCCACCACGCGCGCGACGGCACCGGCGCTCTGAGCCGGCGCGGGGCGCCCGCCCGCCGCGGGGCTCCGCAGCCGCGGGCGGCTACCGGGCGAAGAACTCGGTCAGCACCGGCCCCAGCACCTCCGGCTCCACCATGTGGGTCTGGCCCTCCAGGACCCGGTACGCGCCCTGCGGCACGGTCTCCGCGATCTCCCGGGACGCCGTGCGCATCCACTCCGGGCTCGCGCCGCCCGCGACCGCGAGCACGGGCACGGTGATCGCGGCGAGCCGGTCCCGGGGGAGCAGACCGTCGCCCATGACCGTGTCGTCGTGGGCGAGGCTGGGCGCGACAGCCTCCATGCCGGCCCACATGGGGGACTGGCGGGCGCCCTGGACCATCTCCTCACCGAGGCCCGTCAGGCGCAGGAACAGCTCCACCGCGTCCCCCCGCCGGCCCTCGCCGAGCGCCTTGTTCAGCCGCTCCTTGTAGGCGGCCTCCCGCGCGGCTCCGTCCGCCAGGTGGTCGGCGTACGGCACCTCGTACACCGCCGCCCGGTTGACCGGCAGCCCGCTCGCCGCCGCGTGCAGGACCAGCGCGCCGCCCGAGGAGACCCCGAACAGCGCGGCGTCGCCGCCCACCGCGTCGATGAGCGCGCTCAGGTCCTCGATCTCCCGGTCGACCGCGTACGGCGCCGTGTCACCGCTCGCGCCGCGGCCCCGGCGGTCGTAGACGACGGCCGTGCAGTGGTCCGCGAGGCGCTGCGCCAGGGGCGCCATCGTGCCGCCGGTGGACATCGCGCCGCTCACCAGGATCACCGTGGGCCCCTGGCCGGTCACTGCGTACGCGAGGGAGGTGCCGTCGCGGGAAGTGGTCTTCTTGTCCATGGCCGTGCAGACTGCCGCACGGCCATGGACTCATCGGTCACGACACGGCGGTGCCGGGGGTGGTCATGAGACCTCGTTGTCGTAGAAGCAGTAGTGGTCCCTGATCTCGGCGACGCCCGGCTTCGGGTCCGGGTAGGCCCAGACGAGGTCGGGCGCGTCCGGCAGCGACCAGTAGGACGCCGTGCCCTTGAAGGGGCAGACGGTGTGGGTGTCGGAGGGCGTCAGCAGATCCAGGCGTACGTCCTCGGCGGGGATGTAGTACCGCACCGCGCAGCCCGTCTCGCGCAGCTCCAGGGGGCGGTCGGTCTCGGCGAGCACCTGGCCGCCGTGCACCACGCGCACGTGCCGCTCGCTCTTCTCGATGGTGATCGTGTGTCCTTGGGCCATACCGGATCAGCACCGCACGGGCCGCACTTCTTCCCGCCCGGCGGGGGACCGTACGGTAGAGGTCGTGAACATCTGCGTCTTCCTGTCCGCCGCCGACCTCGACGAGCGTTACACGCGCCCCGCGCGCGAGTTCGCGGAACTGATCGGCAAGGCCGGCCACACCCTGGTCTGGGGCGGCTCAGACTCCGGTCTGATGAAGGTGGTCGCCGACGGGGTGCAGGAGGCGGGCGGCAGGCTGCTGGGCGTCTCCGTGGAGTTCCTGGCGAACAAGGCACGGCCCGGCGCGGACGAGATGGTCATCGCGGCCGACCTGGCCGAACGCAAGAAGCTGCTGCTGGAGAAGGCCGACGCCGTGGTGATCATGGTGGGCGGCACCGGCACGCTGGACGAGGCCACCGAGATCCTGGAGCTGAAGAAGCACGGCCGCACCGCGAAGCCGGTCGTGCTGCTGAACACGGCGGGCTTCTACGACGGTCTGCAGGAGCAGTTCCGCCGCATGGAGGCCGAGGGCTTCCTGCCCCGCCCGCTGGCCGAGCTGGTCTTCTTCGCGGACGAGCCGGCCGGGGCGCTTGCCTACCTGGAGGAGCAGTCCGGCGTCCGGTGATGCGAGCATGGCGGGCATGGCTACTCATGTGATCACCGGGGCCGGTTCCGGCATCGGCGCGGCCGTGGCCCGCCGGCTGCACGCGCGCGGGGACGACATCGTGCTGCACGCGCGCGACGCGGGCCGCGCGAAGGAACTCGCGGCCGGGCTGCCGGGCGCGCGCACCCTGGTCGGCGACCTCGCGGACCCGGACAAACTGTCCTGGGCGTTCTCCCACCAGAGCCTGCCGGACCAGGTGGACTCCCTGCTGCACATCGCCGGGGTGGTCGACCTCGGCGATGTCGGCGACCTGACCCCGAAGTCCTGGCGCCACCAGCTGAACGTCAACCTGATCGCCCCCGCCGAGCTGACCCGGCACTTCCTGCCGCAGCTGCGGGCGGCGCGCGGCCATGTGATCTTCGTCAACTCCGGCGCCGGTCTCAGCGCGAACGCCGGCTGGTCCGCCTACGCCGCCTCCAAGCACGGCCTGAAGGCGCTCGCCGACTCCCTGCGCCAGGAGGAGCACGCGGCCGGCGTCCGCGTCACCTCGGTCTACCCCGGCCGCACCGCCAGCCCCATGCAGGCCAAGGTGCACCGGCAGGAGGGCAAGGAGTACGACGCGTCGAAGTGGATCGACCCCGAGTCGGTCGCCACGGCGATCCTGACGGCCCTGGACCTGCCGGCGGACGCCGAGATCACCGACCTGTCGGTACGGCCGGGGCGGTGACCGGGGCGGACGGCGCCGGGATCCGGGACTGGCCGGCGGAGGTCTGGCCCCGGACCGAGGCCGCGCTGCTCCTCGCGGACGGCGACACCGGCGATCCGCTCGCCGGCCGGCCCGTGCTGGGTGAGATCTTCGACGACACCGACCGCACGGAGCTGCGGAGCCTCAGGACCGAGGGCGGGCCCGCGTTACGTACCCTGCCGGAGTGAGCGAAAAAAGCACGATCAGCTTCGCGGGAGCCACCGGAGTCGGGTCCATGCCCGGCGGGGACGCCCGGGAGGCGGCGAAGACCGTCACCGGCAGCTTCGAGGACTTCCCGTTCCTGCCCGAACTGCCCGCCCGGGGCCCCGGTGCCGACATGATCGGCCGGACCGCCGGGATGCTGGCCGAGCTGTACGCGCGCGTGGAGCCCAGCGGATGGCGGATCGGGGACCGGCCCGGCCGGGACACCAAGCGGGCGCGGTCCTGGCTGGGCGAGGACCTGGACGCCCTGGAGGAGTTCACCCAGGGCTACGAGGGCGACCTGAAGGTGCAGGCCGTCGGGCCGTGGACGCTGGCCGCGGCCCTGGAGCTGAAGAACGGCGAGGCCGCCCTGTCGGACCCCGGCGCGTGCCGGGACCTCGCCGCCTCGCTCGCCGAGGGGCTGCGGCTGCATCTCGACGAGGTACGGCGCCGCATCCCCGGTGCCCGGCTCGCCCTCCAGCTCGACGAACCCTCCCTGACCGCGGTCCTGCGCGGCCAGGTGCGCTCGGCCAGCGGCTACCGCACGCACCGCGCCGTGGACCGGCAGGTCGTGGAGTCCACGCTGCGGGACGTCGTCGCCGCGCACGGCGACGGACCCGTGATCGTCCACTCCTGCGCCCCGGACGTGCCGTTCGCGCTGCTGCGGCGGGCCGGCGCGGCGGCCGTCTCCTTCGACTTCACGCTCCTCACCGAGCGTGACGACGACGCGATCGGTGAGGCCGTGGAGGGCGGCACGCGACTGTTCACCGGTGTGGTGCCGGGCACGGACGGCCCGTTGTCAGACCCTGCCGGTAGCGTCATGGGTGTCAGGACGTTGTGGCGCAGGCTGGGGCTGCATCCGGGGCTGCTCGCGGAGGCGGTCACGGTGACCCCGGCGTGCGGTCTGGCGGGCGCTTCCCCCGCTTACGCACGCCACGCGCTCGCCCACTGCGTCCAGGCGGCGAGATCCCTCGCGGACAACCCAGAGTAACGGGAGGACAACACGGTGGCCGGCGACAAGCAGCAGGCGGAGACGGCAGTGCCCGCCGAGGCACGTGACAGGCACGCGCAGCTCGCTGAGCAGATCGAGGAGCACCGCTTCCGGTACTACGTGAAGGACGCCCCGGTCGTCAGCGACGCCGAGTTCGACACGCTCCTGAAGACTCTGGAGGCGCTGGAGGAGGAGTATCCGGAGCTGCGCACCCCGGACTCGCCCACCCAGAAGGTCTCGGGGTCGTACGCGACGGAGTTCACGGCGGTGGAGCACCGCCAGCGGATGCTGTCGCTCGACAACACCTTCAACGACGACGAGCTGGCCGCCTGGGCCGACCGCATCGCCAGGGAACTGGGCGAGCAGAAGTACCACTTCCTGTGCGAGCTGAAGGTGGACGGCCTCGCGGTCAACCTCACCTACGAGCACGGCCGCCTGACCCGCGCGGCCACCCGCGGCGACGGCCGCACCGGCGAGGACATCACCCCGAACGTCCGCACGATCGCGGAGATCCCCGACCGCCTCGACGGCGACGAGGTGCCCGAGCTGGTGGAGGTCCGCGGCGAGGTCTACTTCCCGATGGAGAAGTTCCTCGAACTGAACGAACGCCTGGTCGCGGCCGGTGACAAGCCCTTCGCCAACCCCCGCAACGCCGCCGCCGGTTCGCTGCGCCAGAAGGATCCCCGGGTCACCGCCACCCGGCCGCTGCACATGGTCGTCCACGGCATCGGCGCCCTGGAGGGCTACTCGGGCATGACCCGGCTCTCCCAGGCGTACGACCTGCTGAAGACCTGGGGCCTGCCCACCTCCCCGCACAACCGCGTGGTCGACGGCCTCGACGGCGTCAGGGAGTTCATCGCGTACTACGGCGAGAACCGTCACTCCGTCGAGCACGAGATCGACGGTGTCGTGGTCAAGCTGGACGAGATCCGGCTCCAGGGCCGTCTCGGCTCCACCGCGCGCGCTCCCCGCTGGGCGATCGCCTACAAGTACGCGCCGGAGGAGGTCAACACCAAGCTCGTCGACATCAAGGTGGGCGTCGGCCGCACGGGCCGCGTCACGCCGTACGCCCAGGTCGAGCCGGTCACGGTCGCGGGCAGCGAGGTGGAGTTCGCCACCCTGCACAACCAGGAGGTCGTCAAGGCCAAGGGCGTGCTCATCGGCGACACCGTGGTCATCCGCAAGGCCGGTGACGTCATCCCGGAGATCCTCGGCCCGGTGGTCGACCTGCGCGACGGCAGCGAGCGCGCCTTCGTGATGCCGGGCAAGTGTCCTGAGTGCGGCACGGAGCTGCGGCCCATGAAGGAGGGCGACATCGACCTCCGGTGCCCCAACGCCCGTACGTGCCCGGCCCAGTTGCGCGAGCGGGTCTCGTATCTGGCGGGCCGCGAGTGCCTGGACATCGAGCACTTCGGGCAGGTGGCCGCCGCCGCGCTGACCCGTCCGCTGGAGCCGGCCGACCCGCCGCTGGTGGACGAGGGCGACCTGTTCGACCTGACGGTGGAGAAGCTGCTGCCCATCAAGGCCCATGTCCTCGACCCGGACAGCGGCCTGCCCAAGCGCGACCCCAAGACCGGCGAGGAGAAGGTCGTCACGGTCTTCGCCAACCAGAAGGGCGAGCCGAAGAAGAACACCCTCGCCCTGCTCGCGAACATCGAGGCGGCCAAGGCCCGTCCGCTGGCCCGCTTCCTCAACGGGCTGTCCATCCGGCATGTGGGACCGGTGGCCGCGCAGGCCCTCGCGCGCGAGTTCCGCTCCGTCGACCGCATCGAACAGGCCACCGAGGAGGAGCTGGCGGCCACCGACGGCGTCGGCCCGATCATCGCCGCCGCCCTCAAGGAATGGTTCGCCGAGGACTGGCACCGCGAGATCGTCCGCAAGTGGAAGGCCGCCGGAGTCCCGCTGGAGGAGGAGTCGACCGGCGAGGACGAGGGCCCGCGTCCGCTGGAGGGGCTCACGGTCGTCGTCACCGGCACGCTGGAGAACCACACCCGCGACGGCGCCAAGGAGGCTCTGCAGCGGCAGGGCGCGAAGGTGACCGGTTCTGTCTCGAAGAAGACCTCGTTCGTCGTTGTGGGTGACAACCCCGGATCGAAGTACGACAAGGCCATGCAAGCGAAGGTTCCTGTTCTGAACGAGGACGGTTTCGGCGTCCTCTTGGAGCAGGGCCCCGAAGCGGCGGCCGAAGTCGCGCTTCCGACCGGGGAGTAGCGGTTGAAGGCCACCCGATCGGCGCATATCAGTTGCATACGGGTGGCCCGGGCGCATTCGGGCAACCGTCGGAGACCGCTGCCCGTGGAAGCCTTCCGCGGCCTACTGTTGAGGTGTGCGCCTGCCGTGCCCAGCTACGGCTGGGGCATCTCCGTGCCCTCCAGTGGCCCGGGGAAGGTTTCTTCGACGCGGAGCTGCTGATGGTTGTCGGGCGTCGGGCCGCGTGGCGTGGGCACCGCCGGCTGTGAGAGGGACGGGAATGGAACCGACCGAGAGCGCCGCCCCGGACTCATGGCTGCGTCTGCGCCGCCGCGCGGGCACATGGCGCGGGCACCGGTGGACCGGGCGGGCCGACGGGCGTTCGGGCATGCGAACGCGTCGCGCCGGCACCGCCGCCGAAGCCCCCACCCCCCTGCCGTCGCTCATCGCGCCCGCCTCCGGCCTGGCCGGCGCCGACACCGAACGGCACCTGCCCTGGCCGGCGCTGCCCGCGGCCGTCGTCGCCGCCGCGGGACTCGCCCTGGGCGCAGGCTTCTACCGCGCCTACACCGGCCACCACGCCCTGTTCCCCTGCGGCACGGTCGGCTGGGCGCTGGCCCTGCTCACCGGCGTCATCGTCGGCCACCTCGTCATGCTGGGCCGCGCCCGCTGGTGGGGCGGCACCGGATCGGGCGCCGCCCTCACCCTCGCCGTCCTGCTGCTGTACGGCTGGCTGCCGGCCGGCCTGGTCAGCCTCACCGTCGTCCTCCTGGTCGGCGTCGCCCGACGGCACCACTGGCGCCAGGGCGTGCTGCACGGCGCGGTGGACGTCCTCGGCATCGGCGTCGGCGCCCTGCTGCTCGGCGCGTTCGGCCGGGTCCCGAGCGTGGAGGAGCCCTGGCGGCCGGACAGCTGGAGCATCGCCACGGTCCCGGAGGTCGTCCTGGTCGCCGTCGCCTACCTCGCCGTCAGCCGCGGCCTGCTGTGGTACCTGTACGCTCCGCGCGGCGGCAGGGTTCCCACCGTCGCCCGCACGGCCCTGGTCAGACAGGGACTGCTCGCCGTCGCGCTGCTCGGCATCGCGCCCCTGCTGTGCGTCGTCGCCGACGCCCAGCCGGTCCTGCTCCCGCTGTTCGCCATCCCGCTCATCGCCCTGGACTCGACGTTGTGGATGGCCCGCGCCCGCGCCGAGGAGCAGCTGCGCGACCCGCTGACCGGACTGCCCAACCGGCAGTGGCTGCTGGAGCGGATCTGGACCGCCCTGGACGACGCCGAGCGCATCGGGGCCCGCGCCGCGCTCATGCTCATAGACCTCGACCGCTTCCGGTCGGTGAACGACACGCTCGGTCATCTGGCCGGTGACCGGCTGCTGCTCCAGATAGCCGACCGGCTGCGGCTCGCCCTGCCGCGCGGCGCCGAGGCCGCCCGGCTCGGCGGGGACGAGTTCGCCGTCTTACTGCCCGTCGCCGACTCCACCACGTCGGCCACCCGCGTCGCCCGCGGCCTCGTCGCCGCCCTCAGCTCCCCGCTCGACCTGGACGGGCTCACCCTCGTCCTGGAGGCCAGCGCCGGCGTCGCCGTCTTCCCCGATCACGCGCTCGACGCCGAAGGGCTGCTGCGCCGCGCCGACGTCGCGATGTACCAGGCGAAGAGGGACCGTACGGGCGTCGAGGTGTACGAGTCCAAGCGGGACTCCAACACCCCCGACCGCCTCGGCCTGCTGGGCGACCTGCGCCGGGCCCTGGACGCGCACGAGGTACAGCTCCACTACCAGCCCAAGGTCCGCTTCGACGGGCAGGTCGCCGGCCTGGAGGCACTGGTCCGCTGGGTGCATCCCGAGCGCGGGAAGGTGCCGCCGGACGAGTTCATAGCGATAGCCGAGTCGTCGGGGCTGATGCCCCACCTCACCGAGTACGTCCTGGAGACCGCGCTCGGTCAGGTCGCCCTCTGGCGCGCGCAGGGCCTCCGGGTGCCGGTCGCCGTCAACGTCTCCCCCCGTGACGTCCACACCCCCGGCTTCGCCGGCTCCGTCGCCGCCCGGCTGGCCCGGCACGGCGTGCCCGCCGGGGCGCTCCAGCTGGAGATAACGGAACACGTCCTGCTGGAGGACCCGCAGCGGGCCGCCGACACCCTCGCCGGGCTCACCGGGCACGGCGTGAAGATGTCCCTGGACGACTTCGGCACCGGGTACTCCTCCCTGGTGCACCTGCGGCGGCTGCCCGTCAGCGAGCTGAAGATCGACCGTTCCTTCGTCGCCCGGCTGGCCGTCGACGCCGAGGACGCCGCGATCGTGCGCTGCACCGTCGACCTCGCCCATTCGCTGGGCCTGCTGGTCGTGGCCGAGGGCGTCGAGGACGACGAGACCTGGGAGCGGCTGCGCGACCTGGGCTGTGACGCCGTGCAGGGGTGGCTGGTCGCCGCCGCGATGCCCCCCGAGGAGGCGACGGCCTGGCTGCTGGCCCGGGGATCCCGCGGATGGCAGCGGCCGACCGCCGCGCTGCCCGCCGCCGAGTAGCCCCCGCGCGCTCAGCTCCCCGCGCGCTCAGCTCCCCGCGCGCTCAGCTCCCCGCGCGCGCTCAGCCGCCCGCGAAGTGGCCGATCAGCAGGGCCAGCCGCCGTTCGCGCGCGTGTTCCGGCAGCCGTCCGCTGCGCATCAGCGTGACCAGACCGTGCAGGGCCGCCCAGAACGTCTCCGTCAGCAGATCCGGTTCGTCACCCCGCGCCGCGATCGGTTCCACCGCGAGGAGCAGCTCGGTGAACGCCTCCCGCAGCGGTGCCGGTGCGTCCTCCGTGGCGAACGGCAGGTCCACCGGGTGGGTGAAGATCGCGTCGTAGAGCGCGGGCCGGCGCCGCGCGAAGGACGTGTACGTCTCCGCCACCGCCGCCAGCGCCTCCCGCGTGCCGTGCGCCGCCGCGCGCGCCTGCCGCAGCTCCGCCGCCAGGTCGGCGCAGCCCTGCACCGCGACCGCCGCCATGATCGCGTCCTTGCCCTTGAAGTGGCTGTAGAGGACCGGCTGGCTGTACTCGATCTCGGCGGCCAGCCGGCGGGTGGTCACCGCGTCCCAGCCCTCGGCCTCCGCCAGCTCCTGCGCGGCCGTGACGATCAGCCGCCGGCGCTCGGCTCGTTCGCGTTCCCTGCGTGTCTGGATCGACATGCGCCGATTCTAGCAGTGCTAGCCAATCTGTCGGCGCTCTGCTAGCCTCGCTCTTGTCGCTAGCGCTGCTAGAAAGACGGGAAGACAGACAAGAAAACAGGCAAGACACCCGGCAAGACTCCCGGCAAGAGGAGAAGCGAACGTGACCGTCACCGCGTACACCCTGGCCGTCCTGCTCGACCTGTTCTGCGTGTTCCTCGGCTACCGGTTCTGGTTCCGGCCCGCCCCCGCCGCGGCCGGCTACGGCGTCCCGGCCGACCCGCGCGGCGACGCTCGCGCCTACCTGTCCGTCAAGGGGCTCAGGGACGGCACCTTCGGGCTGCTGGGCCTCGCCCTGCTCGCCTTCGCGGGGGCCCGCGCCGAAGCCTGGTTCATGGTCTGCGTGGCGCTCGTACCGCTCGTCGACACCCTGATAGTCCTGCGCAACGGCGGCACGAAAGCCGTCGCCTTCGGGATCCACTTCGCCACCGCGGTCGTTGTCCTGATCAGTGGCGGACTGCTCTTCGCGGTCTGACCGCCGGACAAAGGGGATGTGTCATGTCGCTGTTCGTACCGAGGTTCGACGAGACCGTACTGGTCCGGGACGCCGAGGCCGAGGTCGTCGGCGGAGCCCCCGTCGCCGTCAGGCTGCTGGCCGACAGCAGCGCGGCCGGCGGCGCGCTGTCCACCGTGCGGGTCACCCTCGCCGAGGGGGCCGACGGAGCCCGTCCGCATGTGCACCACAACTCGGCCGAGATGTTCTACCTGCTCGACGGCGAGGCCGAGGTACTCTCCGGTGACGACGTCGTCACCGCCGGGCGCGGTGACCTGGTCATCGTCCCGCCGGACCGGCCCCACGCCTTCGCCGCCACGCCCGGCAGCACCGCCGACCTGCTCATCGTCATCGCCCCCGGCGTCGAACGCTTCGAGTACTTCCGTCACATCCAGCGCATCCGCGCCGGCGAGGCCACCCCGGAGAGCCTGCTGGAGGTCCAGGAGCTGTACGACAACCACTTCCTGAAGAGCGAGGCGTGGGACGGCCGGCACCGGTGAGGGGGGCGCCCGGGGAAACCGTTTCACGGGTACCGGGGCCCGCCCCATAGGATTGGGCTCAAAGCACTCACACTCACCCAGAGGATCGCTGCATGCCTGGCATCACGCGCGAGGAGGTCGCCCACCTCGCCCGGCTGGCGCGTCTGGAGCTGAAGCCCGAAGAACTCGACCACTTCGCGGGACAGCTCGACGACATCATCGGCGCGGTCGCCCGCGTCAGCGAGGTCGCCGACCAAGACGTACCGCCGACCTCGCACCCGCTCCCGCTGACGAACGTCATGCGCGCGGACGAGGTCCGTCCCTCGCTCACCCCCGAGCAGGCGCTCTCCGGCGCCCCCGCCCAGGAGCAGCAGCGTTTCAAGGTGCCGCAGATCCTGGGGGAGGAGTGACCACCATGACGGACAGCAACATCATCAAGCTCACGGCCGCGCAGATCGCCGAGAAGATCGCCTCCGGCGAGCTCACGGCCGTCGAGGTCACCGAGGCCCACCTCGCCCGGATCGAGGCCGTCGACGAGAAGGTGCACGCCTTCCTCCACGTCGACCGCGAGGGCGCCCTCGCCCAGGCCCGCGCCGTGGACGAGAAGCGGGCGCGCGGCGAGAAGCTCGGCCCGCTGGCCGGCGTCCCGCTCGCGCTCAAGGACATCTTCACCACCGAGGGCGTGCCCACGACCGTCGGCTCGAAGATCCTGGAGGGCTGGATCCCGCCGTACGACGCGACGCTCACCAAGCGGCTGAAGGCCGCCGACGTCGTCATCCTCGGCAAGACCAACATGGACGAGTTCGCCATGGGGTCCTCCACCGAGAACAGCGCCTACGGCCCCACCGGCAACCCCTGGGACCTCACGAGGATCCCCGGCGGTTCCGGCGGTGGCTCCTCCGCCGCGCTCGCCGCCTACCAGGCCCCGCTCGCCATCGGCACCGACACCGGCGGCTCCATCCGCCAGCCGGCCGCCGTCACCGGCACGGTCGGCGTGAAGCCGACGTACGGCGCGGTGTCCCGCTTCGGCATGGTCGCCTTCTCCTCCTCCCTCGACCAGGGCGGCCCCTGTGCCCGTACGGTCCTGGACGCGGCCCTGCTGCACGAGGTCATCGCCGGGCACGACCCGCTGGACTCCACCTCCATCGACGCCCCGGTCCCGCCGGTCGTCGAGGCCGCCCGCAACGGCTCCGTCGCCGGCATGCGCGTCGGCGTGGTCAAGCAGTTCCGTGGCGAGGGTTACCAGGCCGGTGTCATCCAGCGCTTCGACGAGTCGGTCGAACTGCTCAAGGAGCTGGGCGCCGAGATCGTCGAGCTGGACTGCCCGTCCTTCGACCTCGCCCTGTCGGCGTACTACCTGATCGCGCCGTCCGAGTGCTCCTCCAACCTCGCCCGCTTCGACGGCCTGCGCTACGGCCTGCGCGCGGGCGACGACGGCAGCCACTCGGCCGAGGAGGTCACCTCCCTCACCCGTGAGGCCGGCTTCGGCCCCGAGGTCAAGCGCCGCATCATGCTCGGCACGTACGCCCTGTCGAGCGGCTACTACGACGCGTACTACGGCTCCGCGCAGAAGGTCCGCACGCTCATCACGCGGGACTTCGAGAAGGCCTTCGAGCAGGTCGACGTGATCGTCTCCCCGACGACCCCGACCACCGCC
Organism: Streptomyces sp. NPDC042638; assembly: GCF_040647235.1. Classification (NCBI taxonomy): domain Bacteria; kingdom Bacillati; phylum Actinomycetota; class Actinomycetes; order Kitasatosporales; family Streptomycetaceae; genus Streptomyces; species Streptomyces sp. NPDC042638. The sequence continues at coordinate 65,128 of NZ_JBEZBT010000037.1, forward strand.
TTCGCGATCGGCGAGCGCGCCGACGACCCGATGGCGATGTACCTCGCGGACCTGTGCACCATCCCGACCAACCTGGCGGGCAACGCGGCCATGTCCCTGCCCTGCGGCCTCGCCCCGGAGGACAATCTCCCGGTGGGTCTGCAGATCATCGCCCCGGCGCTGCAGGACGACCGGCTGTACAAGGTGGGCGCCGCCGTCGAGGCCGCCTTCGTGGAAAAGTGGGGACACCCGCTGCTGGAGGAGGCACCGTCGCTGTGAGTGCACTGACCAAGGCCAAGGGCTTCAAGAAGTCCAAGTCCGGTACGTACCTGTCCATGGCCGCCACCGCGTTCGGCGCGGTCGGCGCCCTGAAGCAGATCAAGAAGGCCCGCGCCGAGAACGACACGCTGCGACTCGTCGACGCCGTCGTCACCGCCGCCGGCATCGCCACCGGCCTCGCCATCCTCTACCGCGAGCTGAAGCGGCTGGGCGACGACGACGTCCTGCTGGGCTGAGAGGGAAGTTTCACCGTGACCACCACGACCGACCTGGTGTCGTACGAGGACGCGCTGGCGTCGTACGACCCCGTCATGGGCCTTGAGGTCCATGTCGAACTCGGCACCAAGACCAAGATGTTCTGCGGCTGTTCGACCACGCTCGGGGCCGAGCCGAACTCGCAGACCTGCCCGACCTGCCTCGGGCTGCCCGGCGCGCTCCCGGTCGTCAACGCGACCGGCGTCGAGTCCGCGATCAAGATCGGTCTCGCGCTGAACTGCGAGATCGCCGAGTGGTGCCGCTTCGCCCGGAAGAACTACTTCTATCCGGACATGCCGAAGAACTTCCAGACCTCCCAGTACGACGAGCCGATCGCCTTCAACGGCTACCTCGACGTGCAGCTGGAGGACGGCGAGACCTTCCGCGTGGAGATCGAGCGCGCCCACATGGAGGAGGACACCGGCAAGTCGACGCACGTCGGCGGCGCCACGGGCCGTATCCACGGCGCGTCCCACTCCCTGCTGGACTACAACCGCGCCGGCATCCCGCTCATCGAGATCGTCACCAAGCCGATCGAGGGGGCCGGCGAGCGCGCGCCCGAGGTGGCGAAGGCGTACGTCCGCGAGCTGCGCGAGGTCATCCGGGCCCTCGGCGTGTCCGAGGCCCGCATGGAGATGGGCCAGATGCGCTGCGACGTGAACCTGTCGCTGCGCCCCCACGGCACCGAGAAGTTCGGTACGCGTTCCGAGACGAAGAACGTCAACTCGCTGCGGTCCGTGGAGCGCGCCGCCCGCTTCGAGATCCAGCGGCACGCGGCCGTGCTGTCCTCCGGCGGCACGATCATCCAGGAGACCCGCCACTTCCACGAGGACACGGGGTCCACGACCTCGGGCCGAGTGAAGGAGGAGGCCGAGGACTACCGGTACTTCCCGGAGCCCGACCTGGTGCCGGTCGCGCCCACGCGCGAGTGGGTCGAGGAGATCCGCGCGGCCCTGCCCGAGCTGCCGCTGGCCCGCCGCACCCGGCTGCTGGCCGAGTGGGGCATCTCGGCCACCGACATGCAGGCGATCCTCAACGCCGGCGCGCTGGAGCCGATCGTCGCCACGATCGACGCCGGCGCGGACGCGGCCTCCGCCCGCAAGTGGTGGATGGGCGAGCTGGCGCGCAGCGCCAACGAGTCCGGCAAGACCCTGGACGAGCTGGCGATCACCCCGCAGCAGGTGGCCCGGGTCACCGAGCTGGTCGCGAAGGGTGACCTGAACGACAAGCTGGCCCGCCAGGTCATCGAGGGCGTCCTCGCGGGCGAGGGCACCCCCGACGAGGTCGTCGACAAGCGCGGTCTGAAGGTCGTCTCCGACGACTCCGCACTCGGTACGGCGGTCGACGAGGCCATCGCCGGCAACCCCGGCATCGCGGACAAGATCCGCGGTGGCAAGGTGGCCGCGGCCGGCGCCCTGGTCGGCGCGGTCATGAAGGCCACCCGCGGCCAGGCCGACGCGGCCCGCGTCAAGGAGCTGATCCTGGAACGGCTGGGCGTCGGCGAGGGCTGAGCCCGCACCGTTCCGTACGGCCCCGGAGGCATGTCCTCCGGGGCCGTACGGCTGCTCCCGCGCGATGAGCGGTCCTCCCCGGCCGCCGAAGGCCGCCCCGCACCCGGTTTTCGGGGACGGAGGCGGTACGCTCGCGCGCCATGAGTGGACGCACCGATTCCGACACCCGCCCCGCGATAGCCGAGGACGCCGAGGACGCCGACGACACCGCGATGGCCGAGGACACCGAGGACACCGAGGACAGCGGGGAGTACGCCGGGGACGCCCGGCGGGCCCGCTGGGCCGCCGCCGGTACCGGCGCGCTGCTGACGTCCGCCGGCCTGGCCGCCGCGCTGCTCCGGGCGGCCGGATCCGCCCCGGCGCCGGTGCCCGCCGCCTACGCCCTGGGAGCCGCCGTGTGCGCGCTCGCCACGGTGCTCGGGGCCAGGGGCCGTACCCGCAGGGCCCTGTGGCTGCTGATCGTGGGAACGATGGCCATGGCGCTCGGGGACCAGTCCGACTGACGTCCCGGTGCCCTGTGAGAGGCTCGGCCGGGCCCCGGCGGACGAACCCCGGAAGCCGGCGGACGAACTGCGGAAGGAAGAACGGCACGATGTACGCGACATCGCTCGGTGACGACGGCGCCGAACTGCGCCCCCTGGAGGTGTGGCACGCCGGGCAGCTCCTCGCCTGCATCGACCGGGGACGGGAGTTCATCGGCCGGCACGTCGGCCTGGCGGACGCGGTCCGCGACCTCGACGGCGCCCGTGCCTGGCTGAAATCCTACGCCGACAAGCGGGGTGCCGACGCGGGCAGCGTGCACGGGATCTGGCTGGACGGCAGGCTCGTCGGCGGCCTGCTGTTCCGGGTCTGGGACACCCCGGGCGGCGTCTGCGAGGCCGGCTGCTGGCTGGAGCCGTCGGCGGCCGGCCGCGGACTGGTCACGCGCGGCCTGCGGGTGCTGCTCGACTGGGCCTTCGAGGAGCGCGGCATGCACCGGGTGGAGTGGTACGTGTCCTCGGCCAACGAGCCGAGCATCGCCGTGGCCCGGCGCCTCGGCATGACCCGCGAGGGTGTGCTGCGCGAGAACTACCTCCACCGGGGTGTGCGCACCAGCACCGAGATCTGGGCGCTGCTCGCGCCCGAGTGGCGTGCGGCACGCGCGCGCGGCGCGCACGACGGCGCCTGACACGGTTTCCGATCATTAAGGGACCTCTCAGAGAGCGTCCGTACGGTGCCAGGCATGGCAACGAAGACAGCGGAAGGCGCCGAGGCCGCGACCGAGGCGCGCAAGGACGACGAGACGACGGCGGTGGCCGGTACCGCCGGGGAGGGGCAGGACGGCCGGACCGCCGAGGCCGGGGAACGCGACGCCGGGGAGGCCCCGGACGCGGCGCACGCCGAGCACACCGGGGAGGACGGGAACGCCGAGCACGACGCGTCCGACGAGGCGGGAGAGCCGGCGGCGGACGCCGCCGGTGCCAAGGTGTCCTCCGGCACCGGTCAGGGCGCCGGGGCGGTCGTCTCCGCCGCGCTGGGCCTGGTCTCGCTCACCGGCGGCTGGATCGGCACCGTCGCCTCCGCCCGCGAGCAGCTCGTCGGCCAGCTCCAGACGTCCTCCACCGCGAGCGTCGGCCGGCAGCTCAAGGAGGTCTACGGCGACTCCTGGCACACCACCGCCCTGTGGGCCGGCCTGTTCGCACTGGCCGCGCTGGTCACCGGCGTGGTCGTGCTGGCCCGGCCCGCGTTCGGCGCCCCCGGCCGCCCGCAGGCACCCTGGATCAGGTCGGTCGCCTGGGCGGGCGTCTCGCTCGGCGTCATCGGACTGCTGCTGGCCGTCCTGAAGTACTCCGACGCACTGCTCGGCGTGCCCTCGGCCGGCTGACCACCCGCGGTTCCCAGGGGCCTTAGGGCATCCGTGACCACCTCACGGATTCCCTAAGGCCCCTTACGCGCGCGTGCGGCCCCCCGGCCGCGCGAAGATGCGGAACTCTCCCGATGTGGCGCACCCCCCTGGGAGACGAAGGTGGAGGCATCGCAGAAAGCGACGCACGACACCGCCTCTTCCGAAGGAACCGCCATGTACGAGTACGAACTGCACCGGATCCGGTCCGCCGAGCTGCGCCGCACGGCCCAGCGGGAGCGTCTGGCCCGCGAGGTCGTCCGCGCCCGCCGTGCCGCCCGCCGCGCGCAGAGCGCCGGCCACGGCACCCCGGCCGCCGAGCCGCATACCGACCGCCCCCGCCGGCTCCGGCTGCCGCGCGCGGCGTGACGACGGGGGCACAGAGCGACCGGACGGGGGTCGGGCGCTCGCGGCCACAGGGCCGTACGGCTGCGCAGGAGAGCCGTGCGGCCCTGTCGCCGGTCCCGCCCACGGGTACGGCTCCTCCCGCGGCCCTCCCGGCGCCGACGACGACCGCGCCGGGCACCGGCCCGGCCGGTACGACCATCACCCAGGCCCTGTGGAAAACCGGTGCCGTGACGTCCCGGCCCCGTGCGATGCTCGGGCCCGTGGAGACCAGGTCCGTCAGTCCCGTGTTCGTCGGCCGCACCGACGAGTTGGCCACGCTCGACGACGCGCTCGCCCGAGCCGGCGCCGCCGAGCCGCAGGCCCTGCTGCTCGGCGGCGAGGCGGGCGTGGGCAAGACCCGCCTCGTGGAGGAGTTCGCCACGGCCGCGGCCGGCCAGGGCGCCGTCGTCGCCGTCGGCGGCTGCGTGGAGATCGGCGCCGACGGGCTGCCGTTCGCCCCCTTCTCCACCGCACTGCGCGCCCTGCGCGACGCCCTGCCCGAGGAGTTCGCCGACGCGGCGGCCGGCCAGGAGGAGGAACTGGCCCGGCTGCTGCCCGATCTCGGCGAGGTCGCCGCGGGCCGCCACGACGAACAGGGCCTGGCCCGGCTGTTCGAGCTCACCGCCCGGCTGCTGGAGCGGGTCGCCGCCGACCACACCGTCGTGCTCGCCCTGGAGGACCTGCACTGGGCCGACGCCTCCACCCGCCACCTGCTCGCCTACCTGTTCCGCACCCTGCGCGCCGGCCGCCTCCTCGTCCTGGCCACCTACCGCTCCGACGACATCCACCGCCGTCACCCGCTGCGCCCCCTGCTCGCCGAACTGGACCGGCTGCGCACCGTCCACCGCATCGAACTCGCGCGGTTCACCCGTGCGGAGGCGGGCCGTCAGATCGCCGGCATCCTCGCCGCCGAACCCGACCCCGCCCAGGTGGACGAGATCTACGAACGCTCCGACGGCAACGCCTTCTTCATCGAGGAACTCGCCGTCGCCTGCTGCGAGGGCAACCGCACCGGCCTCACCGACTCCCTGCGCGACCTGCTCCTCGTCCGGGTCGAGGCGCTGCCCGAGAGCGCCCAGCGGGTCGCCCGGATCGTCGCCGAGGGCGGCTCCGCGGTGGAGTACCCGCTGATCGCAGCCGTGGCCCAGCTCACCGAGGACGACCTCATCGAGGCGCTGCGGGCCGCCGTCGGCGCCAACATCCTCACCCCCACCCGGGCCGGCGACGGCTACCGCTTCCGGCACTCCCTGGTCCGCGAGGCCGTCGCCGACGACCTGCTGCCCGGTGAGCGCTCCCGGCTCAGCCGGCGCTACGCCGAAGCCCTGGAGGCCGATCCGGCGCTCGTCCCCGCCGACGCCCGGGTGATGCGCCTGGCCAGCTACTGGTACCACGCCCACGACGCGGCGAAGGCGCTGCCCGCCGTCCTGGCCGCGGCCGTCGTCGCCCGCCGCCGGCACGCCTACACCGAGCAACTCGGCCTGCTGGAGCGCGCCATGGAGCTGTGGGACGGCGCCCCGCAGGAGGTGCGCGCGGCCCTCCGCCCGGTCGACTACACCGAGGCCTACTCGCCCCCGCTGCCCGACAGGCGCGGGGAGACCCCCGGCGGCAGCGATCCGGCCTCCGCCCCGCTGCGCTACCTCGACCTGATGGCCGAGGCGGCGGTGGCGGGCCGCTTCGGCGGCGAACGCGAACGCGCCCTGAAGATCACCAAGCGGGCACTGCGCCTGCTGGAGGAGGAGCAGGACCCCCTGCGCGCCGCCTGGTTCTGGCTGCAGCGCTCCCGGCTGGTCCAGGCCCAGTCCCGCGGCGACGGCCGGCAGGAACTGGCCACCGCCCAGGACCTGGTGCGCGGCCTGCCGCCGTCCGAGGTGCACGCCGAGGTGCTGGCGGTCGCCGCCAACTGGTCGATGCAGCACCGGCCCGGCCCCGAGGCCTTCGCCGCCGCCGAGCGGGCCGTGGAGTACGCGCGGATGGTGGGCGCCCGCGAGACCGAACTGCACGCCCTGCTCACCCTGGGCGGCCTGACGGTGGAGTCCGGCGACCCGGAGGCCGGTCTCGCACAGATGCGGCAGGTCCTGCGGGACGCCCGGGCGGAGGGCGTGCACCATGTCGCGGGCCGCGCCTATGTGAACCTGCCGTCGGCGCTGCAGAGCGTCGGCCGGGACAGGGAAGCCGTGCCGCTGCTGCACGAGGGCATCGACTTCTGCCGCCGGTACGGCCTGCTGGACTCCGGGGCCTGGGCCTGGGGCAACCTGTCCGACGCGCTGTACTCGCTGGGCCGGTGGCGGGAGGCCGCCGAGGCCGCCGCGCACGCGGCCCGGGTCTGCCACAGCGCCAAGCCCCGTGCCGCGGGCGCTGTGCGCCTGGCCCACCTGGCCCTGGCCCGCGGGGACCTCGCCGAGGCCGGCCGGCAGCTCGCCGCCGCCCGCGCCTGGTACGGCACCCATGACCCCCGGCCCCAGCAGTCCCTGCCACTGGCCCGCATCGCCCTCGGCGTCGCCGCGGCGCAGGGCCGGACAGCCGACGCACGCGCGGCACTGCTGCCCGCCCTGGACGCCGGTTTCCCGCCCGGCACCCACCGCCACGGCTGGCCGCTGCTGCTGGCCGCCGCCGCCGCGGAGGCGGACGCCCGCGCCCTGCCCGCCGCCCGGGCCGGCCGCACCGAGACCCTCGACCGCGTCACGGCGGCCGCCCGGACTCTCCCCACCGGTGCCCCCCTCTGGCAGGCATACGGCCAGTGGACCCGGGCGGAACTCCTGCGCGCGGAAGCCCGGGACACCGTCGACACCTGGGCCCCCGTCGTCGCCGCCTTCGAGTGCCTGGACCGGCCCTACGACCTCGCCCGGATCCGCCACCGCCTCGCCGGGGCGCTGCTGGCCGAGGGCGGCGACGACGAGCGCGACCGCGCGGCGGAGCTGCTCCGGCTGGCCGCGGCGGTCGCCGCCCACCTGGACGCCCGCCCCCTCGCCGACGCCGTCGCCCGGCTCGCCCAGCGCGCCCGCCTCACCCTGGCCGGCACCCCGGGGCAGTCCCCGGCCCCCGCCGACCCGGCCGCGGCGCTCGGTCTCACCGGCCGGGAGCGGGACGTCCTCGGCCTGGTCGCGGCCGGCCGCACCAACCGCCAGATAGCGGAGGAACTGTTCATCTCCCCGAAGACCGCCAGCGTCCACGTCTCGAACATCCTCGGCAAGCTCGGTGTCTCGGGCCGGGGCGAGGCGGCGGCGGTGGCGCACCGGCTGGGCCTGTTCGTGGCCGGGACGCTCACTGCGGATACGCCTGGCTGAGACCTACGCTGGAGAAAACCGGCAAGGAGGGGGAGCCGTGTTCAACGCCTTCGAGGAACTGTTCGCGCCCGGCCGCAAGCACACCCGGGACGAGCAGAACCGGCTGGAACTGACCCGGGAGGACGCGGGCGACAACGATCCCGGCCGCGGCCCCATAGACCTGACGTCCGGGAAGGCGGTGATACGGCTGCCCGGACGGCCCCCCGCCAAGACGCGGTCCGAGACCGACTGAGCCCGGCGGAACCCGGAGCAGGCCGGGCCCGGCGGAATCCGGAGCCGGCGGGCCCGGCGGAGCCCGAGGCCGGCCTCACCTCACCTCCACCTCCAGGACCCGGTCGTCCCCCTTCTTCGGCGTGCCGCGGCCGTCCGTGTTGCTCGTGACCAGCCACAGCCTGTCGCCGCCCGCCGCCACGACCGTGCGCAGACGGCCGTAGCCGCCGGTGAGGAAAGCCTGCGGGGCCGCCGCCGTCCGCGTGCCGCGCAGCGGGACGCGCCACAGGCGCCGGCCCTTCAGGGCCGCCATCCAGATCACGCCGTGCACCTGGGCGATGCCGCTGGGGGACGCCTCGTCGGTGTGCCACTGGGCCACCGGGTTGTGGAAGCCGGGGTCGGAGGACGTGCCCTCGGCCTTCGGCCAGCCGTAGTCGTCGCCCGGCTTGATCGCGTTCAGCTCGTCCCAGGTGTCCTGCCCGAACTCCGAGGCGAACAGCCGCTGCCGGTCGTCCCAGGCCAGACCCTGGACGTTGCGGTGGCCGTAGGAGTACACGGGGGAGCCGGGGAACGGGTTGCCGGGGGCCGGCTCGCCGTCCGGGGTCAGCCGCAGGATCTTGCCGCCCAGCGACTTCCGGTCCTGGGCGAGCCCGCGCCGGCCGCTCTCGCCGGTGCCCGCGTACAGCATCCTGTCCGGGCCGAACGCGATCCGGCCGCCGTTGTGGATGACACCTTTGGGAATGCCCTTGAACACCGTGTCGGGAGCGCCCAGTTGCTCACCGGCCGGTTTCCGCTCGTCGTACAGCATGCGGACGATGCGGTTGTCCGAGGCCGAGGTGAAGTACGCGTAGACCATGTGGTCCGAGGCGTAGTCGGGGGAGAGGGCGATGCCCAGCAGACCGCCCTCGCCGGCCGGGGAGACCCCGGAGACCGCGCCCAGCTCGGTCTCCTTCCCCGTCTTCTCGTCGATCCGGGTGATCGTCCCGTCGTCCCGGGAGGAGACCAGCAGTCCGCCGCCGGGCAGCGGAGCCAGCCCCCAGGGGGACTTCAGGCCCTCGGCGACCGTGCGCAGCACCCTCGCCGACCCCCTGGCCGGGGCCGCCGGCTCGGTGCCGTGCGCGGAAGCGGTGGCGCCGGGTGCCGTGCCGGCCGGCCGGCCGCCCGGGGAGTCACCCGCGGAGCAGCCGGCGGTGACGAGCAGGGCGGTCGCGGCCAGCACGGCCGGTACAGCTCGATGTCGCACGATCATGGTCCTTTCGAGGCGGCGGTCCACGGACACCCTCTCCCTCTCATACACCGCCGGTGCCCGCCGGGTTCCCGCTCCCGGGCAACCGATGACCGCGGACCCGGTGGACGGCGGGCTCAGTCCCACGACCCCTGCGCCGCCGGGAGCCGGGAGACCTCCGCGAGGTCCCGCGCGGTCAGCCGCATTCCCGCGGCAGCCGCGTTCTCGGCGACCCGGTGCTCGCGCCTGGTGCCCGGCAGTGCGATCACATGACGGCCCTGCGCCAGCACCCAGGCCAGGGCCACCTGGGCCGGGGTGACATGCTCCCCGTGCCGACGGGCGATGCGCCGCAGACCGGCGACGATCGGCTGGTTGGCCGCCATCATCTCGGCGGTGAACCGGGGGTGCCGGGCGCGGACGTCGTCCGGTTCGAAGCCCTCGCCCGGCGTCAGTGTGCCGGTCAGGAAGCCGTTGCCCAGCGGCATCGCCGCGAGGAAGCCCACCCCGCGCGCCTCGCACCACGGCAGCAGCGCCTTCAGCGCCTCCGGGGACCACACCGACAGCTCCGCCTCGACCGCGCTCACCGGGAACACCTGCTGCACCCGCTGCAACTGGCGCAGCGTCGCGTCGTGCAGACCGGCGCCCGAACGGCGCCCGCTGCGCGCCCCCACCGCGCACAGGCCCAGCGCCCGTACCTTCCCGGCCCGCACCAGGTCCGCCATCGCGCCCCACGTCTCCTCGACGGGTATCTCGGGGTCGGCCCGGTGCAGCTGGTACAGGTCGATCACGTCGGTCTGGAGCCGGCGCAGCGAGGCGTCGCAGGCCCGCCGGACATAGCCGGGGCGGCCGTTGGCCACGATGTGCTGCTCGCCCACCAGCAGCCCCACCTTCGTGGACACGAAGGCGTCCCGGCGCCGCTCCCGCAGTACCCGGCCCAGCAGCAGCTCGTTGGTGAACGGGCCGTACATGTCCGCGGTGTCCAGGAGGCCGGAGCCCAGGTCCAGCGCCCGGTGCACGGTTCTGAGCGACTCGGCACCGCGCTGACGCGATCTGCCGTACGCCCAGCTCATCGGCATGCATCCGAGTCCGACGGCCCCCACCGCGAGTCCCCCCGCGCCGATCGTCCTGCGCTCCACCTGCTCGTGAACCTCCCTCTGCCCGGCCACCAACCTAACCTCTGCACGCACACGCGCCTGACATAGCCTCCTGGCATGAGTTCAGACGTCTGGCTTCCCATCCGGCCCGAGGAGATCGAGGGGCTTCCCGAAGGGCCCCGATACCTGTTCTGGGACGGCGGTGAGGACGGTGACCAGCCGTTTCCCGGCGACCCGGCGCAGTGTGCGGTGTACGTGGTGCCGTACATGAAGCGGATGTCGGTCAGGGTGGGCCCGCTGGAGCACCTGACGAACGTCCAGGTCATCCAGACGCTCACCGCCGGCGTGGACGACATCACCGCACAGCTGCCGGCGATCGCGCCCGGCGTACGGCTGTGCAACGCGCGCGGGGTGCACGAGACGAGCACGGCCGAGCTGGCGCTCACCCTGACCCTCGCGGCGCTGCGCGGTGTCCCCGGGTTCGTCCGGGCGCAGCAGCAGGAGCGCTGGGAGAGCGGCTTCCATCCCTCTCTCGCCGACAAGAACGTCCTGATCGTCGGTTACGGGCCCATCGGTGCCGCCATCGAGGACCGGCTCGTGCCGTTCGAGGTCGCGCGGGTGGCGCGCATCGCGCGCTCCCGGCGCACCACGGAGCGCGGTCTTGTGCACCCGATCACCGATGTGCTCTCTCTGCTCCCCGAGGCGGATGTCGTCATCCTCTGCACCCCGCTGACGGCTGACACCCGGGGGCTCGTCGACGCCGGCTTCCTCGGCCGGATGAAGGACGGGGCGCTGCTGGTGAACGTCGCACGGGGGCCGGTCGTCGACACCGGGGCGCTCCTCGCGGAACTGGAGCGGGGCCGGATCACCGCCGCCCTGGACGTGACGGACCCGGAGCCGCTGCCCCCGGGCCACCCGCTGTGGCAGGCGCCCGGCGTGCTGATCAGCCCGCATGTCGGCGGGCCCTCCTCGGCCTTCCTGCCGCGGGCCAAGCGGCTCCTGGTCGACCAGCTGACCCGGTTCGTCAACCGGGAACCCCTGCGGAATGTGATCATTACGACCGGAAGCTGATCTTCACGGCCGGATCCGGAACGGCGGGAGCAAAGGGGCGGGAACCCCCTTCCGGCACCCTCCGCAATCTTTCGGACGCGGCCCGTACGTGCATATCCCCTGGTCGTCACGGAGCGTAGAGACGCTATGTCCCTGAGTGACGATCCTGGTGTATCGTCCCGACAGGGGCTGCGCCGTTGACCACTCGGCGCCCGGGGACGGACATTTCAGATTTGTGAGGGGGGCGACGGGCGATGCACGGCCTATGGACGAACGATCCGACGCGGCGGAGCCGCCGACGGCGACCCTGGCGCACGACCGCGCGGCGACGCGGCCGGTTCACCAGCCATCACAGTCACCACAGTCACCACCAGCGCAGGAACAGCGGCCGCCGCAGGCATGCGCACCCAGCGCACGGGGACCGTCGGGACACGGGAACGGCGCGGACCGGGAGGCCCCGGTGAGTGCGCCGCCCTCGATGACGACCACCCTCGACGACGCGGTGCGCGCACCGCACCCGCACGAGGCGCCGCCGACCCGTCGGCCGGCCGCCGGTGGCAACACCCGGCTGATGGAGCAACTCGTCCTCGCCCTGGTCTGCGCTGCCTACGCCGTCGGAGCCGCGTTCGACTGGGGGACGAGCCAGATCGCCCTCGTCATGGGTGACTTCGGACTGAGCGCGGCGGCGGCCACCGCCGCCGTCTCCTGTTTCCTGTACGCCCGCAGCCGGCGCGTGCGCTTCCGCTCGGCCTGGCTGCTGTTCGCGCTCTCCTCGGCCATGGCGGCCCTGGGCAACGCGGTCTGGGGCTGGTACGAGGTCGTGCTGGGCCGGAGCGTGCCCAGCCCGAGCTACGCCGACCTGTTCTTCCTGTGCTTCGCACCGCCCGCCATCGTGGGCCTGCTGGTGCTCGCCAAGCGGCCGGTGACGCGGGCCGGCTGGATCTGCCTGGGGCTGGACGCCTGGCTGATCGGCGGCTCGCTGCTGACCCTCTCCTGGAGCCTCGCGCTCGCCCAGGCGGCCCGCTTCGACGGGTCGAGCGTGGCCCACGCCGCGCTGTCGCTGGCGTACCCGCTGCTCGACATCGCCCTGGTCAGCATGGTCCTCGCGCTGCACTTCCGGCGCGCCCCGGGCAACCGTACGGCGGTGAACACCGCGATCGGCGCCCTGGCGCTCACCGTGATGTGCGACGCCCTGTTCACCTCGCCGCTGCTGCACAGCAGCTACCGCTCCGGGCAGCTGCTGGACGCGGGCTGGTTCGCCGGTTCGCTGCTGCTCGCCTACGCCCCCTGGGCCGCACCCCGGCGCCGGGGCGCGCAGGAGGCGCGCGCGGCCGACGGGCACACGCGCGTGGTCCACGAGCACGTGCCGGGCCAGCGGAGCACGGGCCACACCCACCTGCCGCTGCCCGCGCCCGGCGGCGAGCACAGCCGCTACCCGGCCGGCCGGCCGCTCACCGGCTCCCTCGCCGCGCTCACCCCGTACCTCGCCGCGGCCGTGTGCACGCTGGGCATCCTGTACAACGTCCTCAACGGCCGCAGACCCGATCACGTCGTGCTGATCACCGCGGGCGCCGTGGTGCTGGCGCTCGTCATCCGGCAGGGCATCATGCTGCTGGACAACATCACCCTCACCCAGGAACTGGCGCAGAAGGAGAACCACTTCCGCTCCCTGGTGCAGGGCTCCAGCGACGTCATCATGATCGCCGCGCCGAACGGCATCCTGCGGTACGTCTCCCCGGCCGCCGCCGGGGTGTACGGCCGGCCCGCCGAGGACCTGGTGGGCACCGAGCTGGCCGGACTCATCCACCCGGAGGACCTGGGCTGCGTGGTGCACGAGGTGCGCCGCTTCCTCGCCGCCAACCCGCTGGAGGAGCCCACCACCCGCATCGAGTGCCGGTTCCGCTCCGGCGACGGCGGCTGGCTCAACGTCGAGTCGACCGTGAACCGCCACCACGGCGGGCTCATCTTCAACAGCCGGGACGTGACGGAAAGGGTGCGCCTCCAGGCGCAGTTGCAGCACAACGCCGAGCACGACCCGCTGACCGACCTGCCCAACCGCGCGCTGTTCACCCGGCGCGTGCAGCAGGCCCTGTCCGGCCGCCGGGCCACCGACCGGGGAGCCGCCCTGCGCGGCACGGCCGTGCTCTTCATCGACCTGGACGGCTTCAAGGCCGTGAACGACACGATCGGGCACCAGGCCGGGGACGAGCTGCTCATCCAGGCCGCCCGCAGACTCCAGGACGCCGTCCGGCAGGGCGACACCGCCTCCCGGCTCGGCGGTGACGAGTTCGCGGCCCTGATCGTCGGGGACGGCACCCGGGACCGTGCCGCCCGGGAGCGGAACATCCTGGAGCTGGCCGACCGCCTCAGAGCGACCCTGTCCCAGCCGTACGCCATCGACGGCAACGATGTCCGGGTCAACGCCTCCATCGGTGTCGCCTTCGCCGAACCGGGCCTCGGCGCGGGCGAGTTGCTGCGCAACGCCGATCTGGCGATGTACCGGGCGAAGTCGGCCGGCAAGGGCCGGGTCGAGCTGTACAAGCCGCAGATGCAGCAGGACGTCGTCCGCAAGGCGGAACTCGCCACGCGGCTGCGCGCCGCGCTGCACGACGGCGAGTTCGCGTTGCTTCACCAGCCCGTGGTGGGCCTCCAGAACGGCCGGATCGCATCGGTCTCCGCGCAGGCGCGCTGGCGCTCCTCCCAGGGGGTGCTGTTCACCCCGGCCGAGTTCCTGCGGGTGGCCGAGGACGGCGACAAGACCGCCGAGCTGGACCGCTGGATCCTTCAGGAGGCCGTGGAACAGGCGGCCGAGCGCGCCTCGACCGGGCTCGTCGTGCCGGTCGCGGTCCGGCTGAGCGCCCGGCGGCTGCTGGACCGCTCGATGCCGCTGGGCTCGGTGGAGGCGCTGCTGACCCGGTACGGGCTGCCGCCCGGGGCGCTGGTCATCGAGCTGTCCGACACCGATCCGCGGGTCAGCCTCGACGAGCTGGAGCGGCGCCTGGCCGCGCTGAGCCGGCTCGGGGTGCGGATCGCGCTGGACGGGTTCGGCAGCGGGTACGCGGCCATCACGGCCCTGCGGCGGCTGCCCGTGGACATCCTCAAGCTCGACCGCGGCCTGGTCGAGGGCGTGGTCGAGTCCGCCCGGCTGCACAAGATCACCAGCGGTCTGCTGCGGATCGCCGGTGATCTCGGGCTGCAGTCCGTGGCCGAGGGGGTCGACCTGCCCGAGCAGGTGGTCGCCCTGCGCGCGATGGGCTGCACCCACGGCCAGGGCATGGCGTTCGCCGGTCCGCTGGACGAGTACCGGCTGCGCCGGGCGCTCGGATCCGGCCACTACCCAGTGCCGCACGCCCCGGCCGAACCGGTGTTCGCCGGTGGTGTGCGGGAGCCGAAGGGGGTGTACACAGGGGGCGTTCCCGCTGTTCTGGGAGGCGGCAGTGCCCTGCGCTCACATTCTGAGACGCCCGTCCCACCCACTTGACACGTGGTGCGTGCCAGGGGGAGGGTCAGTCCCATGCGCACCCGAATTCTCGTACTTGGACAGCGCGTCGGCTGAGCTGGGACCCACCGGAGGACGATCCGGAATCCCCAGCGACCTCACCGGCGCGCTCCCCTCGCTTGCCTTGCGGCACGAGGGGTTTTTTGTTGCACGAGTGCCTTGCGTGCAATGCCGTAACTCCGCCCGAACCTCGCACAAACCCTCAGCATCGAGAAGAGAATGCCGATGACCGAGCAGGCCACCGGGGCCCATCCGCAGCCGCGGCCCCGATCCGGAGGACAGCAGTCCGCCCCCGTCGAGCACGTCACGGGTGCGCAGTCCCTCATCCGCTCCCTCGAGGAGGTCGGCGCGGACACGGTATTCGGCATTCCCGGCGGCGCGATCCTCCCGGCCTACGACCCGCTGATGGACTCCACCCGGGTGCGGCACGTCCTGGTCCGGCACGAGCAGGGCGCAGGCCACGCGGCCACCGGCTACGCGCAGGCCACCGGCAAGGTGGGTGTCTGCATGGCCACCTCCGGCCCCGGCGCCACCAACCTGGTCACACCGATCGCCGACGCCCACATGGACTCGGTCCCGATGGTGGCGATCACCGGCCAGGTGGCGTCCAAGGCGATCGGCACGGACGCCTTCCAGGAGGCGGACATCGTCGGCATCACGATGCCGATCACCAAGCACAACTTCCTCGTCACCAAGGCCGAGGACATCCCGCGGACGATCGCGCAGGCGTTCCACATCGCCTCCACCGGCCGCCCGGGTCCGGTCCTGGTCGACATCTCCAAGGACGCCCTCCAGGCGAGGACCACCTTCTCCTGGCCGCCGGCGATGGACCTGCCCGGCTACCGCCCGGTGACCAAGCCGCACGCCAAGCAGATCCGCGAGGCCGCCAAGCTGATCACCGCCGCCAGGAAGCCCGTCCTCTACGTCGGCGGCGGCGTCCTCAAGGCGCAGGCCACCGCCGAGCTGAAGGTCCTCGCCGAACTCACCGGAGCGCCCGTCACCACCACCCTGATGGCGCTCGGCGCGTTCCCCGACAGCCACCCGCTGCACGTGGGAATGCCGGGCATGCACGGTGCGGTCACCGCCGTCACCGCGCTGCAGAAGGCCGACCTGATCGTCGCCCTCGGTGCCCGCTTCGACGACCGCGTCACCGGCAAGCTGGACAGCTTCGCCCCCTACGCCAAGATCGTCCACGCCGACATCGACCCCGCGGAGATCGGCAAGAACCGCGAGGCGGACGTGCCGATCGTCGGCGACGCCCGCGAGGTCATCGCCGACCTGGTCCAGGCGGTGCAGAAGGAGCACAGCGAGGGCCACAAGGGCGACTACACCGCCTGGTGGAGCGACCTGAACCGCTGGCGCGAGACCTACCCGCTCGGTTACGACCAGCCCGCGGACGGCTCGCTCTCGCCGCAGCAGGTCATCGAGCGCATCGGTCAACTCGCGCCCGAGGGCACGATCTTCGCGGCGGGTGTCGGCCAGCACCAGATGTGGTCCGCGCACTTCATCCAGTACGAGCGGCCCGCCACCTGGCTGAACTCCGGCGGCGCCGGGACCATGGGCTACGCGGTCCCGGCCGCGATGGGCGCCAAGGCCGGTCAGCCGGAGCAGACGGTGTGGGCGATCGACGGCGACGGCTGCTTCCAGATGACCAATCAGGAACTGACCACCTGCGCCCTGAACAACATCCCGATCAAGGTCGCCATCATCAACAACGGCGCCCTCGGGATGGTCCGCCAGTGGCAGACCCTCTTCTACAACCAGCGCTACTCCAACACCGTGCTGCACAGCGGCCCGGACGACGTCAACCCGGACGCCAGGGGCACACGGGTGCCGGACTTCGTGAAGCTGTCCGAGGCGATGGGCTGTGTGGGCCTGCGCTGCGAACGCCCCGAGGACCTGGACAAGGTCATCGAGGAGGCGAACTCCATCAACGACCGGCCGGTCGTCGTGGACTTCATCGTCCACGAGGACGCGATGGTGTGGCCGATGGTCGCCGCCGGCACCTCCAACGACGAGATCATGGCCGCCCGGGACGTCCGCCCCGACTTCGGCGACAACGAAGACGACTGAGCGAGGAAGCGCAGAGAATCATGTCCAAGCACACGCTCTCCGTCCTGGTGGAGAACACGCCGGGCATCCTCGCCCGGATCGCCGCCCTGTTCTCGCGGCGCGGCTTCAACATCGACTCGCTCGCGGTCGGTGTCACCGAGCACCCCGACATCTCCCGCATCACCATCGTGGTGGGCGTCGAGGAGCTGCCGCTGGAGCAGGTCACCAAGCAGCTCAACAAGCTCGTCAACGTGCTGAAGATCGTCGAGCTGGAGCCCGGCCAGGCCGTGCAGCGCGAACTCGTCCTGGTGAAGGTCCGCGCCGACAACGAGACCCGCTCCCAGATCGTGGAGATCGTCCAGCTGTTCCGCGCCAAGACGGTCGACGTCTCCCCGGAGGCCGTCACCATCGAGGCCACCGGGTCCGGTGAGAAGCTGTCCGCCATGCTCAAGATGCTGGAGCCGTACGGCATCAAGGAGCTGGTCCAGTCCGGCACGATCGCGATCGGCCGCGGCGCCCGTTCGATCACGGACCGTTCGCTGCGCGCTCTCGACCGAACGGCGTAAGACTGGGAACGGGCGGCCGCCGATCAACGTCCGCCCGTATGCCGAGACCCCCGAACTTCCTTCCACCCCGCCGTCATACGGTGGGAGCACTACCTGCACACAAGGAGAGAACCCAAAGTGGCCGAGCTGTTCTACGACGCCGACGCCGACCTGTCCATCATCCAGGGCCGCAAGGTCGCGGTCATCGGTTACGGCAGCCAGGGCCACGCCCACGCGCTGTCGCTGCGTGACTCGGGTGTCGATGTCCGTGTCGGTCTGCACGAGGGCTCGAAGTCCAAGGCGAAGGCCGAGGAGCAGGGTCTGCGTGTGGTGACCCCGGCCGAGGCCGCCGCCGAGGCCGACGTGATCATGATCCTGGTGCCGGACCCG
>NZ_JBEZBT010000038.1:0-80623 GCF_040647235.1 Streptomyces sp. NPDC042638
ACGGCCACGCTCCAGGCGGGCATGCCCGAGGCAGTCACGCCTCAGGCGGGCGCGCTCCAGGCGGGCACGTCCCAGGCGGGCGCGCCTCAGACGGCCACGCTCCAGGCGGGCATGCCCGAGGCAGTCACGCCTCAGGCGGGCGCGCCTCAGACGGTCACGCCTCAGGCGGGCATGCCCCAGGTGCCCATGCCTCAGGCGGGCGCGCTCCGGACGGGTGTGTCCCAGCCGGGCGTGTCCGCGGTGGGCACGTCACAGAGAGGCGCCTCATGGACAGGCGCCCCGGCGGCGGGCGCGCCCGGGGCCGGGACCCCCCGGGCGGGCGCCCTCCAGGACGGCGGCGGCACCGGACCCGCAGCCTGGTACTGCCTCGCGGTCAGCGGCGGCGATCCGGAGGAACTCCTCGTCGGCCTGGTCCGGCCCTGGGCCGATGACGCGCTCGTGGCGGGCGCGATCACCGGCTGGGCGGTGGACCGGACACCGCACGGCCTGGTCATCGCCGTGCTCGGCGACGGTGAGAAACCGGTCACCGACCTGAGCGAGCACCTCACGGCCGCCGTCTCCACGGCCCCCGGCGGGCAGGTCACGCGGACCGACTGGCCCGTCGCCGACGCCTGGCCCGAGGCGCATCTGACGGCCGCCACCGCGCTCGCGGTCGAGGTCATCGCCGCGACCCGGTCCCGTCCCAAACGGCTGCGCGCCGCCGCCGACCTGCTGCTCGCCGCCGCCGACACCGCCGGTGCCGACCCGCTGGCCCGGCTGCGCTGGCTGCGTGCGCACGCCCGGCGGCAGGGCACCCCGGCAGAGACGGACCGCGGCCGACGCGGGGCCGAGACGGACTTCCACCGCGACCAGGCCGAGTGGCTCCGCCGCCACGACCGGGTCACCGGCGAACTGCGCGCCCCGGGGGGCCGGCTCGCCACCTGGCGCGACACCCTGGCCCGCGTCGGCCGCACCGGCACCGACACCCTGCACCGGGCCGCCGAGCTGACCGGCCGCCAGCTCGGTCTCAGCGCCGAGGAACGCGCGTACACGGCGTGGATCGCCTCGCTGGCCGCACTGCCCGGACCCCGGGAGCCGTACTTCGCCGACGGCCCCGACGCCGTGGACCGCCGCTACCACGAGGACAGCAAGTACATCGGGGTCCGGCTCCAGGACCAGCGGCCCGACCTGGTCCAGGCGGAGACCGGCGGACGGCACCCCCTCGGGCCGGTGCTGGAGACCGTCCCGCTGCCCGAGCCGCAGGCGCCGCCCGCAGGTCCCGCCCTGCCGGAGGTGCTGCTCGCCCGGCGCAGCGGCTACGGCAGCTACCGCGGCCCGCTGACCCTGGCCGAACTGTCCACCCTGCTCCACCACTCGGCCGCGGTGACCGCCGTGAAGCAGATGAGCCCGGAACTCTCCTACCGGGTCCGTCCCTATCCGAGCGGCGGCACCCGCTACCCGCTGCAGCTGGTGCTGTACTGCCACGACGTCACGGGCCTGCCCCGCGGTACCTACCGCTACGAGCCCGACGGGCACGCGCTGGAACTGCTCGGCACGGAGGACATCTCCGCGGAGCTCCAGCGCTGCGCGCCGGCCACCGACCCGGACGTGCTCACCCCGCCGAAGGCGGGCGGGAACGTGGACGCGTCGCGCTGCCCGCTGTGGATCCTCACCGTCGGCGACCTGACCTACCAGCGGCTGCACTACGGGCTGCGTTCCTACCGGCTGGTGCTCCAGGAGACCGGGCACCTGGCGCAGAACCTGGCGCTGACCGCCACCTGGCTCGGCAAGTCGTCGGTGGGGCTCAGCGGTTACTACGACGACGCGGTCAACCAGCTGGTGGGTGTGGACGGCATCGGCTCGGCCGTGCTGTACCTGCACGTGATCGGCGTCACCGGTCAGGACTGACCGGCCGCACCGCCTGGATCAACAGGGCCGCGCCGCGCAGCCGCACCCCGTCGGACCCCTCGTGGCGGGCGAAGGCGGCGCGCAGCGCCTGCACGGCGCGTCCGGTGTGCTCCGGACGCGCCGTCAGGCGGTGGCGCAACGGCCCCCAGGAGGCGAGGAACTCCGCGGCGTCCCCCGCGTCGCGGCCCCAGTACTGGTCGGCCTCGACCGGCGTGGTGCGCACACCGGCGAAACCGGCTTCGCCGAGCACCTCGCTGACCGTGCCCGGATCGGCGAGCGAGACCGGCGCGAATCCGGCCGCGTCCCGGCCCGCCGGCTCCGTCGTCACGGCCTGCGCGAACGCGGCCAGCACGGGCCCGAGTTCACCCTCGGACATGCGGCGCAGCGCCAGTACGGCGAGCCTGCCGCCCGGACGCAGGGCCCGGGCCAGGTTGCCGAAGGCGGCGACCGGATCGGCGAAGAACATCGTCCCGAAGCGGCTCAGCACCACGTCGAAGCGGCCCTCGGGGAGCGGGTGGACCTGGGCGTCCCCCTGCACGAACGAGGCGTTGCCGTCACCCTCCCGCGCGGCCGTGTCGCCGGCCCGGGCCAGCATCGGCCCCGACAGGTCGATGCCCAGCACCCGGCCCGGCCGGGCGCGGCGCGCGGCCAGCCGGGTCGTCTGTCCGTTGCCGCAGCCCACGTCGAGGACGTGTTCGCCCGGCCGGATCGCCGCGGCCGTCAGCAGCGGCTCGTTGAACCCCGCGTTCACCGCGTCGTAGCGGTCCTGGTGTTCGGCCCAGTGCCGTCCCTCGTAGCCGTTCCACGCCTGTGCCTGCTCGGTGTTGGCGAGCCCCGCCATCGGCCCGTCTCCTTCCGTGTCCGGGAGCACGTCCGGTCCCCTGCTCCGCCAGAACGTCAGAACGAAGCGGGGGACCGGAGGTCACGGCACGAGGATGTCAGCGCGGCGGGATGTTGTGGTTGACGCGGAAGAAGTTGTCCGGGTCCCACCTGCGCTTGGCCTCGGTCAGCCTGGCCCAGTTGGTGTCGGTGAAGGCGGTGCGCGTCCGGGTGCCGTCGGTGAGGAAGTTGAGGAACGTCCCGCCGGTGGCGTACGGCCGCAGCCGGTCCGCGAGCCCGTGCACCCAGCCGTCGACCCGTTCGGCCGCCTCCGGGGCGGGCACCATCGCCGTGGTGATCACGGAGAACGGTACGTCACGATGGCCGGCCGGTCCGGCGTCGGGGCCGGGTGCGGCCATCGCGCCGCCCCAGTGCCGCACCTCCACCGTCGACATGGGCGGCGCGGGGGAGTCGGCGCCCCCGGCGGCCACCATCATGTCCACGGCGTCCTGGGGCAGTTCGTGGAACAGATCGATCTCCTGGGCGGCCACCATGGGCGGTGGGGGCGGCCCGGTGATCGCGGGTCCGGACTGGGCGTACGGCATCTCGGCGATGTGGTTGATCAGCGGTGTGCCCCACGCGTCGAGCAGCGGCTTCAGCAGCCGTTCGCCCTCGTCCGCCGGGCCGTCGTAGCACACCCGCAGGCACAGGAACTGCTTGTCGCGCATCGGCTCGGGCATCGGAGGGCCGGGCGGCATGCGCATCAGCAGCACGGCCGTGGACATCTGGTCCGGTACGGTCGGCACCCACTCCAGGTAGTGCGCGAGACCGTCCGCGCCGCGCTCGATGGGGAAGAACGCGGCGCCCGCGTACACGGTCCGCACCGGATACAGGCGGATGACGTACCCGGTCACCACGCCGAAGTTGCCGCTGCCGCCGCGCAGCGCCCACCACAGGTCGCCGTTCTCGTCGGCGTTCGCCGTGCGCAACTCGCCGTCCGCGCACACCACTTCGGCCGAGAGCAGGCTGTCGGCCGCGTACCCGTAGGCGCGGGACAGCCAGCCGATCCCGCCGCCGAGGGTGAATCCCGTCGCACCGACCGAGGCGGTGCCGGACAGCGGCGCCAGGCCGTGCGGCGCGGCGGCGGCGATCACGTCGGACCACAGCGCGCCCGGCCCGACCAGCGCCGTGCGCGCGGCGGGGTCCACCTCCACCCGGTTCAGGGTCGACGTGCGCAGCAGCAGTCCGCCGTCGGAAGGGAGCACCGCGCCGTGCCCGGTGCTCTGCACCGCGAACGGCAGCCCGAGCTCCCGGGCGGCACGCACGGCCGCCTGGATGTCGTCCGCGCCGGTGGCTTCGGCGACCGCCGCCGGGTGGGAGTCGACGGCACGCATCCAGGCCAGCCGTTCGGTGCCGTACGACTCCGCGCCGGGCAGATGTACGGCTCCGGCGAAGGAGCCGCCCAGTGCTCGGGCCACGGCCTCGCCGGGCTGAGGGTCGGTCATCACGTTCTGTCCCTTTCGACAACGGGGGCCGGTGTGCTGATGGTTCCACCGCCCGGGCCGGTACCGCCGGACGGACCGGCGTCGTTCAGCCAGGCGGACAACTGCTCGGCCAGCAGGCCGAGTTCGTCCGGAGAGACGATCGAGTAGTGGTCCCGCGGACGCCGGACCACCGTCAGCGCGGGACACAGCGCCCGCCAGTCCGCGGCCGGGTCGCCCGAGCGGCGCTCCCGGTCGGCGACGACGAGCAGGGCGGGTGGCGTGCAGACCGACGGGCGGTGTGCGGCCAGCAGCGCCAGGTTCCGGGCGTGCACGGCCGACAGCCGCAGGTGGTCGGCGACGGCGACCTCCGCCGGCAGCAGTCCGTGGGCCACGGCCGCGTCCCGGGCGGCGGCCGGGGCCAGGTCGGCCGGAACGGCGCGCACGGCGCCGGCCACCGCGTCGGACAGCCGCCCGCCCGCCAGGTCGCGGAGGAACTCCAGCTGCCGCTCGGTCTCGTCGGCGGGCACCCGGTGCTCGCGTACGACGCTGTCCACCATGACCACCCGGCAGTCGTGGCCGCGCTCGGCCAGCTGCCGGGCCACCTCCTGGGCCAGGACCCCGCCCAGCGACCAGCCGCCGAGCAGGTACGGCCCCCGCGGACGCAGCCGCTGCAGCTCCTCCCGGTACCCCGCGGCAAGCGCCGCCAGGTCCGGCACCGGCAAGGCGTCCCCGTCCCCGGTGAGGGCCGGGTGCTGGAAGCCCAGCACCGGGCCGGGCCAGACCCGGGCCAGCGGCAGGTAGCTGCTCACCGAGCCGCCCACGGGATGGAAGAGCACCAGTTCCGGGCCGGTGCCGCCGGAGAGCGGCACCGCGCACGAGGCCGTCCGTCCGCCGCTCTGCAGCCGGGCGCCCAGGGCTCGCAGCGTCGGTGCCTCGAACACCTCGCCGAACCCCAGCTCGGTGCCGAACACCACCCGGATCCGGTTCACCAGCCGCAGCGCCAGCAGGGAGTTGCCGCCGAGCGCGAAGAAGTCGCTGTCCGGGCCGACCGACGGCACCCGCAGCAGCTCGCTCCACACCTCGGCGAGCTGCTTGAGCACCTGGTCGTCCAGGTCCGTGCCGCCGTCGTCGGGGCCGGCGTCGCCGGTCAGGGCCAGCGCGGCCCGCGGGTCCACCTTGCCGTTGGCGGTCAGCGGGAGCCGGTCGACCAGGTGGATCCGGCCCGGCACCAGGTACGCGGGCAGCCGGTCGCGGAGGTGGGCGGTCAGCGCGGCCGGTGCGGGCGGCTCGCCCCCCGCTGCCACCACCAGCGCGACCAGCGCCTGCTGGCCGCCCGGAGCCGGTACGGCGCACACCGCGCACTCGACGACACCGGGATGGCCGCGCAGGGCCGCCTCCACCTCGCCGGGTTCCACGCGGAAGCCCTGGATCTTCAGCTGCCGGTCCTCCCGGCCGAGGAACTCGATGGTGCCGTCCGGCCAGTAGCGGCCGAGGTCGCCGGTCCAGTACAGCCGTTCACCGGTGCGGGGATGGGTGAGGAACCGCTCGGCGGTGCGCTCGGCGTCCCCGGCGTAGCCCCGGGCCAGGCCGGTTCCCCCGATGTGGATGCGGCCGGTGGCCCACGGCGGGCGCAGCTCCAGCCGGTGGTCGAGCACCCGCATGGTCTGGCCGGTGAGCGGTACGCCGTACGGGACGGACGGCCAGGCGGGATCGACCTCGGCGACCTCGTGCAGATTGGACCAGATGGCCGCCTCGGTGGCGCCGCCCATGGCCAGGACGCGCACGTCCGGCAGGCAGCGGCGCATCCGGCCCGGCAGGGTGGTCGGGATCCAGTCCCCGGAGAGCAGGAAGGCACGGACCGGCGGCGTGTGCCGGCCGGGATCCTCCTCGATCAGCTCCACCAGCATCTCGGCCAGCGCGGGCACCGAGTTCCACACCGTCACTCCGTGCTCGGCGGCGCAGCGGGCCCAGCCCACCGGGTCGGGGCGGGAGCTCGCCGCCGGCAGCACCAGGGCCGCGCCGGCCCCCAGGGTGCCGAAGACGTCCCACACCGACAGGTCGAAGCTGAGCGAGGAGATGCCGAAGACCCGGTCGGCGGGGCCGAGCCCGATACGGCCGCAGACGTCGACGACGGTGTTCAGCGCCGCCTCGTGCTCGATCACGACACCCTTGGGGGTGCCGGTGGAGCCCGAGGTGTAGATGACGTAGGCGACGTCCCGCGCGCCGCGCGGCCCCTCCGGCGGCGGTGCCTCGCCCGGCAGCGGCTCGTCGACCCGCAGCGCGGTGACGCCGTCGGGCAGCCGGGGTTCGGTGTGGGACTGGGTCAGCACGACGGGGGAGCCGCAGGCGGCGGTCAGCCGGGCGATGCGGTCGGCCGGGAGGGAGGCGTCCACCGGGCAGTACGCCGCACCGGCCCGGAGCACGCCGAGCACGGCCACGACCTGCTCCCAGCCCTTCGCCATCACCACCGGCACCACCTGGCCCGGGCCGGCACCGAGCGCGGCGAGCCGGCCGGCCAGCGCGCCGGAGGCCCGCTCCAGTTCGCCGTAGCCGAGGGTGCGGCCGGCCGCGACCACCGCGGGGGCGTCCGGCCGCCGCCGCGCCTGCGCCAGGAAGGCGTCCTCCAGCCGGCCCGCGGGGGCGGCCGCGGGACGGTTGAGCGCCGCGACGGTGTCCCGGTGCCCGGGGGGCAGCAGGTCGGGCACGGCGTCGGCGCCGTCCGGCGCCGCGAGCTCCTGCAGCACCCGCCGGTAGGTGTCGAACAGGAGCTGCGGCAGCCCGTCGGGGAACGCCTCGTCGACCATGTCCCAGACGCACTCGACGCCGCCGTCCGGGGCGTCCTTGGTCTGGTTGTCGATCAGCACCTGGGGCGTGCGCAGACCCGTGTGGACCGTGCGGCACACGGGGCGGCCCGGAGCCGGCCGCCGGTCGGGCGCGGGACCGAGCATGCTGTTGAAGACGTACGGCAGTGCCGCCGTCGTCGTCCAGCCGCGGCGGGCGGCCAGTTCACGGGTGATCTCCACGGCGGAGACGTCCGCGTGCTCCAGGTCGCGCCACAGCCGCCGCTGCAGCACGGCGGCCCTGGCCCAGAAGGTGTCCTCGGCGCCCAGGTCCACCTCCAGGGGCAGCGTGGCGCTGAACTGTCCGACCACGCCGGCCGCCTCCGGGTGCCGGTTCGTCCAGTTCTGGTGGAGCACGTTCAGACAGAACCGGGGGGCCGCCGCCCACGTCCCGAGGACCTCGGCGTACACGTGCAGCAGCCCGGTCGTCGGCAGGACGCGGTGCGTGCGGAAGGCCGCGCGCAGCCGCTGCCAGCCGGCCCGGTCGAGGAAGAAGGAGCGCCGGGTCAGCCGGACCGGATCGATCGCCGCAGGACGGCGGGCCATGGGCAGCCGGGGCGCCTCCGGCAGGCTGTCCAGACGGGACTCCCAGTAGTCCAGGTGAGCCCGGTGCTCGGGGGTGCCGGCCCGTGCGGCCGCCGCGGCGACGCACTCCCGGAACGTGCCGCGCACCGGCGGCAGTTCGGCCGCCGGGTCGAGGTAGAGCTGCCACCACTCCCGCTCCAGCAGGCGGGTGGAGCCGGAGTCGAGCAGCAGCAGGCTCATCGCCAGGTGCAGCCGCACCCGGTGGCGGCGCAGCCGGACCGCGGTGATCTCGAACAGCGGCCAGCCCGTCGGGTCCGGCCCCTCGTCGCGCATCCGCTCCCGGGTGGCGGCGAGCACGGCCCGCTGCCGGTCGGGGCCCGCGCCGACGACGTCGATCGTCTCCAGACGGAACGGCGTCGTCTCCCGCGGACCGAGGACCCGCTGTTCGCCCTCGGGGAGCACGATCGTGCGCAGGTGCTCGTGCCGGTCGACCAGCAGCCGCACGGCGCGCTCGGCGCGCTCGGGGTCAAAGCCGACCACGTCCAGCTCGTAGTACAGGTTGGGCCGGAAACCGCCCAGCTCCATGAGCGGGCTGGCGCCGACCAGATACCCGGCCTGCAGATCGGTCAGCGGGAACGTGCGGTCGTCGGGCGAGGTCATCGCGGGCCTCCGGCGGGGGGCGGGCTGGTCGGCAGCAGGGCCCGGGCCACGGCGGTGAGCACGGGCTCCGGGTCCTGGTGGAGGAAGAAGTGGTCGCCGGGGAACATCCGTACGGCGCAGTCGGCACGGGTGTGTTCCCGCCAGCCCCGCAGCTCGTACGGGTCCGTCACCGGGTCGGCGGCACCGCCGAGCACCGTGATCGGCACCGCCAGCGGCGGCCCGGGCCGGTAGCGGTAGGTCTCCGAGACGGCGAAGTCGGCGCGCAGCCGCGGCAGTACCGTGGCGCGGACCGCGGGGCTGGTCAGCAGCTCGTCCGGGGTTCCGTTCAACTCCGCGAGGTGGGCCAGGAGTTCGTCGGCCGGAGCGGCGTGCACCGGCCTGGTCCGGGACGGCAGGTGCGGCGCCCGGCGCCCGCTGACCAGCAGCCGCAGCGGCTGCGGCAGACCGCGCCGGGCCAGCTCCCGGCACACCTCGTACGCCACCAGGGCGCCCATGCTGTGCCCGAACCAGGCGTGCGGGCGGTCGAGCCGGCCGGCCACGGCGTCGACGAGAGCCGGCACCAGATCGGTCAGCCGGTCGTACGGGCGTTCCCGGAACCGGCTCTCCCGGCCGGGCAGCCGCAGCGAGACCACCTCGATGTCCGGGGACAGCCGGGGCGCCCAGTGCCGGTAGACGGCCGCGCCGCCGCCGGTGTGCGGCAGGCAGAACAGCCGGGGGGCCGGGGCGGGGGCGGGGGACCAGACGGCGAGCCAGTCCGAGCGGCGTGACGTCGTCAGCACATCCATGCGGCGGCCCTCTCGGCGATCATCAGGCAGGTCAGGTTGGTGGGTGCGCTCGGCATGGCGGGCATCACGGAGGCGTCGGCCACGTGCAGGCCCCGGACGCCGCGCACGGCGAGCCGCTGGTCCACCACGGCGCCCGCGTCGCCGTCCGGGCCCATCCGGGCCGTGCCGACGGGGTGCCAGGCCGGGGCGACGAAGGAGGTCACGGCCCGGCGCAGCAGCGTGTCGGTGCCGATCATCCGGTCGGTCCACATCAGCACCCGGTCAAGACGTCCGGCCAGCTCCGGGTGGCCGGCCAGCTCCCAGACCCGGCGGATGCCGCTCATCAGCGCCGTGACGTCGTCGGGGTCGGTGGCCAGCCGCAGGGTGATCACCGGCTTCCCGTCGCGCAGCGTGACCCCGCCGCGCGAACGCGGCCGCAGCAACGTGGCGTGCAGGGACATCGCGGGACGGCCGCGGAGCACGGCGGCGGCGCCCGGCACCTCCAGGCCGGCCAGGGTGTTCACCAGCGTCAGGTTGAGGTCGGGGACCGCCGCCCCGGTGCTGCTGACCCGGGCGAGCACCTGGTGCATCGGCTGGTCGGGGTCCGTGCCGTCCGGCGCCGTGACCGCCCACAGGGCGACGATCGGATGGTCGGTCAGGCCGCGGCCCACCCCCGGCAGGTCGGCCACCGGGCGGATGCCCTGGGCCGCCAGCTCACCGGCCGGCCCGATGCCCGAACGCAGCAGCAGGCAGGCCGTGTTGACGGCGCCGGCGGTCAGGGTGACCCGGCCGGCGCGCGGGGTCACCGGTGTGCCGGCGCGGACCGCGTTCACCCCGGTCACCCGGCCGCCGGCAATCCGCACGTCCCGGACCTCGCAGTCCGTCCAGACGGTCAGGTTGGGCCGGTCCAGGGCGGGCCGCAGATAGGCGTCGGCGGCCGAGACCCGTCGGCGCCCTACCGCGTTGAGCGGGACCGGCCCCGCGCCGACCGCGCCCTCGGAGCTGTTCAGGTCCGCCGCCCCCGGGAGGCCGAGCGCGGCGGCGGCGCGCAGGAACGCCCCGGCGAGCGGGACCAGCTCCGCGGCGGGGGTGCGGCGGATCGGCAGCGGTCCGTGGGTGCCGTGCCCGGGCCCCTTGAAGTCCGCGTCCGCCTCCAGCGCCGCGTACACCGGAAGGACCTGCTCCCAGCCCCACGCGTCGTTGCCCGCGGCGGCCCAGCCGTCGAAGTCGCCCGGCAGTCCGCGCAGCGCCAGCGCCCCGTTGACCGCCGAGGACCCGCCGAGCCCCCGGCCGACCGGGTACGGACAGGAACGTCCCTGCGGACCGGCGTCGCCGACCCGGGCCGTCAGGTCCCAGTTGGCGCCGGACAGCACGGGCCGGTCGCCGTCCGGGGTCCGCCCCCGGCCGGCCTCCAGCAGCAGCACCCGCCGGTCCGGCCGCTCGGCGAGCCGGGCGGCGAGGACACAGCCAGAGGAGCCGCCGCCGACCACGATGTCGTCCCAGACCGGCTCGGCGCGGTTCACCGTAGCCATGCCGTCACTGCCCGATCCGTGTGGCCAGCGTCCGGGCCAGCTCGGCGATGGTCGGGTTGTCGAAGAGCATCTCCAGGTCCTCCTCGGCCTGCTGCTCGATGCCCAGTTCCGCGTGGATCAGGCCGAGGATGCGCACCGCGTGCAGGGAGTCCCCGCCGAGTTCGAAGAAGTTGTCGTGCACCCCGAACTCCTGGTCGCCCAGGGCCTGCGCCCACAGCTTCAGCAGCAGCCGCTCCATCTCGTCCCGGGGCGCGGCGCGCGGCCCGGAGTCCTCCTCCTGCCAGGGGTCGGCGAGGGCCGCGCGGTCCACCTTGCCGTTGGCGCTCAACGGCACCCGGTCCACGGTCAGCAGATGGTGCGGGACCATGTAGCCGGGCAGGACCTCCTCCAGGGCGGCGCGCAGCGCGCCGGCGTCGGGCGCCGCGCCGGGCTCCGGGACCACGTGCCCCACCAGTTGCCGGCGGCCGGTGCGCGGGCTGGTGCGCACCGAGGCGAAGGCCTCGGCCACGCCCGGCCTCGCCCGCAGCGCCGCCTCGATCTCGCCCAGCTCGATCCGGTAGCCGTTCAGCTTGACCTGGAAGTCCATGCGGCCCAGGAAGTCGATGTCCCCGCCCGGCAGGTAGCGGCCGAGGTCGCCGGTGCGGTACAGCCGCTCGCCGGTCTCCGGGTGGGTGACGAACCGCTCCGCGGTGCGCTCCGGGTCGGCCCAGTAACCGCGGGCCAGGCCGGCGCCGCCGATGAGGATCTCGCCCGGGGTCCACACCGGGCAGGGACGGAAGTCACCGTGCAGGACGTGCAGCCGCTGGTTGGCCAGCGGCCGGCCGTAGGGGATGCGGGTCCACTCGGCCGGCACCTCGCCGACCGGGTGGAACACCGACCAGATGGCGGCCTCCGTGGCGCCGCCGAGGCTGACCACCTCGGCGCCCGGGTGCAGGGCGCGGACCGCGTCCGGCAGCGCCACCGGGATCCAGTCGCCGCTGAGCAGCACCAGACGCAGCGCGTCCGCGCCCGGGGCGGCGGCCGGGCTCTCCGTCCACGCCTGCATCAGCGCCGGCACCGAGTTCCACACCGTCACCCGGTGCCGACGCACCAAGTCGGCCCAGTGCGCCGGGTCGTGCTCCCGGCCGGGCGTGGGCAGGACGACCGCGCCGCCCGCCGCGAGCGTGCCGAAGACGTCGTACACCGACAGGTCGAAGCTGAGCGCGGACAGCGCCAGCGTGCGGTCCCCGGCGCCCACGCCGAAGCGGGAGTTGATGTCCTGGACGGTGTTCGCGGCGGCCCGGTGGTCGATCATCACGCCCTTGGGGCGGCCGGTGGAACCCGAGGTGAAGATGACGTAGGCCAGGTCCGCGGGTGCCGGACCGCTGTCCAGGGGGCCGGGGTCGGCCGCGCGGACCTC
Organism: Streptomyces sp. NPDC042638; assembly: GCF_040647235.1. NCBI lineage: Bacteria > Bacillati > Actinomycetota > Actinomycetes > Kitasatosporales > Streptomycetaceae > Streptomyces > Streptomyces sp. NPDC042638. The sequence continues at coordinate 11,911 of NZ_JBEZBT010000038.1, forward strand.
GTCGTCGGCGAGCGTGACCACCCGCACGCCCTCCGGCAGGCCGTCGGCGGTGCCGTGGCCGGCGGTGACCACGACGCGGACCTCGCCCTGCTCCAGCAGCAGCCGGCGCCGCTCGGCCGGCCAGCCGGGGTCGACGGGCAGGTAGGCCGCGCCCGAGGCGGCCACCCCGAGCACCGCGGCCACCTGGTCGAAGCCCTTGTCGAGGACGACGCCGACCAGGGTGTCCGGCCGGGTGCCGAGGCGCCGCAGCACCCGGGCCAGCCGGTGCGCCCGCCCGAGCAGTTCGCCGTAGGTGTGCTCGCCGTGCTCCGTGACGACGGCCGTGGCGCCGGGCGTCCGGCCGGCGCTGTCGGCGACCAGCTCGTACAGCGTCCGCTCGGCGATCGGCCGCGCCGTGTCACCGACCCGCCGGCGGACCTCGGCCTGCCACGCCGGCAGGTCCGTGAGGGTGACGGCGTCCCAGGCCGCCGGGTCCTGCGCGAGCCGTTCGACGATCCGCCCGAACGCGGCGAACATGTCGTCCAGCAGGCCGTCGGGGAACAGCCCGTCCACCGCGTCCCAGTTGTAGACCAGGTCCCCGTGCTCCTCGGTCACCTGGTGGTCCAGCCACACCTGCGGTGTCTGGCTGATCTGGTGCACCAGCTCGCCGAAGAACTCCGCGCCGGCCGCCGGGTCCTCGTCCTCGCCGGTCAGGATCATGGCCGTGAACACCACCGGCATGCCCGCGCCGGGACCGCCGCCGTCCGCCCGGGCGCGTTCGCGCAGCACCCGGACCCCGTTGAAGGCGGAGTGCTCCAGGTCGCGCAGCAGCTGCTCCTGGAGCGCGCGGGCCCGCGCGGAGAACCCCTCGCCGGGGCGGGCCGGGTCGGCCAGCAGCGTGGTGGAGGTGAAGTCCCCGATCACCTCGCCGATCTGCGGGTGCAGCGGGGGACGGTTGAGCAGGGTGAGGTTGACCGTGAAGTCCGGCTGCTGCGACCACAGCCGCAGCACCTCCGCGTAGGCGGTCATCAGGACCGCCGACGGGGTCAGCGCGCGTTCCCGGGCCCCCGCCTTCACCTTCCGCCAGTGCTCGGCCGCCAGCCGGCCGTGGCGGTGGCTGAAGACGGGCCGGCCCAGCTGCCCGGGCTGCACGGCCAGCGGCAGGGACGGCGCGGGCGGCAGCTCGGCCAGGCGGCCCCGCCAGTACGCCTCGGCGCCACGGTACGCGGCCCCTTCCCGGGCCGCCTCCTCGGCGGTCACCACGTCCCGGAAGGAGAGCCGCAGCGGCTCCGGCGCCCAGTCGGGGTCCTCGTAGAACCGCTGCCACTCCCGGTACAGCACGTACATGCTGAAGCCGTCGACGACCAGGATGTCCAGCCCGATGTGCAGCCGGACGCGGTCGTCGTCCAGCAGCGACGCCCGGATGTCGAACAGCGGCGCGCGGTCGGTGGGCAGCACCTGGTGGTCCATCGCCGCACGGGTCGCGGCGAGCAGGGCGGCACGTTCCGGTCCGGGCAGCCCACGCAGGTCGTCCACCGCGATCCGGTACGGCGGGACCTCGGGCAGCACCCGCTGCCGGCCGTCCGGCAGCACGACCACCCGGAGCATCTCGTGCCGCTCGATCACCCGGTTCAGGGCGCGTTCCAGGCGGGCCGGGTCGAGACCCGCGCGCTCGCGCTCGGTGTACAGGTAGGTGGCCACGCCGCCCAGCTCGACCGCGGGGCGGCGGCCCACCCAGTAGGCGTGCTGGACGTCGGTCAGCGGGAAGGGCTCGTGGCGCAGCCCGGGTTGCGGCACCAGCGCCGGGCGGGCGGTCCCGGTGGGCACCCCGCGCAGCACGGCCAGCAGCTCGTCCCGGCGGGCGGTCAGTTCGGCGCGCAGGTCGGGGGTGAGCGCGCCCGCCGGTGCGACCACGTCGAGGCGGTCGTCGACCAGGCGCAGCCTGATGCCGCGCCGGTGGAGCTCGACCAGCAGGTCCTGGGTCATCGGGGAACGTCCTCCTCGGTGCACCGGGTGATGGCGTCCGCGACGGCGCCGACCAGTTCTCCGGTGAGCAGGGTGTGGTGAGTGCCGGGCACGGTGACGGCCGCGGCCCGGCCGGTGGTGAGCGCGCCCCAGCCCCAGGCGGGGTCGTCGCCGTACGGGTGGTCCGCGAACTCGCCGACCGTTCCGTCGGCGGCCCGGACCACGGTCACGTCCGCGCCGGTCCGGCCCGCCGCGTGAGCGTTGCAGGCGAGCACGACGGGCCGGAACACCTGGTAGGCGGCGGCGAGTTCGGCCGGCCCGAGGGTGCAGCCCGGCCCGGCGGCCCGGTGCAGCAGCTCGCCGGTCCGCGTGGGGTCCGCGGGTGCGGCGAGCGCCTTGAGCGCGGTGGCGTCGGCCGTGAGCGGGTCGAAGCCGGTCCCCAGGTCCTCCAGGAACCAGGCGGGCAGATCCGCCGGGTCCGGGGTCCGGGCGGTGAGCGGGGCGGGGGAGTCGACCACCACGAGGTGCTCCACCTCCTCGCCGAGCGCCTCCAGCCGCTCGGCCAGCGCCGCGGCGATCACGGCGCCGGACGACCAGCCGCCCAGCCGGTAGGGGCCGTGCGGCTGTGCCGCGCGCAGCGCCCGCAGATAGGGCGCCACCAGTGCGTCCATGGTCCCGGGCGGGGCGGCCGGGGCCTGGAAGGCGTGGAACGGCCGGCCGAGCCGTTCCGCCAGCTCGCGGTAGCACAGCACATTGCCGCCGGCCGGATGCACGAAGAACCAGGGGACGCCGTCCCCGTCGCGCAGCGTGACCATCGGGGACCACGGCTCCGCCCCGGTGTCCAGCCACTGGGCGAGGCGTGCCACCGTGCGGCGCTCCAGCAGGGTGCCGAGCGGCACCCGCCGGTTCAGCCGGCGCGCGATCTGCCCGATCACCCGCAGCGCGGTGAACGACTGCCCGCCGAGGTCGAAGAAGTCGTCGTGCACACCGACCGGCCCGCCGCCCAGGACCCCCGCCCAGATCTCGGCCAGCACCGCCTCGCGCTCGGTGCGCGGCGCGGTGTACCGGCGGGCGGCCGACGCCTCCTCGGCGCCGCGCGCCCGGAGTGCGGCGCGGTCCAGTTTGCCGTTGCGGGTCAGCGGCAGCCGGTCCAGCACGGTGATCCGGGCCGGGACCAGATAGCTCGGCAGCCGGTCGGCGAGCTGTGCGGTCAGCTCCCCGGCGGTGGGCGGCCGGCCGCCCTCGGCGGCCGTGACGTACGCGGCCAGCTGGTTGCCCGAGTCGGTGCGGTGCGCCACCACGGCGGCCCGGCCGACCGAGGGCAGTTCCGTCAGCGCGTGCTCCACCTCGCCGGGTTCGACGCGGAAGCCCTGGATCTTCACCTGCTGGTCGGCCCGGCCGAGGAATTCGATGGTGCCGTCGGGCAGGTAGCGCCCCAGGTCGCCGGTGCGGTAGAGCCGCTCGCCGGTCTGCGGGTGGCCGACGAACGCGGCCCGGGTGCGCTCCTCGTCGCCGAGGTAGCCGAGCGCCAGTCCGGCACCGCCGATGTGCAGGTGCCCGGTCACCCAGGCCGGTGCGGGCCGCCCGTGGTCGTCGAGGATGTGCCAGCTCTGGTTGGCCAGCGGCTTGCCGTAGGGGATGGAGACCCACGCGGGGTCGACCTGGCCGATCGGGTGGCAGATCGACCAGATCGAGGCCTCGGTGGCGCCGCCCAGTCCGATCACGGCGGCGTTCGGCGCGACGGCGCGGATGCGGTCCGGCAGGTCCACCGGGATCCAGTCGCCGCTCAGCAGCACCGTCCGCAGCGACGGGCACTGCGCGCCGGTCGCCTCCGCCTCCTCCACCAGCAGCTGCATCAGGGCCGGGACCGAGTTCCACACCGTCACGCCGTGGGCGCGCACCGACGCCAGCCAGGCGGCCGGGTCGGGGTCGCCGGGCTCGGGCAGGACCAGGGTGGCGCCGGCGTGCACGGCACCGAAGACGTCGTACACGGACAGGTCGAAGCAGAGCGAGGAGACGCCGAAGATCACGTCCCGGCTGGTCACGCCGAACCTGCGGTTGATCTCGGCGATGGTGTTGAGCGGCCCCCGGTGGTCGAGCATCGCGCCCTTGGGGCGGCCGGTGGAGCCGGAGGTGTAGATGACGTACGCCAGGTCGGTCGGCGCCGGCTCCGGGCCCGCGGAAGGCGGCGCGTCCGACGCCGGGGCCGCCACGTCGAGCACCGGCGTCCGGGTCAGGGCGGCCAGCCGCGCACGGTCGGCCGCGTCCGTCAGGACCGCGCTCGGCGCGGCGTCGGCGAGGACGGCGCGCAGCCGCTCCTCGGGCCAGCCCGGATCCAGCGGCACATAGGCTCGGCCGGCGGTGAGCACGCCCAGCACGGCGGCGATCTGGAGACGTCCCTTGGACAACACGACGGCCACCGGCCCCGATCCGGGCGCGGCACCGGCCCGCAGCAGCGCGGCGATCCGCTCGCTGTGCTCGCGCAGCCCCCGGTAGTCGAACTCCCCGTCGGCCGCCAGCACCGCCGGGTGTCCGGGCCGGTCGGCGGCGCGGCCGCGCAGCGGGTGGTGCAGCAGGCCCGCCGGCACCGGTGACGAGGGCCGGTTGAGCTCGGCGCGCCGCCGGCGCTGGGACTCGGGCAGCAGGTCGAAGGCGACGGTGGACCAGGCCTCGTCGGAGGCGGCGAGCCGGCGCACCACGGTGCGGTAGCCCTGCTCCATGGCATCGATGAGCCCCTTGGGGAACATCTTCTCGATGACGTCCCAGACCACCCACAGGCGGCCGTCGGTCAGGTCCCAGAACTCGCAGTCGATCAGCGTCTGCGGGGTCTCCAGCCGGCTGGCCACCGGACGGTCCTGGGGGCCCACGAAGAGCGCGCTGCCGATGGCGAACGGGCAGACGGCCCTGCCGGGCGTACGGCGCGCCTGGTTGAGCGCCTGGAGCACCTTGACGCCGCTCCAGTAGCCGTGTTCGGCGTCGGCCAGCACCCGGTCCTGGAGCCGCCGTACCCGGGCCTCGAACGGCTCGTCGGGCCGCCAGTCCACTTCTAGCGGATACAGCGAGGCGAAGTTGCCCAGCACGTCCGGCAGCTGGGGGTGCAGCGGCAGCCGGTGGGTGATCATGTTGTTGAGCAGGAAGTGCCGTGAGCCGCTCCAGTACGACAGCACCTCGGCCTGTACGGCGGACAGCACGTTGGTGGTCGTCAGGTGGCGCTCCGCCGCCCTCTGCCGCAGCGCCGACCAGACCTCCGGCTCGAACAGCATCTCGCGGCGCCGCAGATCGGACCGGGTGCGCGGATCGGAGCCGTTCAGCGGCACCGGCGGCGCCTCGGGCCAGTCGGCGATGCGCTCCGTCCAGTACGCCTTCGAGGCCTGCCCGAGCGGCGACTCCTCCAGCTCGGCCAGGGTCAGTACGCATTCACGGAACCCGATCTCCAGTTCGGCCGGGGACCAGTCGGGCTCGCGGTAGCGGCGCAGCACGGTGGACACGAAGCGCAGGGTGGCCGGGGCGTCGCTGAAGATGTTGTTGTTGTTCAGGTGCAGCCGGCTGCGGCCACCGGGCAGCCGGCTCAGCCGCAGGTCGACCCAGGGCCAGCGGTCGTGCACCGGCTCGGTGCCCGCCATCTCCCGCCGGACGTCCTCGACCGCCCGCTCCGCCTCCCGCTCGTCCAGGTGCCGCGCGTCGAGCACGCCGAGCACGGCGGGCCGCGGGTCGCGCACCGTCTCCAGCCGCATGTCCTCGCGGACCACCACGAGATTGTTCCGCTGGTAGTGCAGTTCGGCGTTCATCGCCCGTTCGAGACGGACCGGGTCGAGGTCCTGCAGCTCCCACTCGAAGTACTGGTGCGGCCGGACGTAGTACTCGAACCCCTCCCGGCCGCCGATCATGAAGGACGCCTGGAGGTCGGAGGGCGGGAACGGCTCGTGGCGTCCGGCCGGGTCCGGAACCACCTGCGGCAGGACCGCGGCGGGCGGCCGGCCGCCGCTCAACGACGCGAGCCAGGCGAGCAGTTCGGGTTTGTGCCGGCTGATCCGGTCCCGCAGGCCGGCGGTGAGCCGGCCGCGGGGGGCGCGGACCTCCAGGCGGCCGTCCTCGGCGGCCTGGAGCCGGATCCCGTTGCGGGCGAGCTCGTCGAGCAGCGCGGGCACGGTCGTCGTACCGGTTGCACTCACAGCGGTGTCTCCTTGTCCACCCGGAGGCCGGACCGGGGCCGGCGGGCAGGTGCGGGTCAGAGCGTCAGGACTTCGGAGTCCGAGGTGTCGTCGCCCAGGTCGTCGGCGTCGGCGAGTACGGACAGCGCCGCCAGCTGGCGGCAGACCAGGTCGGTGATCTCGGCGGGCGTGCCGCCGAACAGGGCGTTGGTGGCCACGTCGGCGCCGAAGTCGGTCAGCAGCTGGTTGCGCAGCTGCAGTGTCGTCAGCGAGTCGAAGCCCAGCTCGCTGAGCCGCCGCTTCGCGAACGCGGGGCGCAGCGCGTCCCGTTCCGGTCCGGTCATGCCGAGCAGGCGGGTGGTGCGGGTGAGGAGTTCCTCCATCAGCGTGCCGCGGGCCAGCGCCGGGTCGTCGACCGCCAGCCGGGACAGCTCACGGATCCGGCCCGGGTCGGCGGTGTCCTCCCCCGCCCCGGCCGCGCCGGTGACGGCGGGCACCAGATCGGCCAGCAGCGTGTACGGCGGACGGCGCCGTCCGGCGGTGAAGCGCGCCCAGTCGACGGTGACGACACCGCTCCCGGGGGTGGTCCCGAGCGTCCCCAGCGTGGCCAGGGCCTCCTCGGTGCCCAGCGGGGTGATCGCCTCCGCCGCGTAGCGGGCCAGGACGCGGTCGTCGGCCGCCATGCCGAACTCCGCCCACGGGCCCCAGTTGACGCTCAGCGCGGGCTGTCCGTGGTGGTGCCGGTGCTCGGCGAGGGCGTCCAGGAAGGCGTTGGCGGCGACGTAGCCGGCCTGGCCGGGGGCGCCGAAGAGAGAGGCGATGGAGGAGTACAGGACGAAGAAGTCCAGCTCCGCGGCGGCCGTGTGCAGGTGCAGCAGCCAGGCGCCGCGGACCTTGGGATCCAGCGTCCCGCGCAGCCGGTCGACGTCGTACCGCTCCAGCGGGGCCTCCAGGTTGACCCCCGCCGCGTGCACGATGCCGCGCAGCGGCGGCAGGCCGGCCGCGGCCCCGGCGAGCAGATCGGTCACCGCGGCGCCGTCCGCCAGATCGGCGGCGCGCAGTTCGACGCGGACTCCCGCGGCCCGCAGCCGGGTCACGGTGCCGGGCTCGGCCTCGGGCCGGGTACGGCCGACCAGCAGCAGGCAGCGGGCCCCCCGGTCGGCCAGCCACCGTGCGGTGGCGAGTCCCAGGGCGCCCCAGCCACCGGTGATCAGGTAGGTGGCGTCGGGGCGGACCGGCATCGGCTCCCGGCCGGCCGCGGGCTGCTCGCGCAGCCGGGCCTCGTACCAGACACCGTCACGGACGGCCAGGTGCCCCGAGCCGGCGTGGGCCGCCGCGCGGCGCAGCAGTTCGGCCGTCCCGGGACCGGGTGCCGCCGGGTCCAGGTCGAGGTGCACGCACCGCAGGCCGGGATACTCGGCCGGAACGGCGCGCAGCAGACCGGCCGCCGCGGACTGCCGCACGTCCGGATCGTCCTTCCCGGGGCGCGGGGCCGTGCCGCCGGTGGTGCACAGCACCAGGTCCGGCCGGCTCGGGGCGTGCTCCCGCAGCGTCTCGCGCAGGATCTCCAGCACCGGCTCGGCGAGGCCGTAGGCCGTCTCGTGGATCTCCGGGCGCGGTGCGGACCCGTCCGTGTCCGCGCCGGCCAGGCGGATCAGCACCCCCCGGGGGGACCCGGCGGGCCCGTCGCCCGCTTCGGGGTGCCGGAGCGTTCCGTCGGCCGCCACAACCAGGTGTTCGAGGGTGCTTCCGCCGGGGGTGACGGTGTGCACGAGCCAGGTGCCGGCGGGGAGCGCGGCGTCGTCGGCGAGCGGCGTGGACGGCTGCCAGACGGTGGCGTAGCGGCCCGGTCCGGTGCGCACGGGGAAGGCGGAGCGGGGCACCGCGCGCAGCTGCAGGCCGCGCACCGTGACGAGCCGCTCCCCGCCCTCGGCCAGCAGGTCCAGGTCGAGGGTGCCCTCCGGCGCGTGCGCGGCACGCTGCCAGCGCACCTCGCACCACACCCGGCGCGGCAGCCGCTCGTGGACGACGAGCCGGGCGAGCCGGGTCGGCACCCACGGGTCGGGCTCCCCGGCGGTGAACACGCCGACCGTCTGGAAACACGCGTCCAGGACGACGGGATGCAGCAGCTCGCCGTCCCCGCCGCCCTCGCCGGACTCGTCCGGCAGCTCGATCAGGGCCACGGCACGGTCGCCGTCGGACCACAGCCGCCGGATCGAACGGAACGCCGGCCCGTAGCCGAGCCCGATCCGGTCGAACCGTTCGTACAGGTCCGCCGGGTCCCGCTCGGCCATTGCCGCGTGCAGCCCGGAGGGGTCGACGGGGGCGGGCCGCGTCCCGCCGCCCGGGCCGGCGGAGGCGGCCTCGGCATGGACCGTCCAGCCGCCCTCCGCGTCCGCGTTCCGGCTCAGGCAGCGCACCCGGCCGCCCTCGTGGACGACGGTCTGCACGGTGACCGGCGTGCCGTCGGGGACCGGCAGGAAGCTCGTGAACGCCGCGTCCTCGACCGTCCAGTCGGCGCCCGCGCCGGCCGACCCCGCCCGGGCCGCGGCGAGCACCCAGTCCAGCATCGCGCTGCCCGGGAGCACGGCCGTGCCGCCGAGCCGGTGTCCGCTCAGGTACGCGGGCCGTTCGGTGGTCAGCGTCTGCCCGTACCGGCGCTCGGCGCTGTCGGCCAGCTCGATCTCGGCGCCGAGCAGCGGATGACCGGCGGCGGGCCGCGGACCCGCCGCCGTCGGCTGCGGCAGCCAGTGGCGCCGGCGCTGGAAGGGGTAGGTCGGCAGCTCCACCCGGCGGGGCGCCGGTCCGAACAGCTCCGCGGGCCAGCGCACGGCCGCGCCGTCGGCCTGCAGCCGGGCCAGCGCGGTCAGCAGCGTACGGGCCTCGGGCCGGCCGGCGCGCAGTACGGACACCGCCCCCTCGGCGTGCTCGGCGACGCCGCTCTGCCGCACCAGTCCGGTCAGCGTGCCGCCCGGACCCAGTTCGAGGAAGCCGCTCACCCGCTCCCGGGCCAGCTCCCGCAGGCCGTCCAGGAAACGGACGGGCCGGCGCAACTGCTCGGTCCAGTAGTCCGGCGAGCGCAGTTCCTCGGCCGTCGCGATGCGGCCGGTCAGGTTGGAGACCAGCGGGATGCCGGGCGCACGGAAGTCGAGACCGCGGGCGACGGCGCGGAACTCCTCCAGCACGGGGTCCATCTGCGGGGAGTGGAAGGCGTGACTGACCCGCAGCCGGCTGGTGCTCCGCCCGCGTCCGGCCCACACCCCCGCCACCCGCAGGACGGCCTCCTCCTCACCCGAGATCACCGTCGCCGTGGGGGAGTTGACCGCGGCGACCGACACGGCGGGCTCGGCGGCGAGCGTCTCGCGCAGTTCCTCCTCGGTCGCCGCGACCGACACCATCGCCCCGCGCCCCGGGGCCGCCTGCATCAGGCGGGCGCGCGCGCCGACCAGCGTGCAGGCGTCCGCCAGCGACAGCACCCCGGCGGCGTGCGCCGCGCTGAGTTCGCCGACCGAGTGGCCGAGGAGGTGGGTGGGTGTCAGACCGAAGGAGCGCACCAGGCGGTACAGGGCGGTCTCCAGGGCGAACAGGGCGGGCTGCGCGTAGCCGGTGCGGTCCAGCTCCGCGGCCGGCTCAGCGGCGAGGACCAGGTCCCGCAGCGGGCGGTCGAGCAGCGGGTCGAGACGGGCGCACACCTCGTCGAACGCGTCGGCGAACACCGGGAAGGCCGCGTGGAGTTCGCGTCCCATGCCGGGACGCTGGGCGCCCTGCCCGGCGAACAGGAAGGCGAGCGGTCCGGGCCGGGCGGCGCCGAGCAGCGCCCCGGGCGGGCAGTCGCCCGCGGCCAGCGCCCGCAGCGACTCCAGCAGGTCGTCCCGGGTCTCGGCGAGCACGGTCGCCCGGTGCTCGAAGAGCGTGCGGGAGCCGGCGAGGGCGTGGCCGAGGTCGGCCGCGCCGAGTTCCGGGTCGGCGCAGAGGAGGGCGTGCAACCGGCCGGCCTGGGCGCGCAGCGCGGTCGCGTCCCGCCCGGTGACGGTCACCGGCACCGGGTGCGGCGGGGTGACCGGTGCGGCCGCCCGGACGGTGGCTGCGGCCGCCCGGACGGCGGGCTCGGAGCCGGTGCCGGCGGCCTCCGGGGCGGGTTCGGCGGGGGCCGCCTCCAGGATCAGGTGGGCGTTGGTGCCGCTGATGCCGAACGAGGAGACCGCGCACCGGCGGGGCCGGTCGCGCTCGGGCCAGGGGGTCGGCTCCGGGAGGAGGCGCACGCCGCTGTCCGCCCAGTCGACGTGCGGGGTCGGGCGGTCGGTGTGCAGCGTGGCCGGCAAAAGCCCGTACCGCATCGCCAGCACCATCTTGACGACGCCGGCGGCACCGGCCGCTGCCTGTGTGTGTCCCAGGTTGGACTTCAGCGAACCGACGAACAGGTCGGCCGTGCCGGCGCGCTCCCGGCCGCCGTACGCGGCGATCAGGGCCCGGGCCTCGATCGGGTCGCCCTGTGCGGTGCCCGTGCCGTGCGCCTCGACGGCGTCGATCTCGGTGGCGCTCAGGCCCGCGTTCTCCAGAGCCCGCCGGATCACCCGGATCTGGGCGGCACCGCTCGGCGCCGTCAGCCCGTTGCTGGCGCCGTCCTGGTTGACGGCGGAGCCGCGGATCACCGCGAGCACCGGATGACCGTGCGCCCGGGCCACGGAGAGCCGCTCCAGCAGCAGCATCACCGCGCCCTCGCTCCAGGCGGTCCCGTCGGCCGCCTCGGCGAAGGGCTTGCAGCGGCCGTCGGCGGCGAGCCCGCGCTGCCGGCTGAACTCCAGGAACATGCCCGGATGCGGCATCACCGAGGCCCCGCCGGCCAGCGCGAGGTCGCACTCGCCGGAGCGCAGCGCCTGGCAGGCCTGGTGCAGCGCGACGAGAGAGGAGGAGCAGGCGGTGTCGACGGTGACGGCCGGCCCGGTCAGGCCCAGCGTGTAGGCGATCCGGCCGGAGGCGACGCTGCAGGCGTTGCCGGTGAGCAGATAGCCGGAGGAGTCCTCGGTGGCCTGGTCGAGGGTGCCGCCGTAGCCGTTGTGGCTCACCCCCGCGAAGACGCCGGTCGTGCTGCCGTGCAGCGAGGCGGGATCGATACCGGCGCGCTCCACCGCCTCCCAGGCGGTCTCCAGGAGCAGCCGCTGCTGGGGGTCGGCGGCGGCGGCCTCCCGCGGGGACATGCCGAAGAACGCCGCGTCGAAGTCGGCTGCCCGGTGCAGGAATCCGCCGTGCCGGGTGTAGGTCCGGCCGGGGCGTCCGGGCTCGGGGTCGTACAGTCCGTCGATGTCCCAGCCGCGGTCGGTGGGGAAGGCGGAGATCGCGTCGGTCCCGTCGCGGAGCAGCTGCCACAGCCGCTCCGGGGAGTCGACGCCGCCCGGCAGACGGCAGCCGATCCCGACCAGGGCGACCGGTTCCGTCGCCCGTCCCTCGACCTCCCGCAGCCGGGCCTCCGCCTGGTACAGGTCGAGCGTGATCTTCTTCAGATATTCGGTGAGCCGGTCCGCGTTCGTCACGATTCGCCTCTGCTGTCGATGAGACCGAGAATCTCTTCGGGGGTGGCGGCGAGGATCGCCGCGGTGAGATCGTCTGCCGGGGCCCGCTCCTCGTCGCACCGCCGTACGAGGGTGCGCAGCCGGGCCAGGGCCTGCCGCCGGACGGTCTCGTCCAGCTCGCCCGAGGTGAGCTCGGCGCTCACCGCGTCGAGGCGGTCGAGCAGCGTCACGCCCGGGTCCTCGGGGGTGTCGTCGAGCAGGGAGCCGAGATACCGGACGAGCGCCTCGACCGTCGGGTGGTCGTAGCCGATCGCCGTCGGCAGGCGCAGCCCGAGGTCCTGCCCCAGCCGCCGGAACAGCTCCGTGAGGCCGAGCGAGTCGAAGCCGAGCGCGCGCAGCGGCCTGTCGAGGGGCAGCGACGCCGGGCTGCGGCCGAGCACGGCGGCGGCATGGCCGGTCACCAACTCGGGGACCCGGCGGCGCAGTTCCGCGACAGGAACGGCGCCGGGCGCCGGCTCCCGGGCCGCGGGGGCGGCCGGCCCGGGGACGAACGGCTCGTCGGCGGGCTGCGGCCCGTCCAGCCAGTGGCGTTCGCGCTGGAAGGCGTACGTCGGCAGGTCGACGGGGCCGGCCGGGGCCAGTACGGCGTCCCAGTCGACGGTGACGCCGTGGTTGTGCGCCTCGGCCAGGGAGCCGAGGAAGCGTGCCGGGCCGCCGTCGCCGCGGCGCAGTGTGCCGACGGCGAAGGCGCGGCGGCCGGTGCCGCCCAGGGTGTCGCGCAGGCCGGCCAGCAGCACCGGGTGCGGGCTGACCTCGATGAACGCGTGGTGCCCCGCCGCCAGCAGGGCCTGCACGGCTAAGTCGAAGCGCACCGTGTGCCGCAGGTTGCGGTACCAGTACTCGCTCGTCAGCTCCGTCGGGTCCAGGGCCGTGCCGGTGACCGTGGAGTAGAGCGGTACGGTGCCCCGGGCGGGCCGGACGCCGGCGAGTGCCGCCAGGAGCGGCTCGCGGATCTCCTCCACCTGACGCGAGTGCGAGGCGTAGTCCACCGCGACGCGGCGCGCCTCGACACCGGCCTCCCGAAGGGCCTCGTGCAGCTCGTCCAGCGCGTCGCGAGCACCGGAGACGACGCAGGCGCCGGGACCGTTGACCACCGCGATGTCGAGCCGGCCGTCCCCGCGCAGCCGGCCCGCGACCTCTTCGTGGCTCTGGGCGACCGCGAGCATCCCGCCGCGGCCGGAGAGCGCGGACACGGCCCGGCTGCGGCGGGTGACCAGCAGGGCCGCGTCCTCCAGGGAGAGCGCACCCGCGACGCAGGCGGCGGCGATCTCCCCCTGGGAGTGGCCGGCCACGGCGTCGGGCCGGACACCGGCCGAGCGCCAGAGGGCGGCCAGGGCCACCATCACGGCGAACAGCAGCGGCTGGATGACGTCCACCCGCTCCCACAGGGCCGGGTCGGGACGGTCGCCGGCCCGCAGCAGATCCATCGGCGACCAGTCGACGTGCGGCGCGAGGGCGTCCGCGCACTCGGCCAGCCGGGCCGCGAACACCGGCTCCGTGGCGAGGAGTTCGGTGGCCATGCCGGGCCACTGCGCGCCCTGGCCGGGGAACACCAGCGCCACCCGGCCGGGCGTCTCCACTCCTGTGGTGACATGGGCGGCCGGGACCCCGTCGCGCAGCGCCGCCAGCCCGGTGCGCAGCTCACCGGCGTCCGCTGCCAGCACCGCCGCCCGGTGCGAGAAGGCGGTCCGGCGCGTGGCCAGCGTCCGGCCCACGGCCGCCGCGTCCAGCTCGGGCCGCGCGGCGGCGAACTCCAGCAGCCGCCGTGCCTGGCCCCGCAGCGCGGCCTGACCGCGCCCGGACACGAGCCACAGCAGCGGTCGCGGAGCCCGGGGGCCCGGTGCGGGGTCCTGGGCGGCGTCCGGGGCGGCGTCCGAGGCGGTGTCCGGGGCGATGGCCGGTCCGGCGTCCGATCCGGCGTCCAGGGCCGAGCGGGGACGCGGGACCGGCGTCGTCTCCGGTGCGGGTGCGGGTGCGGGTGCGGGTGCGGGTTCAGGTACCGGTGCCGGTGCCGGTTCAGGTACCGGTGCCCCGTCCGTCGCGGTCGCGGATTCGGGGGAGGCCACGATCACATGGCAGTTGGTGCCGCCCAGCCCGAAGGAGCTGACTCCGGCGAGCAGTCGCCCCTCCGGCGCGGGCCAGGGGCGGGGCGTGCGCACGACCGACAGGTTGAGGTCGGCCAACGGCACGTCCGGATGCGGGCGTTCGAAGTTCAGGGAGGCCGGCAGAGCGCGGTGCTCGACACTGAGCGCGGTCTTCAGCAGTCCCACGATCCCGGCGGCGCCCTCCAGGTGGCCGACGTTGGTCTTGGCGGACCCGACCAGCAGGGGCGCGGCGGGCGCCCGGGCCGCGCCGACGGCGGTGCCGAGGGCGGTGGCCTCGACCCGGTCGCCGACCCGGGTGCCGGTGCCGTGGAGTTCGACGTACTGCAGATCGGCGGGGGAGACCCCGGCGGCCTCGCAGGCGGCACGCACCACGTCCTGCTGGGCCTCGCCGTTCGGCACCACCAGCCCCTCACCGGCACCGTCGTGCCCGACGGCGCTGCCGAGGATCACGCAGCGCACCCGGTCCCCGTCGGCGAGAGCCGTCTCCAGGGGCTTGAGCAGTACCAGCCCCCCGCCCTCGCCGCGCACGTAGCCGTTGGCCCGCGCGTCGAAGGTGTGGCACCGGCCGTCGGGGGAGAGGGCCCCGAACCGGGCGACGCGGAGGGTGGAGTCGGCGAGCACGTTGAGGTTGACCCCGCCGGCCAGGGCGATACCGGACTCCCCGCCACGCAGGCTCTCACACGCCAGATGGACGGCGACGAGCGAGGAGGACTGCCCGGTGTCCACGGTCATGCTGGGACCGCGCAGACCGAGGACGTGTGACAGCCGGTTGGCGATCAGGCTGCGCAGCGTGCCCGTGAGGCTGTGCCGGCCGATCCCGGCCGGGCCACGGCGGGCGGTGAGTGCCGCGTAGTCGTCGAGGGCGGCGCCGACGAAGACGCCGGTGCGGGTGCCGGCCAGTACGGCGGGCGGAATTCCGGCGTGTTCCACGGCCTCCCAGCCGAGTTCCAGAAGCAGCCGCTGTTGCGGATCCATGGCGGCCGCCTCGCGCGGGGAGATACCGAAGAAGTCGGCGTCAAAGAGGTCCACCGCGTCCAGAAAGCCGCCCGTCCGGATGTCGTCCGAAATGGGCTCAGAGCGTTCCCAGCGGTTCTCCGGGGCTTCCGATACCGCACTTCGGGAATTCTCCAGCAACTCCCAGAAAGCGTCCGGGTCCGGTGCGCCGGGGAGGCGGCAGGAGTATCCGACCACGGCGATCGCCGATGCGGCCGACGGCCCGGACGACGTGATTCGTCGCATGCCCCCTCGCTCCCCCGATGAGTCAATTATGTTGCGACTTTCAAGTATCTTCGGATCGATGGCTGAATTGTGCACGAACGGCTTCGGCCCTGCATCTCCGATATTGCTCAGGAGCCGCAGTCGGTCGCCGAGAACATGAACCCCAGCACATCGGTGCCGACCTGCGCCGGTTCCCGGCGCAGCCGGTCCAGGGCGGCGTCCGGGTCGGTCCGGCTGCCGCGGGCGCACTCGGCGGCGTACAGGCCGATCAGGTTGATGAAGCGGTACCGCTCCCGGCCCACCTCCTCCAGCAGATGGTGATCGGCCAGGACCGCCAGCTGCCGGGCGGCCGCCCGCTCGGTCAGGTCCGCCGCCGCGGCGGCGTCGGGCACGGTGATCAGCTGCTGCTCACGAAGCCCCAGGACACCGAACATGCGGGCGGCGCCCTCGGGCAGGCTGCGCACCGACGCGTCGAAGGCCGTACGCAGGCTCGCCGCGACGTCGTCCTCCACGGCGAGCCGGTCCAGGCGTGCCGTGCAGGTCGCGTGGTCGACCACCAGCTCGGCCAGCGAGAGGGCGGGCTTGGCGGCCAGGCCGGCCGCCGCGATACGCAGCGCCAGCGGCAGGTTGCCGCACAGCCGGGCCAGCTCCCGGGCCGCTTCCTGCTGACCCGTCACCCGCTCCCGCCCCACGACCCGGGCCAGCAGTTCGACGGAGTCCCGCGGGGCGAGCGGACCCAGCTCGATCCGGTAGGCACCGTCCCGCGCGGCCAGCCCGAACTGCCGTCGGCGGCTGGTGACCAGCACACACGCGGGCCCGCGCGGCACCAGGGGCCGCACCTGCTCGGCGTGCGCCGCGTCGTCCAGCACGATGAGCATCCGGCGCCCGTGCACGAGGCTGCGGAACAGCGCGGTACGCCCCGGCAGGTCGTCGGGCAGCCGGTCCGGCCCGATGCCCAGGCCGCCCAGCAGCTGGGCCAGCACTTCGCGGGCGCCGAGCGGCGCCCGGTCGGGATGGGAACCGCACAGGTCGGCGAAGAGCTGCCCGTCGGGGTGGCGGCTGCCCAGCTGGTGGGCGAGCTGGAGCGCCACGGCGGTCTTGCCGACCCCGGGCGGGCCCTCGATCACGGCGAGCGCGGCCTGGCCCTCGCCGTACTCGCGCTCGACGACGTTGCGCAGCCGGGCGAGTTCCTCGGCGCGGCCCGTGAAGTTCCGCGCGCCCGGCGGGAGCTGGGCCGGGCGGACCGGCAGGGCCGGCGCCCGAGCGGCGCCCTGTGCGCCGCTCGCGCCTGCGCCGGGGTCCGCGCCGCGCAGGGCGAGCGCGGCGTGGTCGGAGAGGATCTGCTGGTGCAGCCGCCGCAGGTCGGTGCCCGGATCGATGCCGAGTTCCTCCTGGAGCAGCTGACGGGTCTCCCGGTAGACGGCCAGGGCCTGGGCCCGGCGCCCCGAGCGGTGCAGTCCGAGCATCATCAGCCAGCGCAGCCGCTCACGCAGCGGATCCTTGGCGATCATGTCCGTCAGGGCGGCGATCGCCTCGGTGTGCCGGCCGACGCTCAGCAGCGCCTCCGCCCACTCCTCGACCGCCGTCAGCCGCGCCTCGTGCAGCCTGGCCCGCTCCAGCGCCGCGAACGGTCCGGGTACGTTGGCGTAGGCGTCGCCGCGCCACAGCGCGAGCGCCTCCTCGTACGCGCCGATGGCTCCGGCGCGGTCGCTTTCGGACAGCAGCCGGCGGGCGCGCATGTGGGCGAGGGCGAAGCGACCGGCGTCGATCGCCTCGGCGGCGACCGACAGGACGTACCCGCCGCCGGCCGAGGCCAGGACTCCGCCGGACTCCCGCCGGCCCCGCTCCGGCTCCAGGATCCGGCGTAGTCCGGCGACATAGGTGTGCACACAATTCACGGCCGACTGCGGGACATCGGTGCCCCATACACCGTCAATAATCTGATCAATTCCGGTCACCTGGTTGGCCTGGCCGGCCAGCAGCGCGAGAACCGCGCGCTGCTTCGGCGGCCCGAGGGGAACTTCACCCTCTTCGTTCCATGCTCGGATCGAACCCAGGAGTTCAAGTCGCATTGGTTCCTCATCCCCGTCGCCGAGTGGACGCAGACTTCACTGTGACTGACAGTGAATTCTTTGTCATCGCCGATATTGCTCAGCCCGGCGGGCAGGAGTCGGAAGTTCCGATTTCCGCGTGCACTTGACGGCCGATACGGCGTCTGCTTCCCTGGCGCGCAGCATAGGGGGAGGCCGCCAGGCGCCTCCTGGACGGGGGGTCCGATGCGCACGGAGATCGAACGGGTTGTCAGTGGCATACGCGCCGGATACGGCGAAGATCTCACGCTCACCGAACTGGGCGAGATGGCCAGGCTGAGTCCGTTTCACATGGCGCGGCTCTTCCGTGAGGAGACGGGCCTGCCGCCGGCCTCTTTCCTGACCGCGGTGCGCCTGGAAGAGGCGAGGCACCGGCTGCTGCACACGTCGGACAGCGTGGCCGACATCTCCGTGCAGTGCGGCTACGCCAGCATCGGAGCGTTCACCACGAGGTTCACCAAGACCGTGGGCGTGTCGCCCGGACGGTACCGCCGGCTGCTCTCCCTGGGCGCGGAAGCGGTCGACTTCGTCGCCGCCGGCCAGGACACACCGAGCGCGTACGGCTCGGTCCTGGTGTGTGTCGCGCGCGCCGATGGACTCGTCGACGAGCCGGTCTACGTCGCCGCGTTCGCGGTGGGCCCGGGCATCGACCCGCGCCCCTCCCGGCGGCCGGCCCGGTGCCGCAAGCTGGCGCGGGGAGCGGGCCCCTCGTACATCCCGCACGTGCCCGAGGGGCGCTGGATCGTTCAGGCGGTCTCCCGCTCCGTGGGCACCGGACCGGACTCGATCGTGGTCGGTGCCAGTGCTCCGCTGAGCCTGGTGCACGGCGAGGAGGCCCGGGTGCGGCTGCGGCTGGAGCCGCCGACCCGCACCCAGCACGACGACGTCCGGGTGGTGCTCGGCTACGCGCTGCCGGGGATGTTCGCGTCCTGATCCGGCGGCTGATCGCCGGTTGAGCAACCGCGGAGACGACAGTCGCCGTGCGCCGCGCCGAGACTCCCGATGATGCCGCGAACTGGCGCGGTCCTGAGAAGTGGGGAGTGGCGATGGCGACGATCGGCGGCCACGCGGTGGTGATCGGCGGATCGATGGGTGGCCTGGTGGCCGCCCGGGTGCTGGCGCGCAGATACGAACGGGTGACCGTGCTCGACCGGGACAGCCTGCCGGGGTCCGCCGAGGACCGCAAGGGCGTGCCGCAGAGCGGTCATGCGCACGCCCTGCTGATCAGCGGCCGGATGAAACTGGAGGAGCTGTTCCCCGGTCTGACGCACGAGCTGATCGGGGGCGGCGCGGTGCCCTTCGACCCCGGTTCCGATCTGTTGTTCCATCAGATGGGCGCGCACCGGGCCAGGTTCACCAGCGGGAAGCTGGGCATCAGCCTCAGCCGCGCCTTCCTGGAGCACACCGTCCGCTCCCGGGTGCGGGAACTGCCCAACGTGGAGATCCGCGACCGGACGGCGGTCGGCGGACTGACCGCCCGCGCGGCCCGGGTCACGGGCGTGCAGACCGACGCCGGCGACACGCTGCCGACGGACCTGGTGGTGGATGCCACCGGGCGCCGCGCCGGCCGGACGGACCGCTGGCTGGAGTCCCTCGGCTGGGAGGCACCCGAGACGGTGACCGTCAAGATCGACGTGGGCTACACCACCCGGCTGCTCCACCGTCCGCCGGGCGACCGGCTGCGGGACGGGGCACTGCTGTACCTGCTGGCGACCGTTCCCCCGGCCGACAAGCGGGCGGCTGCGGTGTTCGCCGTCGAGGGCAACCGCTGGGTGGTGACCCTGGGCGGCTGGCACCGGGCGCACACCCCGGTCGACCCCGACGGCTTCCGGGAGTTCGCGGCCCGGCTGCCGAGCCCGCACATCGCCGAACTCATCGACCGGGCCGAGCCCGTGGAGGCCGGGGACGCCCGCAAGTTCACCTATCCGCAGGCCCGGCGCCGTTACTTCGAGAAGCTGCGGCGGCCCGTCGGCGGATACGTGGCCCTGGGGGACGCGATCTGCAGCTTCAACCCCCTGTACGGGCAGGGGATGACGGTCGCCACGCTGGAGGCCGAGGCGCTGGGCCGGACGCTGGACCGGTACCGGTCGGCCTCGTCGGCCATGGCGCGGTCCTACTACCGGGCCGCGGCCCAGGTGATAGCGACGCCGTGGCAGATGGCCACCGGCGGGGACTTCATGTACCCGGAGACGGACGGCCCCCGGCCGTTCGGCGTGGGCCTGATCAACCGTTACGTCAAACGCGTCATGCTCGCCAGCCATGTCTCGGCCGACGCGCACCGGGTGATGCTCGACATGCAGCACCTGCTGGTGCCGCCGAGCGCGATCCTGCACCCGGGCACGGTCGTCCGTTCGCTGTGGGCGGCGGGCCGTTCCCCGGCCGCCTGAGCGCGCCGCGGTGCGGCGAAGAACCTCTCCCACGACCGCCCGCCGCCCCGGACCCGGGGCGGCGGGCGGTCGTGACGTCCCGGTGGGGCGGCGCGCCGCACGGCGGACGGCCGCCCGCGCGGTCGCGCGAGTGGCCGGTGCGGTGCCGGATCGGTCAGCCCAGGGGCATGCCCGTGGTGCCGCTGAGCGCGGCGAGGTCGCTGCGGCGCACCTTGATCACGAAGACCGAGGTGAGCAGGGCCACCCCGATGATGGCGGTGCCGGCCCAGTAGGCGGTGGTGACGCCGTGCGTCAGGACGGTGTCGCTCCACGGAGGGGGCAGCATGTGTGTCTTCGCGAACGTGGCCTGCTGCTCGGGGCTCGCCGAGGCGAGGAAGCGGGGGATCTGCTGCTTCGCCTCGTTGCGGCTGGCCGTGCCGAACACCGTGACCAGGATGGACAGTCCGAGCGCCCCGCCCACCTGCTGGGTGGCGTTGAGCAGACCGGAGGCGGCGCCGGCCTCCTCGTGCGCGATGCCTGAGACGGCGGTCAGCGTCAGGGTGACGAAGGTCAGGCCGAGCCCGAGGCCGAAGAGCACCATCGGCCCGAGCACACCGCCGAGGTACGTGCTGTCGGGCCCGATCCGGGTGAACCACAGCAGCGCCCCGGTGACGAGGGCGGTGCCGACGACTAGGAAGGGCTTCGGGCCGACCCGGGGAAGCAGTGGCTGGGCCACGCCGGCCGCGACGAGGATGGCCACCGTCACCGGCAGGAAGTTCACACCGGTACTGATCGGGCTGTAGCCCAGCACGTTCTGCACGTACAGGACCAGGAAGAAGATCAGGCCGAGCAGCGCGGCGCCGAGGCCGAGCATGATGACGTAGCTGCCGGAGCGGTTGCGGTCGGCGAACAGCCTGAGCGGCGTGATCGGCTCCGCGACCCGGCGCTCCACCATGACGAAGCCGGCCAGCAGCGCGACGGCGGCCACGAACGCGGCGATGGTCCAGGTGTCGCGCCAGCCGTCCTCGGAGGCCCGGATGAAGCCGTACACCAGGGACGCCATGCCGAGCGTCGAGGTGAACGCGCCGGGCAGGTCGAAGCGGCCGGGGCGGCGCTCGGACTCGGGTACGGCGGCCGGGGTGAGTGCCGCGATCAGCAGTCCGATCGGCAGGTTGATGAAGAAGATCCAGCGCCAGTCGAGCCATTCGGTGAGCATGCCGCCGGCCAGCAGTCCGATGGCGCCGGCACCGCCGGAGACGGCCGCGTAGACGCCGAGCGCCTTGGTGCGCTGCGGTCCCTCGGGGAAAGTGGTGGTGATCAGGGCCAGCGACGTGGGCGAGGCGATGGCGCCACCGATGCCCTGCAGGGCCCGCGCGGCGAGCAGCTGCCAGGGCTCCTGGGCCAGCCCCGCGAGCAGCGAGGCCAGGGTGAACAGCAGGATGCCGGACGTGAACACGCGCCGCCGCCCCAGGATGTCGCCGATCCGGCCGCCGAGCAGCAGCAGGCCGCCGAAGGTCAGCGTGTAGGCGTTGACCACCCAGGACAGGTCCGAGGTGGAGAAGTCCAGGGCCCGCTGGATGTGCGGGTTGGCGATGTTCACGATCGTCGAGTCGAGGACCACCATCAGCTGGCAGCCGGCGATCACGGTGAGGGCCAGTCGGGGCCGGGAGGTGCCGGCGGTCGACGCCCGGGCCTCCTCGACATCGAACTGCTCGGTCGTCACTGTCTTCTCCTCCGTCGGGACGCGCACGGGCGGGGATTTTCGTAGTCCGTAACTAGAGTCGCACTCTAGCTATCTACTCTAGCCAACTCGCCCGCCGTCGTCTCGCCCACCGGCCAACTGGGCAACTGCGGAGGTGACGGCCCCCGCGCCACGCGCCCAGACTCGGCACCGCGGTCGCCCTCAGGCGCCCGCGTCCTGCTGCCGAGCCGAAGGAGACAGTGATGTCGGAGCAGACCACGGCCGTCGTGAAGCGGCTGTACGAGGCCCTGGACAAGGCGGACATCCAGACGGTGCTGGAGATCTTCGACCCCGAGGTCGAGATCGTCACCCCGCCGTCCCTGCCCTGGTCCACCGGCCACTACCAGGGGCACGCCGGTGCGGCGCAGTACTTCGGCGGCGCGCTCGAACACCTTGAGGACACCGGCTTCAAGGTCACCGAGATCCGGGTCGCCGGCGACTGGGCCGCCGCCATCGGCAACTGGTACGGCCGTTTCCGCGCCGGCGGCGGTGAGTTCGACGTGCGCTTCGTGCACTTCTGGGAGCTGCGCGACGGACGGGTGGTGCGCACCGAGGGCATCTCCGACACGGACGGCATCGTCCGGGCGGCCTCCGGCGCGGCCTGACAGGGACATGGGGACGACGTCCAGAGGGTCTTCAGGCCCGGCGCTCAACACTGGCCGCACCGCACACCAGATCGGGCACAGGAAGGACTGGGCATGCCGTCCACACTGTTCGGGGTACCTGAGGAGTTCGACGTCGTCGTGATCGGTGGCGGTCCCGCCGGCGCCACCACGGCGGGACTGCTGGCGAAGAAGGGCCACCGCGTCCTGGTGCTCGACCGGGAACGGTTCCCGCGCTACCACGTGGGTGAGTCGCTCATCCCGGCCTTCATGCGGCCGATGGAGGAGCTGGGCATCACCGAGCGCATGGACTCCCGCGGTTTCGAGCGCAAGTACGGCGGAACGCTCGTCTGGGGCAACAAGCAGGTGCCCTGGAACTTCTCGTTCGTCGAGGGAGGCGCCCACCCCTACGCGTACCACACCCGCCGCGCCGACATGGACTCGCTGATCCTCGACCGCGCCCGCGAGCTCGGCGCGTTCATCCTCGAGGACGCCACGGTCAAGGAGCCGGTCGAGGAGGACGGCCGCGTCGTCGGCATCCGCTACACCCTGCGCGGCGCCGAGGAGGTCTACGAGGCGCGCGGCAAGCTGGTCATCGACGCCTCCGGCCAGTCCCGGCTGCTCAGCCGGCGCTACGCCGAGGTGACCTGGCACGAGGAGCTGCGCAACGTCGCCGTCTGGACGTACTTCGACAACTGCGAGCGGCTCGCCGGCGACGAGTACACCAACATCCTGATCGAGGGCCTGGACGAGGGCTGGTTCTGGGCCATCCCGCTGGACAAGGGCACCATCAGCGTCGGCTACGTCACCCGCTCCTCGCAGGTCGGCAAGACCGACCAGTCGCTGCGGGAGCTGTTCTGGGCCGAGGTCGACCGCAGCACCAAGCTCAAGAAGATGCTGGCGAACGCCAACCAGGCGGCCGGCTGGCGCACGGCGCGCGACTGGTCGTACACCAGCCAGTCCTTCCACGGCGACGGCTGGGTCTGCGTCGGCGACTCCGCGGCCTTCGTCGACCCGCTGTTCTCCACCGGTGTCGCGCTGGCCACCCTGGCCGCCAGCGTGCTCTCCAAGATCGTCCACCAGGTCCTGCTGCACCCGGAGATCGAGGAGCAGGCGCTGAAACGGTACGCCACCGCCTACCGCGGCTTCTTCGACGAGATCCGCGCTTTCGTGGAGCGGTTCTACGACCGCACCAAGTACAAGGAGTTCTACTACAGCCTGGCCCAGGAGATGGTCGACCCCGAGCGCGAGCGCGAGCCGTCGGCCGACTTCGTCCAGCTGATCTCGGGCCTGAGCGGCAAGCACCCGATGCTCAACCTCCGGCTGGACGACCTGGTCGAGGGCGCGGAACTGTCGTGACCAGCCACCAGGTCCAGCTGCTGTTCGTCGATCTCGCCCTGATCCTGTTCCTGGCCCGCGGGCTCGGACAACTGGCGACCCGGCTGCAGCAGCCCGCCGTGGTCGGCGAGATCCTCGCCGGTGTGCTGCTGGGCCCCACCCTGCTGCACGGCGCCATCTCCGACACGCTCTTCCCGAGCGACGTCAGACCACTGCTCACCGGGCTGGCCAACGTGGGGGTCGCGCTCTTCATGTTCGGAGTGGGCCTGGAACTGGACGGAGCGGCACTGCGCGGGCGCGGGCGGACCACCGCCGGCGCGGTGCTCGGCTCCACCCTGGTGCCCTTCGCACTGGGCCTGGTGCTCGCCCTGTACCTCGCCGGAGACCACGCCCCGCACAACAGGACCGCGTTCGTGGTCTTCGTCGGACTCGCGGTCTCGGTGACGGCGTTCCCGGTGCTGGCGCGCATCCTCACCGACCGCGGACTGAGCACCACCACGGTCGGCGGACTGGCCCTGGCCACGGCGGCGGCCGTCGACGTCGTGGCCTGGGCGGCGCTGGCCGCCGTCCAGGCCGGCGTCGGCGGGGGCTCCGGACACTGGAAGGTCGCCCTGACCCTGCCGTTCCTCGGCGCCATGGTCGTCGTGGTCAGGCCGCTGCTGCGCAGACTGTTCGTGCCCGCCGGCCGGCCGGTCGAGTTCACCAGCCAGCACCTGGCGCTGGTGCTGATCCTCGCCCTGCTCTCGGCCGCCGCCACCGAGGCGATGGGCATGCACTTCATCTTCGGCGCCTTCCTGTGCGGCACGGTGATGCCGCGGGCCGGGGCGGAAACCCTGCGCGAGGAGATCCACCGCCGCACCGGGCAGGTCACCGCGATCCTGCTGCCGGTGTACTTCGTGGTCGCCGGCCTCAACGTCGATCTCAGCGGGCTCGACGGCGGCATGCTGATCGACCTCGGCCTGATCTTCGCCGTCGCCGTCGTCGGCAAGTTCGGCGGCACCTACCTGGGTGCCCGCTCCCAGCGGCTGCAGCCGCGGCCGGCCGCCGCCGTGGCCGTGCTGATGAACACAAGGGGCCTGACCGAGCTGGTGATCCTCGGCGTCGGTCTCGAACTCGGCCTGCTCGACGGCTCCCTGTACTCGCTCATGGTCGTCATGGCCGTGGTGACCACCGCCATGACCGGGCCACTGCTGTCCCGCGTCTACCGGGAGCCGGTGGAGATCCCCCCGGTCACCGCCCGCCGGAAGACGACCACGGTCGTCCGGAGCTAGGCACCGCCCCCCGGAACGGTCCGGACCGCCCGGAACCGGCCGCGGCCCTCGCGGCACCGCCACGGCGGTGGCGCCGGTGCACGGCGGCCCCGGACCGAACCGGCACCAGGCCCCAACTGCCCGCAGACATAGGGAAGGACAAGAACATGGCGCGCACGAAGCCGGCATCGCGGCGCAATGACTACGACGTGGCGATCCTGGGCAGCGGGATGGCCGGCGGCATGCTCGGCGCGGTGCTCGCGCGCAACGGAGTGCGCGTGCTGCTGCTCGACGCCGGAACCCACCCCCGGTTCGCCGTCGGCGAGTCCACCATCCCGTACACCTCGGGCATGACCAGGCTCATCGCCGACCGCTACCAGGTTCCCGAACTGATGGCGCTGTCCAGCTTCAAGGGGATCCGGAAACACGTCTCACGCAACTGCGGGCAGAAGCAGAACTTCGGATTCGTCTACCACCGCGAGGGCCGCTCCCAGGCGGCCGACGAGGTCAACCAGCTGGTGGTCCCCTCGGCCATCCGCACCGAGACGCACCTGTTCCGGCAGGACATCGACGCCTACCTGTTCCACCTGGCGGTGAAGTACGGCGCCCACCCCCGGCTCGCCACCCGCATCGCCGACGTGGAGATCGACCCGGACAGCGGCGCGGTGCTGCGCACCGACGGCGGCGAGGAGTTCCGCGCCCACTACGTGGTGGACGGCAGCGGCTTCCGCTCGCCGCTCGCCGAGAAGTTCGGCCTGCGCGAGACCCCCACCCGGGCCCGCACCCACTCGCGTTCCCTGTTCACCCACATGGTGGGCGTCAAGCCGTTCGACGACTCGCCCACCGCCAAGGGCCGCCACCAGCAGCCCAACCCGTGGCACCACGGCACCCTGCACCACGTCTTCGACGGCGGCTGGCTGTGGGTCATCCCCTTCGACAACCACCCGGAGTCCCTCAACCCGCTGTGCAGCGTGGGCCTGACCCTCGACCCCAGGGTCTTCCCCAAGGGCGAGCTGACCGGGCAGCAGGAGTTCGACGCCTTCCTGGCCCGCTTCCCGGAGATCGCCTGGCAGTTCGAGGGAGCCAAGGCCGTGCGCCCCTGGGTGTCCACCGGCCGGCTCCAGTACTCCGCCCACCAGGTCGTCGGCGAGCGCTTCTGCCTCACCTCGCACGCCGCGGGCTTCATCGACGCCCTCTACTCGCGCGGCCTCACCAACACCCTGGAGCTGGTCAACGCCCTCGGCTGGCGGCTGATCGCCGCCTCCCGGGACGGTGACTGGTCCCAGGAGCGGTTCGCCTACGTCGAGGCCCTCCAGCAGGGCCTGTTCGACTTCCACGACGACATCGTCCACAGCTCCTTCGTGGGCTTCCGGGACTACGAGCTGTGGAACGCCGTCAACCGCACCTGGATGCTCGGCACCATGCTCGGCAACGTGATGCTGGAGGACGCCTACTACCGGTTCGTGCGCACCGGCCGCGAGGACGTCTTCCTCGAACTGGAGCAGAGCAAGCACCCGGGATCGCCGCTGCCGGTCAGCTCCGGCTTCAACGAGATGGGCAGTCTCACCCGGGACCTGTGCCTGTCCGTCGACGAGGGAACCCTCGCTCCCGGCAAGGCCGCCGAGCG
Organism: Streptomyces sp. NPDC042638; assembly: GCF_040647235.1. Lineage (NCBI taxonomy): Bacteria > Bacillati > Actinomycetota > Actinomycetes > Kitasatosporales > Streptomycetaceae > Streptomyces > Streptomyces sp. NPDC042638. The sequence goes on from NZ_JBEZBT010000038.1 coordinate 37,913, forward strand.
GATCCTGGAGCACATCCGGCACGCCGACTTCATCGCACCGTCCTTCCGGCTCGGCGAACGCGGCACCCGCTGCTTCGACATGTCGCCCGGGAAGATGGCCAAGAACGCGGTGTGGTGCCGGCGCGAGGCACCGCCGGAGATCGGCCCCCGGATGATCAACGCCAGCAAGGGACTGGTCCGGATGCGGCTGCGCGGTGGCGAGTGACCATGGCCGAACCCATCGCCGTGGTCGGCATGGCCGGCCGTTTCCCCCAAGCCCCCGACACCGACCGCCTGTGGACCCTGCTGATGGAGCGCGGGGACGCGATCGGCCCCGTACCCGCCGAGCGCTGGGACACCTCCCAGCCGCTCGACCCCGAGCGGGACATCCAGGCCGTCGGCGGATTCCTCGACGGCGTGGACCACTTCGACGCCGCGTTCTTCGGCGTGTCACCGCGCGAGGCGGCCGCCCTCGACCCCCAGCAGCGCGTGCTCCTGGAGGTGGTCTGGCGCACCCTGGAGGACGCCGGCCGGCGCACCGCCGACCTCGCGGGCAGCCGTACCGGCGTCTACGTCGGCGCCTCCTGGCACGACTACGAACTGCTCCGGTACGGCCGCGGCGCCCGGCCCACCCCGCACAGCCTGTACGGCAACGCCCTGGACGTGATCGCCGCCCGGCTGTCGTACTTCCTCAAGCTGCGCGGACCCAGCATGACCGTCGAGACCGGGTGTTCCTCCTCACTGGTGGCCCTGCACCTGGCCGCGCAGGCGCTGCGCTCCGGCGAGGTGGAGGGGGCCGTCGTCGGCGGCGTCAACCTCATGCTCGACCCGCACGTCACGATCGGGCTCACCCACTTCGGCGGTCTGTCCCCGGACGGCCGCTGCCAGGCCTTCGCCGCCTCCGCCAACGGCTTCGTCCGCGGCGAGGGCGTGGCCGCCGTGTACCTGAAGACCCTCAGCCGCGCCCGCGCCGACGGCGACCGCATCCACGGCGTCGTCGTCCGCACCGTCGTCAACAACGACGGAGGCGGCGACAGCCTCGTCACCCCCAGCCCCGACGGGCAGGAGGACCTGCTCCGGCAGGCCTACGGCACCGGCGCCGTACCCGAGGGCCAGCCGGTGTACATCGAGGCGCACGGCACCGGCACCGGGCGCGGCGACCCGATCGAGGCGACCGCACTGGGCCGGATCCTGGGCCGGCACCGCGCCCCCGGCAACCCGCTGTACATCGGCTCGATCAAGACCAACATCGGTCACCTGGAGGCCAGCGCCGGCATGGCCGGCCTGTTCAAGCTGCTGCTGGCGCTGCGCCACCGGACCGTGCCGCCGAGCCTGCACTCGGCGGAACTGAATCCCGCCATCCCCTTCGACGAACTCAACGTCCGGGTGGTGCGCGAACCACTGGCGCTGCCCACCGAGGGCCCCCTCTACCTGGGCGTCAACTCCTTCGGCTGGGGCGGGACCAACGCCCATGTGGTGCTGGCCGCGCCGGAGGACGTCCCCGCCGAGCCGCCCGCCGTGCCCGACACCGGGCTGCCGGCCCTCGTCACCGTCTCCGCCCGGGAGACCGCGGTGCTCGCCGAACGCGCCCGCGCCCTCACGGCGGCGGTGCCCGACGACCCGGCGGCCCTGCGGGACCTCGCCGGCACCCTCGCCTGGCGGCGCGACCACTTCCCGGTCCGCGCCGCGCTCGTCGCCGGCACCCCGGACGAACTGCGCACCGCGCTGACCGCACTCGCCGAGAACCCCGACGGGGAGGGAACCGGCCGCGCCGTGCCCCGCGGGCGCACCGCGTTCGTCTTCCCGGGCCAGGGCTCGCAGTGGGACGGCATGGGGCGCGAACTGTACCGCGACAGCCCGCTGTTCGCCGCGACCGTCACCCGCTGCGCCGAAGCCCTGCGCCCGCACGTCGACTGGGACCTGCTCGACATCTTCGCCGGCCGGGCCGGCGACGAGTGGACCACCCGGATCGACATGCTCCAGCCCGTCCTCTGGGCGATGTCCCTGGGCCTGGCCGAACTCTGGCGCGCCTGCGGTGTCGAACCCGACGTGGTGCTCGGACACAGCCAGGGCGAGATCACCGCCGCCACACTGGCCGGCATCCTGAGCTACGAGGACGCCGCCCTGGTGATGGCCCGGCGCAGCGCCATCGCCCGCCTCACCTCGGGACAGGGCCGCATGCTCGCCGTGGACCTCGACCGGGACGCGGCCCTCGCCGCCCTGGAGGGCTTCGAGGACAGCATCTCGCTGGCCGTGCACAACGGCCCCAGCTCGTGCGTGCTCTCGGGCGAGAAGGAGGCCGTCCTCACCCTCAAGGAGCTGCTGGAGGCCGAGGGCACGTACTGCCGCCTGGTCAACGTCGACTACGCCTCGCACAGCCCGCAGATGGACCCGCTGCGCGAGGACCTGCTGACGGCGCTCGCCCCGGCCCGCCCCCGCCCCGGGACCGTACGGCTGATGTCCACCGTCCGGGTCGCGCCGCTGGACGGCCCCGAGATGGACGCCGCGTACTGGGTGGAGAACCTGCGCAGCCCCGTGCTGTTCTCCGACACCATGCGGGCCCTGCTCGACGACGGCGTCACCCACGTCGTGGAGATCAGCCCCCACCCGGTGCTCGCGCCCGCCGTCGGCCAGCTCACGGCGGACCGTACCGAGCCCGTCGCCGTCCTGACGACCATGCGCCGCCACCACGGCGGCACCGCGGACTTCGCCGAGGCCCTGGCGGCGGCCTACGCCTCCGGCCTCGAACCCTTCGGCGGGCTGCCGCGGACCGCCCTGCTGCCGGTGCCCGGCTACCCCCTGCGGCAGGACCGCCACTGGACCGCCGACCAGCCCCGCGGCACCGGCGCCGCCCGGGGCCTGGAGCCCCGGCTCCAACCGGCCCCCGGGGACCCCCGCCGCTGGCACGGACTGCTGGAACCGTCCGTCACCGACCTGCCGTGGCTCGCCGACCACCAGGTGCACGGCACCCCGGTGCTGCCGGGCACGGCCGTCCTCGCCGCGGCGCTCGCCGCCGTACGGTCCCGGACCGGGCGGCTGCCGGGCAGCCTGGAGGACATCGTCTTCCACAAGGGAACCGCCCTCGGCGACGGACCCGCCCGGCTCGCCGTCGAGTGGACCGAGGACGCCGCCGAAGGCGGTGCGCTCCGGCTGCTCGCACTGCCCGAGGGAGCCGCGCACTGGGAGGAGAACGCCACCGCCCGCGCCGTCGTCGGCGACGTCCGGCACCATCCGGCCGGCCTCCCCGGCTGGACCGCGAGCGCCGAACCGGAGACGGCCGCCGAGCTGTACCGCACCTGGGCCGCCCGTGGCCTGGAGTACGGCCCCGCCTTCCGGACCGTGCGCGCCCTGGCCGTCACGGCCGACGGCGACGAGGCCCTCGGCGAGGTGGTCCTCTCCGAGCGGCTGCGCGCGGGCAACCGGGCGCACGGCCTGCACCCCGCCCTCTGGGACGGTGCGCTCCAGGTCTCCCTGGCCCTGTGCGGCCGCGAGGCGGGCCAGGACGCCGTGGTGCCGACGGAGATCGAACGCGTGCTGGTCACCGGCGCGTTGGAGGAACCGGTCACCGCGCTGTGGTCCCACGCCCGGCGCCGCGCCGACGGCCGGTTCGACCTGCACCTGTTCGCCGGCCACGACGGCCTCCCGCTGCTCAGCGTCGTCGGCCTGCAGCTCACCCCGCTCGCGGCCGGCGGCCCCCAGGGCCCCGCCGACGCCGCGCTGCTGCACCGGATCGACTGGACCGAGCTGCCGCCCCCCGCCGAGGAGACGGCGGCCGAGCCCGGCCGCTGGGTGGTCTGCGGTGACCCCGTGGAGGCGGACGCCATCGCCAAGGGACTCGCCGACCGCGGCGCGGAGACCCTGCGCACCGGCCCCGGCGAGACGCCCGGCGAGGCCACCGGCGTGGTGTTCGTCGCGCCCGGGGCGCCCGCCGGACCGGAGGAGCAGCGGCAGGGCCTGCTGCGGCTGGCGGCGCTCGTCACCGCCTGCGCGGCCCAGCCCGTCCCGCCGCGGCTCGCCGTCGTCACCCTCGGCGCGCAGGCCGCCCTGCCGGACGACGAGCCCGACCCCGGGGCCGCCCTGTACTGGGGCTTCACCCGCGTGCTGCGCCGGGAGCACGCCGAACTGGCGCCCCGGCTGATCGACCTCGGCCCCGCCGACGCGGGCCGCGGCGCCGACGGCGCGGCCGAACTCCTCCGCGGCGGCGCCGACGCCGAGGACCAGCTCGCGCTGCGCGCGGGCCGCAGGCTGGCCGCCCGGCTGACCCGCGGCCCGGCCACCGAGCCGACGCCGCTGCCCGCCCCCCGCACCCGGCACCAGCCCTTCCGTATCGACCCCGGCGGCACCCCCGTCGCCCTCACCCGCCGCCCGCCCGGCCCCGGCGAGATCGAGGTCGAGACGACCGCGGCGACCGCTCCCGGCGGCCCGGCCGCCCCCTGGGCCGGCTGCGCCGGACGGGTGGTCGCCGTGGGTGACGCGGTGACGGGATTCGCGGTGGGCGACCGGGCCGCCGTCTGTGCCCCGGACGGTCCGGCGAGCCATGTCACCGTGCGCGCCGACCTCGCCCGCCCGATACCCGAGGGGCTCGGCGACGCGGCCGCCGCCGTCCTCCCGGTCGCCGCCGCCACCGCCTGGTACGCGGTGGTGGAAGCGGCCCGCGTCACCCCCGGGGACTCGGTCCTCGTCCACATCGGCGACGCGGTGGGCCTGGCCGCGGCCGCCCTCGCCCGCGACCTGGGCGCCCACGTCCTGGCCACGCTCACGCCCGCGGGCGTCACCGACGGTGTCATGACCGCGGAGGCCGGGTCCGACGGTGCCGCGGCTGCGGCGGAACGCGGATCCGGCGGGGTCCTGGCCCCGGCGGAGGGCGTCACCGGTGATGTCGCGGCGGTGGCGCAGGTCGGGTCCGGTGAGTCGGCTTCGTCGGGTCTGTCGGCTGGTGCTCGGTGGTCCGCGTACGCCGGTGCGGCGCCCGGATCGGGCGTCCCGGCCGCGGTTCTCGAGTCGCTCGCCGGTGTCGAGCGTGCCCGTGTGCGGGCCACGCGGGCGGACGCGCCCGGCGCCGACGGTGTCCTGGCCCCGGCGGAGGGCGGGTCCGGCGGGGACGCGGCTGTGGCCGAGGCAGGGTCCGGCGGGGTCGTGGCCCCGGCGGAGGGTGTCACCGGCGATGTCATGGCTGCGGCGGAGGGCGGGGCCGGGGAGTCGGCTGTGTCCGGTCCGGCGGCTGGTGCTCGGTGGTCCGCGTATGCCGGTGCCGCGCCCGGATCGGGCGTCCCGGCCGCGGTCCTTGAAGTGCTCGCCGGTGTCGAGGTGTTCGACGCCCGTGACCCGGGATGGCCGCGGGCCGTCCGGTCGGCCCTCGGCGGCCGGGGCGTGGACGTGGTGATCGGCCGCCCGGCCGGCGCCGGCCCCGCGCGGGCGGTCGCCGCGCTGGCCCCCGACGGGCGGGCGGTGACCCTCGACGGCACCCGTCCCGACCCGGCGGCGCTCCCGGCCGGCGCCGCGCTGTTCACCGTAGATCCGCGAGGCCTGCTGCAGCGGCGGCCGGAACGGTTCGCCGCCGCCCTGGCGGCGGTGTGGGACCGGGCCGCCACCACCGGACCGCTCCCGCTCGCGCCGCGCACCTTCGCCGAGGCCGGCGGACCCGGCGCACGATCCGGGCGGACCCCCGCCGTACCCGCCGTACCCGCCGTACCCGCCGGGCCGTCGGACCCGTCGCGGCCGGCCGAAGGCGCCGGCCCGGCACCGCAGGCCCCGGCCCACCCGGCCGTGACACCGGTGCTGCTCGGCCCCTCCACCGTGGACGCGGTGGCGGCCGTACCGATGCCCGGCGGAACGTTCCGCGCGGACGGCAGCTACCTGATCACCGGCGGCCTCGGCGCGCTCGGCCTGTCGCTGGCCGAACACCTCGCGGAGCACGGTGCCGGTGCCCTGGCGCTGCTGGGCCGCTCGGCCCCCGGCCCGGAGGCCGCCGCCCGGATCGACCGGATCCGCGCACGCGGCGCGCGGGTCCGCACCCTGCGCTGCGACGTCTCCGACGGCACCGCGCTCGCGGCGGCCCTGGACACCGTCCGCGCCGAACTCCCGCCGTTGCGGGGCGTCGTGCACGCGGCCGGCGTCCTCGACGACGCCACCGTCCGCAATCTCACCGCCGCCCAGCTGGAGCGGGTACTCGGCCCGAAGACGGTGGGCGCGGCCCACCTCGACCGGCTGACCGCCGACGACCCGCTGGACCTGTTCGTGCTCTTCTCCTCCGCCGCCGGTCTGGTCGGCAACGCGGGCCAGGCCGCCTACGCGGCGGCCAACACCGGCCTGGACGCGCTCGCCGAGGCCAGGCGCCGCCGCGGGGTGCCCGCGCTGAGCGTGCAGTGGGGCCCGTTCGACGACATCGGCCTCGCGGCGAGCGAGGAGACGCGCGGAGCCCGGCTCGGCGAACGGGGCATGGGCGGCATCTCCGCCGAACAGGCGTGGGGCGCCCTCACCCGGATGCTCGCGGGCGACCGGCCGGTCGTCGGGTACGTCCCGATCGACCTGCGGCAGTGGTTCGACGCCTACCCCGACACGGCGGCCCTGGCCAGCTGGCAACGGCTGCGCGCGGCCGCCGGCGACGGCGGATCCGGTACCGCGGCCGACGGGGAGTTCCTCTCCCGGCTGCTCGCGGCCCGGCCCGCGGACCGGACCGCGATCGCGGCCGGCCGCATCCGCGAGCTGGCCGGCCGGGTGCTGCGGCTGGACGCCGACCGCATCGAGGCCGGCACCCCCTTCAAGTCCCTCGGACTGGACTCGCTGATGAGCCTGGAGCTGCGCAACCGGCTCGAGGCCGCCTTCGGCACCCGCCTGTCCCCGACCCTGCTGTGGGCGTACGGCACCACCAAGGCGCTCGCCGAGCACCTGTGCGCCCAACTGGAGCCCGCCGCCGAGGCGGACCTCGCCTGACCCGAGGCGCCCGGCGGCGGCACGCACGACCGACCGCAGACCGCCGGGCGCCCCAGATCGCCCCTCCGATCGCACCGCTCACCGGACCAGACAGTCACCGGACCAGACCGCGAGGAACCGATCCATGCCGGACACCACCACCTCCGACGCAACCCGACAGACTCCGCTGACCCGGGCGCTCGCGACCATCCGCACCCTGCGCCGGCAGCTCGACGAACAACAGGGCGGCCAGGCGGTCGCCGTGATCGGCACCGGGCTGCGCCTGCCCGGCGGGATCGACGGGCCGGACGACTACTGGACGGCCCTGATCGCCGGGCGCGACCTGGTCGGCCCGCTGCCACCGCGCCGCAAGGGGCCGTTCGCGGCGCAGTGGGAGGGCCTGCCGCAGCGCGGCGGGTTCCTGGACGAGGTGCTGGACTTCGACGCCGCCTTCTTCGGTATCAGCCCGCGCGAGGCGCGGCACCTCGACCCCCAGCACCGCCTGCTGCTGGAGGTCACCTGGGAGGCGCTGGAGAACGCGGGCGTGCCGGCCGACCGGCTCGGCGGCGTCCGTACCGGCCTGTACCTCGGCATCATGTGGCAGGACTACCGCGAGTGGCTGAGCGGTGACCCCGACGCCTACTGGACCACGGGCAACGGGCACAACTTCGCGGCCGGCCGGGTCGCCTACGCGCTCGGCCTGACCGGACCCACCGTCTCCGTCGACACCGCCTGCTCCTCCTCGCTGGTGTCCGTCCACCTCGCGGCGCAGGCGCTGCGACGCGGCGAGTGCGAGATCGCCCTGGCCGCCGGCACCAACCTCATCATGTCGCCGCGCTCCATGCGACTGGTGCAGGAGACCCGCTCGCTGGCCCCGGACGGCCTGTGCAAGACGTTCGACGCCCGCGCCAACGGCTTCACCCGCGGCGAGGGCTGCGGCGTCGTCGTGCTCAAGCGCCTGGACCACGCGCTGCGCGACGGCGACCGGGTGCAGGCCGTCATCCACGGCTCCGCCGTCAACCAGGACGGCCGCTCGGGCGGCTTCACCGCGCCCAACGTGCTCTCCCAGACCGCCCTGCTGGAACAGGCTCTCGCCGACGCCCGGCTGGAGCCGGCCGACATCGGCTACGTCGAGGCCCACGGCACCGGCACCGCGCTCGGCGACCCGATCGAGATGGAGGCGCTGGCCACCGTCCTCGGCCGCCGCAACGGCGACGCGCCGCTCCTGGTCGGCGCCGTCAAGACCAACCTGGGGCACCTGGAGTCGGCGGCGGGCGTCGCCGGTCTGATCAAGACGATGCTCTGCCTGCGGCACCGGCGCATCCCGCCGCTGCTGCACCACCGCACGCTCAATCCGCGCATCGACCTCGGCGGCACCCGGATCACCCTGCCCCTGGAGCCCACCGACTGGCCCGCCGGGAGCGGCCGTCACGCCGGTGTCAGCTCCTTCGGCATGAGCGGCACCAACGCCCACGTCATCCTCGGCGCGCCCGACGCCGCGCCGGAACCGGCGGCGGCCGACGTCACCGGTTTCGACCTGTCGGCCCGCACTCCGGAGGCACTGCGCGAACTGGCCGCGCGCTACGCCGACCGGCTGGACGGACTGCCCGCCGAGCGGTACCCGGCCTTCGCGTACACCGCCACCGAGGGCCGGGCCCGGCACACCGTCCGCGCCCGGATCACGGCCGGCGACCCCGCGGCGGCCGCCGCCGCGCTGCGGTCCCTGGCCGCGGGTGAGGACAGCCCGGCCGTGCACCTCGCACCCCCGACGGACCTGCCGGCCCTGCCCCGGCAGGTGCTCGACCTGCCCTCCTACCCCTGGCAGCGGCAGCGTTACGAGCCGGAGAACCGCACGGCAGGCCCGGCGGACGGGGTCGCCGACACGGCGCTGCCCACCATGCACCGGCTGGTGTGGCAGGACCACACGCCCGCCGAGCCGTCGGGCGCCGAGCCGCTCGTCCTCGCCGGCGACGACGTACGGACGCTGCACCTGCTGGCGGCCGAGGCGGCGGCCCGGGGCCACCGGGGCACCGTGCTGTGCGACCACGCGCCGGCCCTGCCCGGGGGCTGGGACCGGGCGGAACTCCCCGCGGGCCGCGCCGACTGGGCCGCCCACTGGGCCGCCCGCTCCGCTCCCGCCACGCTCGTCCTCGCCTTCCACCCCGGCCCCCGGCCGACCGTATCCGGCAACGCCGACGCGACGGCCACGGCGCCCGCCCTGGCCGTCGGCGACGCCCACACCGACGCCGACGCGGCGGCCCCGGCGTCCGACTTGGCCGTCGCCAACGCCGACGCGACGGCGCCGGATCCCGACCTGGCCGTCAGCGACACCTACGCCGACACGGCGGCCCCGGCGCCCGCCCTGGCCGTCGGCGACGCCTACACCGACGCCGACGCTGTGGCGCCGGATCCCGACCTGGCCGTCAGCGACACCAACGACGACGCGACGGCCCCGGCGCCCGCCCTGGCCGTCGGCGACGCCCACACCGACGCCGACGCGGCGGCCCCGGCGTCCGACCTGGCCGTCGCCAACGCCGACGCGACTGCGCCGGATCCCGACCTGGCCGTCGCCAACGCCGATACGGCGGCATCGGCGCCCGACCCGGCCGTCGGTGACACCTACACCGACGCCGACACGGCGGCCCCGGCGCCCGACCCGGTCGGCCCTGCGGCCCTGCTGTGCGCGGCGGTCACCGACGCCGTGGCCGCCGCCGAGGCGGCGGGCGCCCGGGTGCACGCCGTGACCCGGGGGGTGCGGCGCACCACCGACGAGGAACCGGCCGCGGCCGGCCCCCACGCGGCGCTGCACGGCCTCGCGCCCGTCCTCGGCCTGGAGTTCGCCGCCGGCTGGGGCGGCGTCGTGGACCTGCCGGCCGAGCCGGAGCCCGCGGACGCCGCCGCGCTGCTGGCCCTGGTGACCGGCGAGGACCGCACCGAGGACCTGGCCGCCGTCCGGGGCGGGACGGTGCGGGTGCCGCGGATCGTCCCCGCCGACGGCACCCCCGCGGCCCGGCCCGCACCGCACGAGGACGCCACCTACCTGGTGACCGGCGCGCTCGGCGCAGTCGGCCGCGAACTCACGGCCGAGCTGGTCCGGCGCGGCGCCCGCCACCTGCTGCTGATCGGGCGCCGCGCCGCGAGCGAACTCGGCGACGAGGCCCGCGCGTTCCTCGGCCGGCTCGCCGACGACGGCGTCCGCGCGGTCTACCGGGGCGGCGGCTGCGACACCGCCGAGGCCCTGGCCGACGCCTGCACCGCCCTGGCCGGCATGCCCCCGGTGCGGGGCGTCGTACACGCCGCCGGCACCCTCACCCGCACCCCGGCCGCCGGCCTCACCGCCGACGGCTACGCGGCGGAACTGCGCGGCAAGGCGGCCGGCGCCTGGTGGCTGCACCGGGCCTCGGCCGGCTGGCCGCTGGACTTCTTCGTCCTCGTCTCCTCCGTCTCGGCGCTGTGGGGCACCGAGGGATGCGCCGCCTACTCGGCCGCCAACGGCATGCTGGACGCCCTCGCCGCCCACCGCACGAGCCTCGGTCTGCCCGCCGCGTCCCTCGGCTTCGGCCCCTGGACCCTCACCGGCGCCGGATCCGGCGGCATGGCCGACGGCGAGCTGCTGGAACGGTCCGCCCGGCTGGGCGTCGGCTCCTTCGACGCGGCCACCGGGCGCGCGGCTCTCACGACCACGGCGCCCGGCCCGGAGGGGCACCTCGTCGTCTGCCCCCTCGACCTGGAGAGGCTGCGGACCGTCATGTCCGGCCTGCGGCCCCGCGGCGTGTTCGGCGGCGAGCCCGCCCCGGCCGCGCGGGCGCCGCGCGAACCGTCCGCCGCGGCCCGGCTGCTCGCGCTGCCCGAGCGCGCCCGCGCGGCCGCCGCGCGCACCGAGGTGGCCCGGCTGCTCGCCGACCAGCTCGGCCACGCCCGCGCGGAGGACATCGACGAGACCACCGGCTTCCTCGACCTCGGCCTCGACTCGATCACCGCCGTCGACCTGGCGGCCCGGCTCGGTGAGGCGTTCGGCAGCCACGTCCCGGCGGGCGACGTCTTCGACCACCCCACCGTCGCCCGCCTCGCCGACCACCTCCTCGCTCGGCTGAACGGCGCCGTGGCCGCCCACCGGGCCCCCGCGCCCCGGCCGGGGCCGCCCGCCGCCCCGCCGCCCGCCCGCACCGCCCCCGCCGCGCCCGAACCGGCGGCGGCCGGCTCCACGGAACCCGAGCCGGTCGCGATCGTCGGGATGGCCGGCCGCTTCCCGCGGGCGGACTCGGTCGAGGAGCTGTGGGAGCTGCTGCGCGAGGGCCGCGACGGCATCACCGCCGTACCCGAGGACCGGGACGCACTGGCCGGTCTGTCCGGCGGACCCTCCACCACCGACCAGGGCGGCTTCCTGCGCGACCTGGACCGCTTCGACGCCGCCTTCTTCGGCATACCGGCACGTGAGGCGGAGAACCTCGACCCCCAGCAGCGCCTGCTGCTGGAATCCGCCTGGCACGCCCTGGAGGACGGCGGCATCGATCCCGAGCGGCTGCGGTCCACCCGCACCGGGGTCTTCGTCGGCATCAGCTACGCCGACTACGCCCGGCTGCTCGCCGACGGCGGGCCGGACAAGGTCGACGCCTACTACAGCACGGGCACCGCGCTGAACGCCGCGGCCGGCCGCATCGCCTACACCTTCGGGCTCACCGGGCCCGCCGTCGCCGTCGACACCGCCTGTTCCTCGTCCCTGGTGGCGGTGCACCTCGCGGTGCGCTCCCTGCGCTCGGGGGAGAGCGAGACGGCGCTCGCCGGCGGGGTCAACGTCCTGCTCGACCGGACCTCCTGGACGGCCGTCAGCCGCGCGCACATGCTCTCGCCCGGCGGCCGTTGCCGGACCTTCTCCGCGGACGCCGACGGGTTCGCCCGGTCCGAGGCGTGCGGTGTGCTCGTGCTGAAACGGCTCGCCGACGCCCGGCGGGACGGCGACCGGGTCTACGCCGTGATCCGGGGCAGCGCCATGAACCAGGACGGCGCCTCCTCCGGGCTCACCGCGCCCAACGGCGCGGCACAGGAGGAGATGCTCAGGGCCGCCCTGGCCGACGCCCGTATCGCCCCGGGCGACGTGTCGTACCTGGAGGCGCACGGCACGGGCACCTCGCTCGGCGACCCGATCGAGATCGGCGCCGCCTGGCGGGTCCTCGGCGAAGGACGCGGGCCGGGGCGGACCTTGCGGACCGGCTCCGTGAAGAGCAACCTCGGCCACTGCGAGTCGGCCGCCGGAGTGGTGTCGCTGATCAAGACCGTGCTCGCCCTCCGGCACGAACTGATCCCCGGCAACCTGCACTTCAAGGAACCCAACCCGCACGTGGCCTGGTCGGAGATGGACGTCCGGGTCGTCGACGCCGCCACCCCCTGGCGCCGCGCGGGCGGAACCCGGATCGCCGGCGTCTCGGGCTTCGGCTTCACCGGCACCAACGCCCACGTCCTGCTGTCCGACCCGCCGGCCCCCGCGCCGGAGCCGGCCCGCCCCGCCGATGAGGAGCCTGCCCGCCCCGCCGGTGAGGAGCCGCCCGGCCCCGCCGGTGAGGAGCCGCCCGTCTGCCTGCTGCCGCTGTCCGCCCCGGACGAGGCGGGCCTGGACCGGCTGACCGCCGCCTGGGAGCAGGCGCTCAGCACGGCCGACGACACCGACCTGCCCCGCCTCGCGGCCGTCGCCGGCGCCGGACGCGGCCACTTCCCGTACCGGCGCGCACTGCTGGGCCGCGACCGCGAGCAGATGCTCAGGGCGCTGCGCGAGACGGCTCCCTCGCGGGCGTCGGCCCGTGCGCCCCGGGTGGCGTTCCTGTTCTCCGGCCAGGGCAGCCAGTACTTCGGCATGGGCCGGGAGCTGTACGAGACCGAGCCGGTCTTCCGCGAGGTCTTCGACCGGTGCGACGCCGTCCTGGCCCCCCGGCTCGGGGCCTCCCTCACCGAGCTGATGTTCTACGGCGAGGACCGTCAGGCGATCAACGAGACCCGCTGCACCCAGCCCGCCCTCGTGACCCTGCAGACCGCGCTGGCCGCACTCTGGGAGTCCTGGGGCGTGACCCCGGCGGTGGTCATGGGGCACAGCGTCGGCGAGATCTCCGCCGCCGTGCAGGCCGGCGTCATGGACCTGGACACCGGGCTCGCCCTCATCGCCGAACGGGCCCGCCTGATGCAGGCGAGCGAGCGCGGCGCGATGCTCGCCGTCGTCGCCGACGAGGAGCGGGCGTCCTCCTGGGCCCGGGAGCACGGGCTGGACGTGGCCGCCGTCAACGGCCCGGAGTCCATCGTGCTCGCCGGCGCCCCCGACGCGGTGGACGCGCTCGCGGCGGCCCTGCGCGACCAAGGGGTGCGCGCCCGCCGGCTGAGCGTCTCGCACGCCTTCCACAGCCGGCTGCTGGACCCGGCGGTGGAGCGGCTCGGCCGGGCCCTCGCCCCCCTCGCGTTCCGCGACCCCGACACCCCGGTCATCTCCAACGTCACCGGCCGTCTCGCCGAACCGGGGGAGTACGACGCGCAGTACTGGTGCCGGCACGCCCGCCGCCCGGTCCGCTTCCACGACGGAATCCGCTCCCTCGCCGGTCTCGGTGTCGACGTGTGCCTGGAGATCGGGCCCGACCGCACCCTGGTGAACCTGGTCAAGGGCGCCGGTCTCGCCCCGGCCGGCGGCCTCGCCTCCTCGCTGCGCCGCGGCACCGGCGAACGGGCCGCCCTGCTGGACGCCGCCCGCGTCCTCTACCTCGCCGGCCGGCGGCTGGACTGGGAGCGCGTCCAGCCCGGCACGGGTACCGTCCGGGCCGCCGCCCCGCGCTACCCCTTCGCCGACACCCGCTACTGGGCACCCGTACGACCCGACAGCGCGCGCCCGGCCGCGGCCCAGGGCCCCGCCTGGGGCACCCGGCTCAGCTCGCCGGCCCTGCACGGCCGGGTGTGGGCCACCGAGCGCACCCCCGAGTACCCGGCCCACCTCACCGACCACCGGCTCTTCGGCGTCGTGTCGGTGCCCGGCGCCTCGCAGACCGCGACCGCGCTCTCCGCGCTCGGCTCGGACGGCGGCCGGGTCGTGCTGGAGGACCTGCACTTCCCGCGGGCCCTCGTCCTGCGCGACGACGAGCGCTACCCCGTGCAGGTGATCGAGGCCGAACAGGAGCACGGCACCCGCACGGTCAGCGTGCAGAGCCTGGTCGACGTGCACGCCGGCCGCTGGCAGGAGCACCTGGCGGCCCGGGTCGTGCCGGCACCGGCGGTGCCGGACAAGGCCGCCCCCGATCCCGCCGCGTTCATCACCGGAGCCGAACGGCACCTGTCGGGCGCGGACTTCTACCGGCACCTGCGCACCCTCGGCTACCACCTCGGCCCGTCCTTCCGCTGGATCGGCGAGGTCTGGCTGCGCGGTGACGAGGCGCTGGTCCGCTACGACCTGCCCGACGACCCGCGCGAGGACCCGGCCGGCTGGGAGATCCACCCCGGCCTGCTGGACTCCCTCCTGCAGAGCGCGGTCACCTTCGCCGTCGCGGAAGCCGACCCGGACAGCGTGACGGAGGAGGCGGCCCTGGCCATCCCGTTCGCGGTCGCCCGGCTCGACTTCTGCGGCCGGCCCGCCTCCGCGGGACAGCTGTGGGGCCACATCCGGGCCACCGGCCGCGACCGCGAGGCCGACGGCCTGATGCGGGTCAGCGCCGCCGACCTCAGGCTGTTCGGCGACGGCGGGACCACCGTCCTGACCGCCGACGGCTTCCGCTTCCGCCGCGCCCCCCGCGCCCTCCTGGAGCGGTCGTTGCGCGACACCCCGCCCCTCGCCTACGAACTGGTCCGCGTGGAGCGCGAGTTCGCAGCCGCACCGGCCGGCACGCTGCGGGTGGCCCTGCTGGGTGGCGGCGACACCGGCCGCCGCCTCGCGGAGACGTTCGAGGCGCTCGGCCACCAGGTCGTGGACGCCGGGCCGGCACCGGCCCCGGGCGCGGTCCCGGACCTGGTGATCGACGCCCGGTTCGCCACCGCGGAGGGTGGCGCCGACGAGGCCCTCCGGGCGGCCCTCGCCCTCACCGAGGGCCTGCGGACCGCGGCCCCGGGGGTGCCGTACGCCGTCCTCGGCGGCACGGACCCGGCCGCGGCCCCCGTCCGCGAGACGCTGTGGGGCCTGCTGGCGGCACTGGAGGCCGAGCAGCCCGAACGCCGCCTGCTGCGCCTGGCCCTGACGCCCGACGCGGACCCGGCGACCGTGGCCGCGACCCTGGCCGCCCTCGTGGCCGGCCGGGACGCGGAGGCGCCCGTGGAGATCGCCGGCACCACCGTGCGCGTCACCCGCCTCGCCCCCTGCGACGGCACCGGTAGCGCACCGGGCCACCCCGGCGCCGTGCTGATCACCGGCGGGCTCGGTGCGCTCGGTCTGAGCACCGCCGGCTTCCTGGCCCGTCTGGGCGCCCCGGCCGTCACCCTGATGGGCCGCTCCGCACCGGACGCCGCCGCCCGTGCCGTGATCGCGGAGCTGTCCGGCCGCGGCATCGCCGTCCAGGTCGTCCAGGGCGACGTCACGGACCCCGCGGACTGCCGCCGGGCGGTCGCCGAGGCGGCGCGCACCGCCCCGCTGGGCACCGCGCTGCACCTCGCCGGCACCGCCGCCGACGGCGCCTTCGAACACCTCACCGCCGACTCCTACGACCGGGTGTTCGCCGCCAAGGCACGCGGCGCCGTCCACCTCGCCGAGGCGCTGGCCGGCCACCCCGACGCGCGGCTGCTGCTGTTCTCCTCCGCGTCCACCGTGCTCGGCTCCGCCGGGCAGGTCAACTACGCGGCCGCCAACGGCTTCCTGGACGGCCTGGCCGAACGGCTGCGCGCCGAGGGCGTACGGGCCACCACCGTGGACTGGGGGCCGTGGACCCCGGACGCCAAGCAGGGCATGGCCGGCTCCGCCGCCACCGCCCAGGCCATCGCCCGCCTCGGCATCCGGGCGCTCGGCGACGCGGAGGCCGAGGAACCCTTCCGGCTCGCCCTCGACGGCGACCGGGCACGACTGCTCGCCGTCGGCGTGGACGCGGCACGCTTCACCGAACTGCGCGCCGACGGAGCCGCCGCACTCTTCACCGGCCTCGTGCGCCGTCCGCCCGCGTCCCGGGACGGCGGCGCCGAGCAGCCCGCGGAACCCCGCGGCTGGCTGCGCGAACAGCTGGCCGGCAGTGCCGCCGACAGCCGTGAGGAGCGGCTGCGGCAGGCGATCCGGGAGCTGGCCGGCTCCGCGCTGGGCGCACCGCTGCACCACGACGACGACCTGGGCTTCACCGAGTGCGGACTCGACTCGATCATGGTCATCGACCTGCGCACCCGGCTGGCGCACGCGCTCGCCGAGGAACTCCCGGCGACCGTCGCGCTCGACCACCCCACGGTCGCCCAGCTCGCGGCCCACACCGGACGGCTGCTCTTCCCCGGGCAGGCAGCCGGCGAGGCACCGCGGGAACCCGCCGAGGAATTCCCCGAACTGGCAGGCCTGTCGTTCGACGAACTCGTCCGAGCCGTCCAGGCGGACGTCTCAGAAGAGAGGTAGAGGGCACCGACCATGGACATGGACACGATTCGCCGCCTGATGGAGGACCAGCTCAAGCTGTCCCGCCGCCTCCAGTCGCGGGTCCGGGAGCTGGAGGACGAGCGGCACGCGCCGCTGGCCGTGGTCGGGACGGCACTGCGCCTGCCCGGCGGACTGGACACGCCCGACGCCTACTGGGACTTCCTGCGCGGCACCGGCACCGCCTACTCGTCCATCCCCGAGGACCGCCCCGGTCTGCGCGCCGTGTACGACCCGGAACCGGGACGCCCCGGCCGCTCGTACGTCGACAAGGCCGGTTTCCTCTCCGACATCACCCACTTCGACGCCGACTTCTTCGGCATCTCCCAGCGCGAGGCCCGGCTGCTCGACCCCCAGCAGCGGATGCTGCTGGAGACCGCCTGGGAGGCCCTGGAGCGGGCCGGCATCGCCGTGCGCCGCGCCGACCGCCTCGACGTCGGGGTCTACCTCGGCATGATGGCCTCCGAGTACAGCGAGCGGCTGGAGGACCGCGCGGACCTCACCCGGATCGACCCGTACTACACCACCGGCGGCGGCCTCTGCTTCGGGGCCGGCCGCATCAGCCACGTCATGGGCTTCCGCGGGCCGGTGCTCAGCGTCGACACCGCCTGCTCCTCCTCCCTGTCCGCGCTGCACCTGGCCGTGCGGGGACTGCGCGCCCGCGAGTGCCGATACGCCCTGGTCTGCGGGTCCAACCTGCTGCTGTCGGCCAACCTGATGGTCTCCCTGTGCCAGACCCGCGCCCTGTCCCCGGAATGCCGCTCGAAGTCCTTCCTGGCCTCCGCCGACGGCTACGGGCGCGGCGAGGGCGTCGGCGTCCTGGTGCTGATGCGGCTCGCGGACGCCGAACGCGAGGGCCGGCCCGTCCTCGCCGTGGTGCGGGGCACCGCGGTCAACCACGACGGTGCCGCCTCCGGCCTGACCGCGCCCAACGGTCCCGCACAGCAGGAGGTGATCCGCGCGGCCCTCGCGGACGCCCGGGTCGAACCCGGCGACCTCGGCTACGTCGAGGCGCACGGCACCGGCACGGCACTCGGCGACCCGATCGAGGTCGGCGCCCTCGACGGTGTGCTCGGCGCGGCGATCCGGGCCCGCGGCCTGCCGCTGCCCATCGGCAGCGTCAAGTCCCGGCTCGGCCACCTGGAGGCGGCCTCGGGCATGGCGGCCGTCCTCAAGACCGTCCTGATGCTCCGGCACGGCGAGATCCCGGCCGCCCGCTCCGCCGAGGACGGCGAGCTGAACCCGCACATCCCCTGGGAGCGGATGGGGATCACCGTGCCCGACCGCAACCAGCCCTGGCCGGCGGCGGACGGACGGCGCATCGCGGGCGTGAACTCCTTCGGCATGAGCGGCACCAACGCGCACGTCGTACTGGAGGCGTACCGCCCGCCCGCCGCCGGACCGCGGGCAGCCTCCGCGGCGCCGCGCCCCGAACTGCTCACCCTCTCCGCCAAGGACCCCGTCGCGCTCGGCGAACTCGCCGCCTCCGTGCTCGGCCACCTCAAGCAGGCCGGACCCGATCGGCTGCCCTCGCTCTGCCACACCCTGCGCGCCGGGCGCGCCGCCTTCGCGCACCGGATCGCCGTCGTCGGCACCGGCGCCGCGGAGCTGGCCGACGTACTCGCCGCCGCGATCCAGCGCCCCGCGCCCGAGCCCGTCGCACAGCCGCCGCGCCGGCTGGTGCTGCTGCTCCCCGGCGAGCCGGCCGACGGTGCGCCTGCGGTGTCCTGCCTGGCCGCGCTGCGTGAGATCTGTCCGGCCCTGCCCGCCGCGCCGGGCGGCGACCCGGTGGCGGAACTCGCCGCCGCACTGGGGGCGTTCGGCCTGCCGGTGACCGTGCACCGGGGCGAGGGACCCGTCCGGCTCACCTGGGAGGCGGACGGGCGGCGGTGCTCCGCGCCGCTCGCCGACCCCGCCGGCGACCTGCCGGCCGCGCTCGCGGCACTGTTCACCGACGGTGCGGACCTCCGTCTGGACCCGCTGCGTGGCAGCGGCGCGCAGCTGCTCGGCGACCTGCCCACCTACCCCTTCCAGCGCCGCCGCTTCTGGATCGAGGAACCCGCCCTCGGCCAGGGCCCGTCCGGCGCACGGGCCGACGACCGTCCGGCCGCCCCCGACTCCGGCGATCCCGTCGCGGTCAGGAGCTACCTGCTCGCGGAGCTGGCGGCCGTGCTGGAGGCCCCCGGGGAACTGGACCCGTCCCGGTCCTTCCTGGAGGCCGGCGGCGACTCGTTCATGTCGACCCTGTTCATCACCCGGGTCGAGGAGAACTACGAGGTCGGCCTGACCGCCGAGGACCTGCCACTGGACCTGCCGCTGACCGAGCTGCTCGGCCGGCTGGCGGACGACATCGCCGGCGGGGTGCGGGCATGAACGACGTCTCGCGGGAGCGGGAGCGGGCCGTCGCCGACGCCTTCGTGCGGCCCCGGTCGGTGCCGGACCCGGAGCTGCGGCTGGTGGTCTTCCACCACGCCGGCGGCTCCGCCGCCCAGTACTTCCCGCTCACCCGGGTCACGCCCCCGGGCTGGGAGGTGCTGCTGCTCGACCTGCCGGGCCGGGGCAAGCGGCACGACCGGCGGCCGGTCGGCTCGGTCCGGGAATTGGTCGGGGTGACCGTGCGCGACGTGCTGCCCTTCACCGAGACGGCACCGCTGGCCCTGTTCGGCCACAGCCTCGGTGCCGTGCTCGCCTACGAGACCGCCCGCGTGCTGGAGGCGGCCGGCCGGCCCCCCGCCTGGCTGGGGGTGTCCGGACGGGTCGCACCCCGCCGGAGCGCCCCGGTCGCCCTGCCCGACCACGCGCTCTCCGACGGGGAGCTGATGAAGCAGCTGACGCGGATGGGCGGCATGCACCCGCGGATCGACGAACTGCCCGAGTTCCGCGAGCGTTTCCTGCGGCTGGTCCGCACCGATCTCGGGGCGGTGGCCCGGTACCGCCCCGACCCGGCGCGGACCCCGCTGTCCGTGCCGCTGACGGCTTTCGGCGGCAGCGACGACGTCTGGGCCCCACCGTCCGAACTGGGCGAGTGGGCGGCCGAGACGCGCGGTGATTTCCGGCTCCGGGTTTTCGCCGGTGGCCACTTCCATTTCCTGGGCCCGGACTTTCCGGCGTTCGCCGCCGAACTGGTCGAGGAGATACGCCGGTCCGGTGCCCCGGAGCCGGGCGGCCGAGGGGAACTCGTCCGGACAACCAGCTGAATACCGGAGGGAAATTGCGTATGGCCGCCGAGAGCGTACCCGACATCCGCCCGCTGATGGCGGGGTTCCCCACGGGGGTCACCGTGATCACCGCGCTGACCCCCGACGGCGTGCCCTGGGGCATGACGTGCACCTCCCTGTGCAGCGTCGCCCTGGACCCGCCCACCGTACTGGTCTGCCTCCGGTGCGGCAGCCCCACCCTCGACGCGGTGCTCGCGAGCGGCGGATACGCCGTCAACCTGCTGCACGACGGGGCCCGGTCCACCGCCGAGCTGTTCGCCTCGGGCACCCCCGACCGCTTCGACCGGGTCACCTGGCGGGCCGACGCGAACGCCCGCGGCCCGCACCTGGTGGAGTCCGCGCACACCATCGCGGACTGCGAGGTGAACGACCCGCACACGGTGGGCGACCACTGTGTGGTCTTCGCCCGGGTCCGGGCCGTACGGCAGCTGCGGATCCAGAAACCGCTGCTGTACGGAATGCGTCGTTACGGTGACTGGGCGGAATCCGGCGAGGACAGCAACCTGCTCTACGACTTCATCTCCTGACCGGCCGGCGCGTCCCCGGGCCGGTCCGGGATATCGCAGGATGCGGCAATCTGGGAGGTGACCCGGGGCGGCGGCGGAATGCAGCATCGGAAAGGAAGCGGGTGGCATTCCCGCCTCATTTCCGGCGGAGATCCGTACCGCAGCCTTCAGGGGGACCAGGTGACCAGCCAGCCCGTACTGCTCGGCCCGCGCCCACTCGATGCCGCGCCGGCCGAAACCCCGGCGGCCGCAGCGCCGTTCACCCTCGACTCCGTGTTCAGCAGGGCGGCCCGTCGGCGCCCCACGGCCGTGGCCGTGCGGGAACCGGCGGGCCATCTGTCGTACCAGGGAGCCGAGAACAGGGCGATGCAACTGGCCACCGGCCTGGTGCGGCACGGCGTGCAACTCGGTGACCCGGTCATCGTGCACTGCTCCGACCACCGCCAGTCCCTGGTCGCGCAGCTGGCGGTGCTCAAGGCCGGCGGGGTGTGTGTCCCGGTCTCCGCGGGCTTCACCGGACCCGCGGCCGCGCGGGCCGCCGAGGTGAGCGGCGCCCAGGTCGTGCTGTGCAGCGGCGCCACCCAGTCCTGCTGGTCCTCCGGCGTCCAGGTGGTCAGCCTCGACGACGCCCGCACCTGGGCACGGCTGGAGGCGCTGCGCGCCGATCCGGCGCTGCCCCGGTCCGGCCCGCTGGACGCGGCCCACCTGTTCGTCGACGAGCGGGGCGGGCAACTGGTGGACCACGGCGCCTGGCAGTGCATGCTCGCCGCCCGGGTGCAGCAGATCGGCCCGGCGCCCGGCGCGGTGGTCGTACGGCAGGCTCCCGGGGGCGCCCGCTCGCTGTCCGCGCTGTGGTGGGCCGTCGCCTCGGGCGGATCGCTCCTGGGCCGCACGCGCGACAGCGAGGTGGTGCGGGATCTCGCCGGTGACAGCGCGGTGGCGGCCGTCTTCAGCGCGGAGGAGTACGACCGGGTGCTGAAGGTGCCGGACGAGCACTGCGGCGGTGCTCCCGCGGTGGTGGTTCTGTTCGGCGGACCGTGTCCGGCGACAGTGGTCGAACGGCATGTCGCGCGGTACGGCTCGAGCCGGCTGTGGAGCGAGTTCGCACCCGTCGGCGGAGCGCTGCCGTGGACCGTCCGGCAGCTCGGGGCCGACGCGTCGGCACGGTCGGCGGGCGCCTCCGTGGGCAGCCCCATGCCCAACGTGTACGTGCGGGTCCTGGACCGGGCCGGCCGGGTGCTCCCGCCGGGCCGCGTCGGCGAGCTGTGCGCCACCGGCCCCGCCCTGCCCTTCGACCGTGTCGGCGGCCACGACACCGGCTTCGACGACCCGGACCGTGCCTTCGTGCACCGCTCGGCCTGGCTCGGCCGCTGGCGCGCCGACGGCACCCTGGAGCTCACGGGCCCGCGCCGCACCTGACCCGCCGCCTCGCGCCCGGCCCGGCCCCGCGTGAGCCCGGCGCGCACCTCGCAGCCTCCGGCCCGGCATCCCGCCGCACGGTGCGCGCGAGGGCGAAGGCACCGGGCCGCCCACCGCCCGGCACGACTGTCCGCGCATGACCGGCGGCGGCGTCGCGCCGGTGCGCGTCGGCCGCGCGCGTCGCACGCGCGAATGGCCGGTGGGGCCGGCCGATCCGGGGCGTCGAGCGCAGCGGACGCGGTCCGTCCTCGACGACGGCCGGCACAGTCGCCTGAGGGACCGGCAGGCGTCCGGGGTGTTCCGCGTGAGCGATCCCGCGGACGACGCCGTGCCGGATCCGGGGGTTTCCGGCGCGGCGAACGGGGGCGGGCGGGCCGGCGTTCCGCAAGGGACGCCCGGTGGACCGGTGGGCGTCTCCCGGGCGGAGCGCCTGCGGTTCCTCGGCACCGCCGTCGCCACGCGCCGTGCACGCGCGGGTCCGAGGTGACGCCGGCCTGCTGGAGGGTGGGCCAGGGGGCTCCCGTGTGGGCGAGGCCGCGGATGTCCCGTGCCCCTGGGGTGATGGAGCCGGCGGCGGTGTCGGGGTGGTGTGCGCCGGCCGGGTGGGGCGCATGTGCGGGTGGTGGGGGAGCGGGCAGGGGCGGCCCGGACGGCTGCCCCTGCCCTGTCGGTGTGCCGCGGTCACTCCGCGGTGGCCGCGGCCTCCGCGGCCGGCGGAACGCTCGCGCTCCGCGCGGGGCGCGGCGGCTCCGGCCGCAGGACGGCGAGTGCCACCACCAGCCCGAGGACCGCGAGTCCCGCCGCGCCGAGGAAGGCGAGGTGGAAGCCCGAGTTGAGGGCGTCCGCCCGGGGCCCGCCCACCGCGGCGGTGCGCGACTCGGCGACGGAGGCGAGCACGGCGACACCGAGCCCGGCCCCCAGCCGCTGGGTCGTGTTGATGACGCCGGAGACGATGCCCGTCCGCTCGGGCGGCGCGGCCTTCACCCCGGGCACGGTGGAACCGACGAAGCAGGCCGGCAGCGCCACCGCGAAGATCACGGCCGCCGGCAGGAACCGGGTGGCGTACGCGGCGTCGGCGGGCAGCGTGCCCATCAGCGCCAGCGCGAGCGCCATCAGCGCCATGCCGAACGCCAGCACCCGCCGGGGACCGAGCCGTTTCAGCGCCGCGGGGATCAGCATCCGGGAGACCGGGATGCCGAGCACCGCGATCGGCAGCACCGCGAGGCCGGCCCGGATGGCGCTGTAGCCGTGCACTTCCTGGAAGTACAGGGACATGAAGACGAAGGCCGGCACATGGGTGGCGCCCACCACGAAGTTGGCGGCCGACGAGCCCGAGATGTCCCGCTCCCGGAAGATGCCGAACGGCAGCAGGGGCTCGGACACCCGCCGTTCGATGAGCAGGAAGGCGATGCCGAGCGCCACCGCCAGCGCCGCGAGCGCCCACTGCACCGGACCCAGATCGCCCTCGGCCGCCGCCGTGACGACGTACACCACCAGCAGCAGGCAGCCGGTGCCGGTGACCATGCCGGGCAGGTCGAGCCGGCCGCGGGCGTCCCGCGGGTTCTCCTCGTCGGCGGGCAGCAGACGCCCGCTCAGCACCAGCCCGGCGACGCCGATGGGCACGTTGAGCAGGAAGATCCACTCCCAGCCGAGGCCCTGCACGATCACACCGCCGAGTGCGACGCCGCCGGCCGCACCGGCCGCACCCATCGCGCTCCACACGCCGAACGCGCGGCGATGGGCCTCCGGCTCGGTGAACATGACCGTCAGCAGGGCCAGCTCGGCCGGGATCAGAATGGCCGCGCCGACTCCCTGGAGTGCCCGCGCACCGATCAGCAGCCAGCCGGTCTGGGCGAGTCCGGCGAGCAGCGAGGCGGCGGTGAACATGCCGAGTCCGGCCCGGAACATCCGCCGCCGGCCGAGGAGATCGGTGGCCCGTCCCGCGCCGAGCTGGAAGCCGCCGAACGTGACCTGGTACGCGGTGCTGACCCAGACCAGCGCCACCACTCCGAGGCCGAGCGCGGCCCCGATCGTCGGCATGGCCAGATTGATGATCGAGACGTCCAGGAAGACGATCAGCTCGACGCCGGTGAGCAGCACGAGTGCCGCGCGTCGGCCCGCGAGTACGCCGTCCGCCATCGCTGTCCTCCCCTCTTCCGTGAGTGAGGTGGCCGGGAACTCCGGCCGAATAATTAGAGGCTAACTCTAGTGATGCACTCTAGGAAGTCCTTCAGGGTGATTGGCTTGGATCACGCGGCCGCCCGCAGGGTCCGCCGCCCGGCCCGCGCGCTGATCAGCGCCAGGACGAACACCGCGACGACGAAGGTCCAGGCACCGCCGAAGCCCGCGCTGCCGTCCGCGAGCAGGCCGAAGACGATCGGTCCGAGGGCGAAGCCGCCGAAGAAGCCCATCGACACCAGGGCCGAGGCGTGGCCGGTCCGGCCGAAGCCGCTGCCCCGGGTCACCGCGACCATGGACACGGCGTTGCCCGCCGCCGCGCAGCCGCCGAGGCCGAGTGCGCCCGCCCACGCCAGCCAGGTGCCGTGCGTGGCGGCGGGGATCAGGACGGCGCTCGCCGCCGCGGCCACGGCGAAGCCGAACAGCGAGGACGGGATGTCGGACAGCCGTGCGCTGAAGCGGGCCCACAGCACCCGGGTGGTGATGCCGGCCACGCCGATCGCCGAGATCAGCGCACCGGCCTCGCCCGCGCCCATGGCCAGCCGCTGGTGGGCGTAGAGCGGCAGATAGGTGTTCAGGGAGGCCAGTCCGCAGCCGATGAAGAGCGAGTAGGCCATCAGCCATCGGGTGGCGGCGTTGGGCGGCTGCGGCAGGCCGAAGCGCAACCGCTCCGT
This sequence comes from Streptomyces sp. NPDC042638, assembly GCF_040647235.1. Lineage (NCBI taxonomy): Bacteria > Bacillati > Actinomycetota > Actinomycetes > Kitasatosporales > Streptomycetaceae > Streptomyces > Streptomyces sp. NPDC042638. The sequence continues at coordinate 62,355 of NZ_JBEZBT010000038.1, forward strand.
GGGGGCGGGGTCGCGGGGCAGTACGGCGAAGGCGAGGAGCGCGGTGACGAGGGCGACCGGCACCACCAGGGCGACGGCCGAGCGCCAGGACAGGGCGCCGGCGAGGGCGGGCAGCGCGACACCGGCCAGCAGTGCCGCCACCGGGGGCCCGGACTGCTTGACCCCGATGGTCAGGGCGCGCCGGGCCGGCGCGACATGGGCGGCGATCAGCCGGTTGGTGGACGGGTTGGCCAGGGACTGGGGGAGCCCGGCGAGGGCCAGCGCCACGAGCAGCAGGGCGTACGTGTGGCTGGACGCGAGCAGCGCGAAGTCGGCGCTGATGACCACGAGCAGCGCGATGAAGACCCGGCGGCCGCCCAGCAGATCGGTGAGGTGTCCGGCGTACAGCGACATCACGGTGGCGGTGCCGAAGGCCACGGCCGGGAGGAATCCGACGCCGGAGCGGGATATGCCGAGGTCGTCGACGATGTAGGGGCCCAGGGAGCCGATGGCGTAGAGGACGAGCATGGACAGGCCCATGCCGCCGGTGAGGACGGGGACGAGGGCGCGTGGGGCCTCGGTGGGCTGTTCGGTCCCCGCCCGGTTCGAACTGAGCGTCATGCTTGCGTCCCTCCGGAGAGATATGACATTCTGGTGTGACACTCTAGAGTTCAGATATAAAAAGTGGGTAGCCCCTTATGGCCAACCGGATCGACGGCCGACGCCTCCGCTCGCAGCAGACCCGCCGCAGGATGCTCGACGCCGCCATGAAGCTCTTCGTCCAGCACGGCTACGGCCTCACCACGATCGATTCGATCGCCCAGGAGGCCGGCGTCGCGGTCCAGACGATCTACTTCTCCTTCGGGAACAAGGAGCAGATCCTCAAGGAACTCATCGACCTGCACGTGGCCGGCGACGACGATCCCGTGCCGACGCTGGAGCGCCCCCAGGTCGTCGAGGCCCTCGCCATCGACGACCCGCGCGAGCAGCTGCGCGCGCTGGCAGCCATGACACGGGTCATCAACGAGCGCGTCGCCCCGCTGCTGGAGGTCCTGCGCAACGCCGTCATCTGCAGCGGCGACGGTGCCGACCTGTGGTCCACGAACAAGGAGCAACGCCGCCTGGTCCAGCGGCGCTTCGTCGAGGTCCTCGCCGCGAAGGGAGCACTCGCCGAGGATCTCGGCACCGAGCACGCCGTCGACGTCTGCTACACCGTGCTCGGGCCGGAGGTGTACCAGCTCTTCGTCGCGGAACGCGGCTGGTCCCCCGAGGCATGGGAGAGCTGGGCCCACCAGGGCCTGTGCAGCCACCTCCTGGCGGACCACTGAGCCGTGGCCTCCCGCGCTGCGGCGCCGCCGCGGCGCCCAGCCTGAGATGAGGAAGGCATGACCACAACCCTGCAGACCCGCGCCGACACCGGTGACGGGCCTGCCCCCGTCACCGGCCGTCTGGCCTCGCTCGCGCGGAGCCTGGTCGGCCGCAGACGCCTCGCCATGCTGCTGGTCGCGCTGATCGCCGTAGCCGCCGCGGTACTCGGCGCCGACGCCGAGAGCCGGCTCTCCAACGGCGGTTACACGCCGACCGACGCCGAGTCCCTCCAGGCCGACCGCATGCTCGCCGACCGCTTCCACGCGGGCGCGCCCAACCTCGTCCTCGTCGCCCGGGCGGCCGGCGGTGTCGACACCGCCGGCGCGTCGGCCGCCGGCGCGGACCTGACCCGGCGCCTCGCCCGTACCGACGGCGTCGTCTACGCGCAGTCCTACTGGACCTCCGGCGACCGGACCCTGCGTTCCGGCGACGGACGCGTCGCCCTCGTCCTCGTCAAACTCGGCGGAAACGACGACCGGGTGCATCACCTCGTCACCGGCCTGGTGCCCGACGTGACGGGCCGGCACGGCCCGCTCGACGTCAAGGCCACCGGGTACGCCCAGGTCAACGCGGAGGCCGACGAGCAGAGCGCCACCGACCTCACCCGCGCCGAACTCCTGGCCGCCCCGCTCACCCTGCTGATCCTGCTCGCCACCTTCGGCTCCCTCGCCGCCGCGCTGGTGCCCGCGCTGGTCGGCGTGGTGTCCGTGGTCGGCACCTACGCCGTACTGCGGCTGCTGACCGACGTCACCTCGGTGTCCGTCTTCGCGCTGAACATCACCACCGCCCTCGGCTTCGGACTCGCCGTGGACTACAGCCTGTTCGTCGTCACCCGCTACCGCGAGGAACTCGCGGCCGGCCGCGGCGTGACCGAGGCGATCGCGGCCGGCCTGCGCAGCGCCGGACGGACCGTGCTGTTCTCCGCGCTCACCGTGGCGCTGTCGCTGGCCGCCCTGCTGGTCTTCCCGATCTACTTCCTGCGCTCGCTCGCCTACGCCGGAATCGTCGTGGTCGTCCTCGCCGCCGCCACCTCGGTGCTGCTCATGCCGCCTCTGCTGGCGCTGATCGGCCGGCGCATCGACCGGTGGGACGTCTTCGCCCCGCTGCGCCGCAGACTGCCGGGCTCGCGAAGCCCCGAGCAGGGACTGTGGCACCGACTCGCCCTCACCGTCATGCGCCGCCCGGTCGTCATCGGCGCCACCGTCGCGGTCGTCCTCGCGGCCCTGGCGCTGCCGTTCACCCAGGCGAGGTTCGCCCTCATGGACGACCGGGTGCTGCCCCGCGGCAGCGCCTCCCAGGTCGCCTCCGACACCATCCGCGGCGAGTTCCACGGCGCCCAGACCTCGCCCGTCGTGGTGGTCACCCCGGACGTCGAACCCGGCAGCGACCGGCTCGCCGACTACGCGCGACGGCTGTCCGCCCTGCCCGGGACCGTCCGGGTGGACAGCGCGGCCGGGACCTTCGCCGACGGGCGCCGCGCCGCGCCGCCCGGCCCCGCGGCGGCGGCCTTCCACGGCACCGGCGGCACCTGGCTGTCGCTGGTGTCCGACCGCGACCAGGGCTCCGCGGCCGGCGAGGACTACGTGCGCGCCGTCCGGGCGGTGCCCGCCCCGGGCCACGTCCTGGTCGGGGGAGACGCCGCCACCCAGGTGGACACCAAGGACAGCCTGAGCAGCAGGCTGCCGTGGGCCGGCGCGATCATCGCGATCAGCATGCTGGTGCTGCTCTTCCTGTTCTCCGGCAGCGTCGTGATCCCGCTCAAGCAGCTCGTGCTGAACATGCTGAGCCTCACGGCGTCCTTCGGCGCCATGGTGTACGTCTTCCAGGACGGTCATCTGAAGTGGCTGGTCGGCGACTTCGTGCACACCGGCCAACTGGAGGTCACGGTGCCGATCCTGATGTTCTGCGTCGCCTTCGGACTGTCGATGGACTACAGCGTGTTCCTGCTCTCCCGGATCCGCGAGGAGTACCTCGCCACCGGCGACAACACCCGCGCGGTCGCCTTCGGCATGGAGCGCACGGGCCGGCTGATCACCGCGGCGGCGCTGATCGTCGCGATCGTGCTCGGCGCCCTGGCCACCTCCCAGCTGTCCATCCTGAAGCTGCTCGGTGCCGGTCTGGCCCTCGCCGTCCTGGTCGACGCCACCCTCGTGCGCGGCCTGCTCGTACCGGCGGCCATGCGGCTGCTCGGCCACGTCAACTGGTGGGCGCCGAGGCCCCTCAAGCGGCTGCACGCCCGGTTCGGCCTGACCGAGGACTGAGCGCGCAGCGGACGGCTGGGCGGCGGCGGCCGCCCAGCCGTCCACATCCGTGGACACCGGTTCACCCCAGCGCGGGCTCGGTCTGCGGGGCACGCTCGGGCAGCGACCGGTACACCAGGTGCAGTCCGGGGTGGCGTTCGCGCAGCCAGGGCAGGAAGTGCTCCTGCGCCTCCTCGGAACTGCGCATCCCGGCGCCGTGCCGGCGCAGGAAGTCCATGTACAGGTTGGCGATCCGCACCGGGACGCCGATCGTGCGGCGCATCCGCTTGGCCATCAGCCCGGCGATGTCCGCGACCGGCGCCTCGTCCTCCAGGACGTGGTCGGGATGCAGGTGCAGCATCGCGTCCCGCTCGCCGTCCCAGTCGACCGGCCGGCTCTGCGGATTGAGGTGCACCGTGCCGAGCGAGAGCGCCAGGTCGTCCGAGGGATCGCAGCGTACCCAGGTGCCGTCCAGCAGGACGCAGGCGTACACATGCCGGCTGACCTCGCCGGCCAGGCGCGCCAGCCGCGCCGGGGCGAGCGGGCCGAAGTACTCCCGGCCGCGGACCCGCATCACGCCGTACCCGGCCGGGATGCCCTGCGCACGCAGCAGCGCCACCAGCAGGTTGGCGCTGTTGGTACAGGTCCCGTCACCCATGACGAGCGTCTGCGACGCCGTCTGCTGCCAGTTCCCCACCCGGTAGCGAATGCCGTCCCGGACATGGTGGAACGCGGCCACCGCGGTCGCCCGGTCGTCCCGGCCGCGCAGCTCGGCGGCCAGGCGCCGCACGCGCGGATCGGAGGTGTCGCAGTACCAGGTCTCCCGCAGGAACGGAGAAAGCGCATCCACCTCTGACCACCCATCACTAAGCGTCATTTCAACCCTTAGTTGAGGCCCTCGGCGAGCGGCGGGGCGACTCCTGAATTGCTCGGGTCAGCCCCCGAGGCCGCGGCGGAGCCGGCCCAGATGCGCGGCATGGGTCGCGCTGAGCGTCGCAGGATCGACGCCGTGCACCGGGAACCAGTCCGCCGTGCGCGCGTCGTCACGTCCCTCGGCCCGCGGCGGGCCGCCGGCGCCCCGCGGCAACCGGACGTGCACGGCGCAGTTCTCGATCCACGCGTTGTCCGTGTTGCGCACCGACCAGTGCGCGACCCCCTCGTGCAGCAGCCGCGCCGCACCGCCGTGCGCCCGCACCCCGGTCTCCTCCAGGGTCTCGCGCAGCGCCGCGCGCACCGCCTCCTCAAGCTCCCCGGTCCGCGGGTCCGTCTCCCGGAAGCCACCGGGAAAGGCCAGCTGGCCGGTGTCGCGCCGCCGCACCAGGAGCACCAGCGCCCGCGCCCCCGAACCGTGGGTGACCACGCCGTCGGCCGCCGGGTTCGGGCCGAACCGGTGCAGCCGCCCCCGGCCGGTGATCCCGGTCGGGCCGGCCGGACTCAACGGACGGCCGCTCGCCGCGTCCCGCAGCAGCAGGGGGTGGCAGGACAGCCGCACCGCCCTCCGCCACACCGCCTCGAGATCCGGCTCCGGCTCCGGCACCGAGGGCGCCGTGTACTCCACCGGCGCGTATCCCGGCCCCAGCGCGGACCAGTCGCGCTCCACGGGAACCGGCACATCGGGATACCCGATCCGCCGCCGCAGCTCCCGCACCCGCTGCCCCTCCACAGCCCACCCCCGTCCCGCCACGCCCCGAGCCTGCCACACCGGCGCCCCCGCGCGACGCGACGTCCAGAGGACATGCAGAGCGGCTCCAGTCGCCTGCCCGCACACTCCCAGAGGCCAACACCGCTACCGGCGAGGGGAATCGGACAGTGGACAACAGCAGCGGCAGCCCCCGGCCGTCGCGCTTGCTGATCGCGGCCGTCGGCAAACGCCCGGCCTTCCAGCGGACCGTCGCGACCGCCTTCGGCGATCTGGTCGAGGGCTCGCAGCGGATCCTGACCACCTCCGCACTGCCCTACCGGCACGACGACTGGCCGGAGCCCTACCGGTACACGCACGGCCGCGCGCGCCGCTTCCTCGACCGGGCGCTGCCCCACGCGACCATCACCCTCTGCTCCGCCGAAACCCTCACGGAGGCGGCGACCCAGCTGCGCGCGGCCGCCGGCCCCGACGGGACGAACCCCGCCACGCTCGCCCTGGTCCTGGTCGACGCCGTGGCGGCCGGCGTGTCCGACGAGCCCCTGGACACCTCCCTCACCGACGAACTCGACGCCCTGCGGGCCGCGTTGCCCCCGCACGTCGGCTTCGAGACGTCCCCGTACACCGTGCACGTCTACGACGACGGCCCCCCTCCCCGCGCGCGGATCGCCCAGCCGCACAACCGCCGCCGCCTCCCCGGCGACGACTGGGTACTGGCCGCCGACGTGATCTGCGCCTTCACCGACGTGGTCCAGCTGCAGCACACCGCCGGGGCGCTGCGCGCCTCGGCCCGCACCGCGCCGCCCGCGCTCGCCGGTGCGCTCGCCGACTTCCTCGACTCCCGCGCCACGACCCCCTGGGGTCTGCACTACTACACGGGCTCGGTGGTCTCGGGGCTCATCGCCGAGCTGGAAGACCGCGCCGCCCGCTCCGGCAACCCGGTGCTGCGCGGCCCGAGCGAACACAGCCTCGCCTGTGGCGCGCTGGCCCGCTGGCAGCTGGACGCCGCACCCGCCCTCATCGTGGTGACCAGCGGGATGGTGGACGAGTTCCGCGGTACCCTCGCCAATCTGCGCGACGCCCGTGCCCGCGGCTTCATCGTGTGCGCCGACTCCCGCGCGGACACCTGGTACCCCTTCCAGGGCACGGTGCACGCCGCCGAGGACTCCCGGGAACTGCTGCGCGCCCGCCGCATCCCCCACGTCCACCTCGACGACCCGCGCCGGCTGGCGGCCGACCTGGCCACGGCGTTCGCCGCCTACGACGAGGACCGCGGCCCGGTCGTCCTGCTCGCCACCCCCGACGTGCTGGAGGCGTCCCGCGTCGAGCTGCCGCCCCCGCCGCCCCCGCCCCGCGCGCCCCGGGCGACGGTCACCGAGGACGCCCTCGCCCCGGTCGTCGACCTGCTCAACCACGGCCCCGAGCGGATCCTGTGGCAGCTCGGCGCCCTGTCCGCCGGGGAACGCGCCCTGGTCCACGAGATCGCCGCCGACGGCGGCATCGGGCTCGCCGACTCCCTCACCCGCCCCGGCACGGTCGCCCGCTACCGCGACGGCGCCGTCGTCCCCGAGTACCTCGGCACGCTGGGCCTGTACGGCTACTCGGACCGCGTCCACGCCTTCCTGCACCGGGACGGACGGCTGCGGCCCCGGGACGAGCAGTGCCTGTTCTTCGTCAAGAGCCGGATCACCGAGGCGGCCACCCCGTTCTCCCCCCGGGCCCTGCAACGCTCCCTGCGCATCGTCCAGGTCAGCGACGAGGCCGCACACCTCGCGCCGTTCACCGACCACCCGGTGCGCGCCGAGGCCGCGCACTTCCTGCGCGCCGTCCGCGACCGCCTCGCCGTGCCCGCCGAGCTGCTCGCCGCCCGGCGCCGTGCCCTCGCCGAGGCCGCCGACTCCGCCTCGGACGTCGTCCACGGCCTGCCCGTCCAGCCGATGAGCCTCAACTACTTCTACCACCGGCTCGGCGAGGTCCTGGACGGCCTCATCACCGCGGACGGCTACACCTACACCGGGGTGTACGACGTCGGACGCGGCGGTCTGTCCGCCGTCCGCAACCTGCCCCGCACCGGCCCCGGCTTCTCCGGCTGGTACGGCCGCGCGCTGATGGGTGACGCCCTCCAGGCCGTGCCCGCCATCGCCCTCACCAGGCCCGGCAACACACTCGCGTTCATCGGCGACGGCGCCGCCGCCCTCGTCCCGGACATCCTGCCCGGCCTGATCCAGCAGATCTGCTTCCACGGGCACCGGCTGGACGGCAACCTGAGCGTCTTCCAGCTCGTCGACGGCGGACACTCGATGATCCGCACCTACCGCGAGGGCCGCTCGGCGGCCGGCGCCGGCCGGCAGACGCAGGTGCTCCACCTGCTCCCCGAGGACGGCGAGGAGACCTTCGGGCCCCTCACCGTCGCCCGCCGCAGACTCGACGACATCGATCCCGGCACCCTGCGCGCCGACCTGCTGCGCCGCTCCACCCTGAACCTCTACTCGGTCCCGGTGACCCACAACAACGAGGGCGACGGACTCAGCCTGCTCTCCCAGCTCGGCTGGCAGCGCGACACCCTCCCCGAACTCACCTTCGCCATGGCCCGCACCCCCGGCGGCACGGGCGGTGCCCGATGAAGTTCGGATTCCTCGCCCACCCCGTCAGCGACGGCCACCGCAACCAGGTCCGCGGACTCGACCTGTTCGGCCGGCTGCTCGACGAGCACCGCGGCATCCCCCGCGACCCCGCCCCGCGCCGGCACGTGCCGCTGCCCGAGCTGGCCCTCACCTCCGCGGCCGGCCACCGGTGCACCGGCGAGGTGCGGTATCTGCCCTACACCGCCGAGCAGTTGCTGCGCCGTCCGGCGCTCGGCCGGGAGCTGGTCGCCGCCCAGGCGGCCGAACTGCGCGACGCCGGCGCCGAGCTGATCGGGCTCGGCGGGGCCACCTCCATCGTCGGTGACCGCGGCGTGTGGACCGCGAAGACCGTCGACGCGCCGCTGACCAGCGGGAACTCCCTGACCACCTACGCCGCCCACGCGGCCGTCCGGCACTGCGCCGAGCGGCTCGGCCAACAGCCCGGCCGGGCCCGCGTCGTGGTCGTCGGCTACCCCGGTTCGATCGGTCTGGCCCTCGCCCGGCTGCTGCTCGCCGACGGCTACGAGCTGGACCTGGTACGCCGTCCCAGCGCCCGGACCCCCGAGGCGCTGCTGCGCTACCTCGAACCCGCCGAACGCACCCGGGTCACCCTGCACGACGACCCCGCCGGGCTCTACGGCGCCGCGCGCCTGTACGTCAGCGCCTCGTCCACCGGCGGCGCCCTGGACGCCACCCGGATGCACCCCGGCTCGGTCGTCGTGGACGTCGCCCTGCCGAGGGACGTCGCCGCCGCGCCGCCCGGCCGGCACGACGTCCTGGTCGTCGACGGCGGCCTGGTCAGTGCGACGGACGCGGTCCGGCTCGGCGACGGCATGCTGCCCGCCCCCACCCAGCAGCTCAACGGCTGCCTCGCCGAGACCGTCGTGCTCGCCCTGGAACAGCGCGCCGAGCCCTGGTCACTGGGCCGCGAACTCGACCTGGACCGGATCGTCACCATCGGCGGACTCGCCGCCCGGCACGGCTTCCTGCCCACACCGCTCGCGAGCTTCGGGCGGACCGTCGGCGACGAGTGGTTCGACCGGCTCGCCCGCCACCACACCCCGGCCCGCGGCACACCCCCGTCCCGGACCGCGCGGACGGCGCGCAGGTTCCGCACCCATGTCAATCCGCCGATGGCCCGGCTGTTCGCCGCCCACGGAATGGACCGGGTCTTCACCCGCGCCGAGGGCTGCACCCTCGTGGCCGAGGACGGCACCGAATACCTCGACTTCGTCGCCGGATACGGCTGCCTCAACCTCGGCCACAACCACCCGGCCGTCACCCGCGCCCTCCGCGGGTTCCTCGACCTGGGCGCACCCACCTTCGTGCAGTACGTCTCCATGCCCGCCCACACCGCCGAACTGGCCGAGCGGCTCAGCGATCTGGCACCCCCCGGACTGGACCGGGTCTTCTTCTCCAACTCCGGCGCGGAGGCCGTCGAGGCCGCCCTCAAGCTGGCCCGCGCCGCCACCGGGCGCAGCCGGCTGGTGCACGCGGAGAACAGCTACCACGGCAAGACGCTCGGCGCCCTGTCGGTGACCGGGCGCAGCGGCCACACCGCCGCCTTCCGCCCGCTCCTGCCCGACTGCGTCGCCGTGCCCTACGGGGACACGGACGCCCTCGCCGCGGCCCTCGACGGCGCCGCCGCCCTCATCCTGGAACCCGTCCAGGGGGAGGGCGGAGTGATCCTGCCGCCCCCCGGCTACCTGGCCGAGGCCCAGCGCCTGTGCCGCCGGGCCGGCGCCGCCTTCGTCCTGGACGAGATCCAGACCGGGCTGGGCCGCACCGGCACCGTGTTCGCCGCCGAGCACGACGCCCTCGAACCCGACATCCTCTGCGTGGCCAAGTCCCTGTCCGGCGGACTCGTCCCGCTGGCCGCGACGCTCGCCCGACCCGAACTGTGGGACAGCGCCTACGGGAGCACCGACCGGGCCATGCTGCACTCCTCGACGTTCGGCGGCGGCAACCTCGCCGCGGCCGTCGGCCTGGCCACCCTCGACACCCTGGTCGTCGAACGGCTGCCGCAGCGGGCCCACGAGGTCGGCACCCGGCTGCGCGAGCGGCTGCGCGAGGTCTGCGCCCCCTACGGCTTCGTCCGGGAGGTCCGCGGCATCGGACTGATGAACGCCATCGAGTTCGACGGCGACTTCTCCGGCGCCGCCCGGGCGATGGCCGACGAGGCGCTCGCCCGGCTCCCCGGCGACCTGCACGGACTGATCGAGTGGCTGCCCACGCAGGTCCGCGACGCCTTCCACCGGGCCGGGCAGGCCGTGGAGTCCTCGCTCGGCGACCTGATGTGCCTGCGCTTCGTCGCGCAGCTCGCCCGTGACCACCGGATCCTCACCTTCCTCACCGCCAACAGCAACCGGGTCCTGCGCATCCAGCCGCCCCTGCTGCTCGGACCGGCCGAGGCCGACCGGTTCACCGGCGCGGTCGAGGCCGTCTGCCAGGACTTCGCGCTGCACGCGGACCTCGGCGCGTGGCGGGGGACCGGCGCGCCACTGCCCATCCACCACGACCCAAGGCGGCCCCAGTGACCCCACCGACCCAGACCGAAGGCGCCGAGGCGGTCCTCGCGCGCGTGAGCGACCTGCTGTGCGAGCGACTGGGCCTGCTTCCCGACGAGATCACCCGGGAGGCCCGGCTCCGGGAGGACCTCGGCATGGACTCGCTCGATCTGGTCGAGCTGGTGACCATCCTCGAGGAGCACCTGGGCACACCCGTCGACGACGATGCCGCCCAGCGGCTGACCACCGTCGGCGAGGTGGTGGCCCATGTCGTCGACACCCGTGGCCCGGGGGAACCGCGGTGACCGCCGGGGACCGGCGCGTGGTGGTGACCGGACTCGGCCCGGTCACCTCCATCGGCGTCGGAGCCGACGACTTCCACGCGGCGCAGCTGAAGGGACTGAGCGGCGTCCGGCCGATCACCCGCTTCGACGCCGGCGGCATGCCCGTGCGGATCGCCGGAGAGGTCGACCTGCCCGCGGCACGCGCCCCCGCAGCACGGGACGCCGCCACCGCCGACCGGTCCACCCACCTCGCCGTGGCCGCCGCCGGCCTGGCCCTGGAGAGCAGCGGCCTCGACCTGGCCGCCGAGGACCGCACCAGGATCGGTGTCGTCATCGGCACCGGCTCGGGCGGTGTCTCGACCTGGGAGACGAACACCGCCGCGCTGCTCACCCACGGCCCCGGACGGCTCGGCGCCCGCTTCATCCCGATGAGCATGGCCAACAGCCCCGCCTCCCGGATCTGCCTCGACCTCGGACTGCTCGGCCCGAGCAGCGCCGTGGTCACCGCCTGCGCCTCGGGCGCCGACGCCCTCGTCACCGCGAGCCAGATGATCACCTCCGGTGAGGCCGACGTCGTCCTGGCCGGAGGCACCGAAGCGCCCGTCACCCGGATGCTCGTCGGCGGCTTCGCCAAGATCCGGGCCCTTTCCACCCGCAACGACCGGCCCGAGCAGGCCAGCCGGCCGTTCAGCGCCGACCGGGACGGCTTCGTCCTCGCCGAGGGCGCGGCCGTACTCGTCCTGGAGTCCGCCGCGCACGCCGCCGCACGCGGCGCGCGCGTCCTGGCCGAACTGCGCGGCTTCGGCCGCTCCTCCGACGCCCACCACGTCACCGCACCCCACCCGGAGGGTGCGGGCGCCGCCCGGGCACTGCGAGCGGCACTGCGCTCGGCGGGCCTGCGCCCGCAGGACGTCTCGCACATCAACGCGCACGGCACCGGCACCGGTTACAACGACGCCGCCGAGGCCAAAGCCCTGCACGCCGCGCTCGGCGAGGCGGCCGGGCGGATCCCGGTGTCCGCGATCAAGTCCATGACCGGCCACGCGCTCGGCGCCGCGGGCGCGATCGAGGCGGTGGCCGCCGTGCAGGCGATCGACCGGGGTGTCGTCCCACCGACGACCAACCTGGCCGAGCCCGACCCCGCCCTCGGCCTGGACGTGGTCGGCGGCACACCGCGCGACCTGCCGGTCGACGCCGTCCTGTCGAACTCGTTCGCCTTCGGCGGCCACAACGTCGTCCTGGCGTTCACCCGCCCCGCTCCGGCCTGACGGCCCCCGATCCGCGGGTCGGCCCCCGTAAACCCCCGGCGGGGGCCGGCCCGCGTTCCTTTTCGAATCCTTCCTCCGTCCGCGTCCACTGCGAGGGGAACCGCACCGATGGTCAGTATGGTCAGCAGGTCCAAGCCGGTCCGACGGCTCGACCGGGTGGTGATCCGGTTCGCCGGCGACTCCGGCGACGGGATGCAGCTCACCGGCGACCGTTTCACCTCCGAGACCGCCTCGTTCGGCAACGACCTGTCGACGCTGCCGAACTTCCCGGCGGAGATCCGTGCCCCCGCCGGCACCCTGCCCGGAGTGTCGTCCTTCCAGCTCCACTTCGCCGACCACGACATCCTCACCCCGGGCGACGCGCCGGACGTGCTGGTGGCGATGAACCCGGCCGCGCTCAAGGCCAACCTGCCCGACCTGCCGCCCGGCGCCGAGATCATCGCCAACACCGACGAGTTCACCAGGCGCGCCCTGCAGAAGGTCGGCTACGACGCCTCCCCGCTGGAGGACGGCTCGCTGGACGGCTACCGCCTGCACCCGGTGCCGCTGACCACACTGACCCTGGAGGCGCTCACCGGCACCGCGCTGGCCCGCAAGGACGCGGAGCGGGCCAAGAACATGTTCGCCCTCGGCCTGCTGTCGTGGATGTACGACCGGCCCACCAGCGGCACCGAACGCTACCTGCGGCGGAAGTTCACGCAGAAGCCCGAGATCGCCGAGGCCAACGTGGCGGCTCTGCGCGCCGGATGGAACTTCGGCGAGACCACCGAGGACTTCGCCGTCTCCTACGAGATCGCCCCCGCCCCGCTCGCCCCGGGCACCTACCGGAACATCTCCGGCAACCTGGCCCTGTCCTACGGGCTCATCGCGGCGGCGCAACGGTCCGGGCTGCCGCTGTTCCTGGGCTCCTACCCGATCACACCGGCCTCGGACATCCTGCACGAGCTGAGCCGGCACAAGAACTTCGGTGTGCGCACCTTCCAGGCCGAGGACGAGATCGCGGGCATCGGCGCCGCGCTGGGCGCCGCCTACGGCGGCTCGCTCGGTGTGACGACGACGTCCGGCCCCGGCGTGGCCCTGAAGTCGGAGACGATCGGACTGGCCGTCTCCCTGGAACTGCCGCTGGTGATCGTGGACATCCAGCGCGGCGGCCCGTCCACCGGCCTGCCGACCAAGACCGAGCAGGCCGACCTGCTCCAGGCGATGTTCGGCCGCAACGGCGAGGCACCGGTGCCGATCGTCGCGCCCCGGACCCCGGCGGACTGCTTCGACGCGGCGCTCGAGGCGGCCCGCATCGCGCTGACGTACCGCACCCCCGTCTTCCTGCTCTCCGACGGCTACCTCGCCAACGGCTCCGAGCCGTGGCGGATCCCGCGCCCCGACGAACTCCCCGACCTGCGGGTGCCGTTCGCGACCGGCCCGAACCACACCCTGGACGACGGCACCGACGTCTTCTGGCCCTACAAACGCGACCCGCGGACCCTCGCCCGTCCCTGGGCCGTCCCGGGCACCCCAGGGCTGGAGCACCGCATCGGCGGCATCGAGAAGCAGGACGGCACGGGCAACATCTCCTACGACCCGGCCAACCACGACTTCATGGTCCGCACCCGCCAGGCCAAGGTCGACGGCGTCCAGGTCCCGGACGTGGAGGTGGACGACCCCACGGGCGACGCCCGGGTCCTGGTGCTCGGCTGGGGCTCCACCTACGGCCCGATCACCGCTGCCGTACGCCGCCTCCGCGCGGACGGCGACCGGATCGCCCAGGCCCATCTGCGCCACCTCAACCCGTTCCCCGCCAACCTCGGCGCGGTCCTCTCGGCCTACGACAAGGTCGTCGTGCCCGAGATGAACCTCGGCCAGCTCTCCCTGCTGCTGCGCGCCGAGTTCCTGGTGGATGCCTACCCCTGCAACCAGGTCAACGGCATGCCGTTCCGCTCCGCTGACCTCGCCCTGGTGCTGAAGGAGGCTCTCGATGACTGAGGCCCTGCCCCTCGCCCCCGTCCAGCCGAAGACCCTGTCGCCCAAGGACTTCCGGACCGACCAGGAGGTGCGCTGGTGCCCGGGCTGCGGTGACTACGCCGTCCTCGCCGCGGTCCAGGGCTTCATGCCCGAACTCGGCCTCGCCCGCGAGAACATCGTCTTCGTCTCGGGCATCGGCTGCTCGTCCCGCTTCCCGTACTACATGAACACCTACGGGATGCACTCCATCCACGGCCGGGCCCCGGCCATCGCCACCGGCCTCGCCGCCTCCCGCCCCGACCTGTCCGTGTGGGTCGTCACCGGTGACGGCGACGCCCTCTCCATCGGCGGCAACCACCTGATCCACGCCCTGCGCCGCAACGTCAACCTGAAGATCCTGCTGTTCAACAACCGGATCTACGGCCTGACCAAGGGCCAGTACAGCCCGACCAGCGAGACCGGGAAGATCACCAAGTCGACCCCCATGGGTTCGCTGGAGTCCCCGCTGAACCCGCTCTCCCTCGCCCTCGGCGCCGAGGCGTCCTTCGTCGCCCGGACCATCGACTCCGACCGCAGGCACCTCACCTCGGTGCTGCGGGCGGCCGCCGCCCACCGGGGCACCGCTCTCGTGGAGATCTACCAGAACTGCAACATCTTCAACGACGGCGCCTTCGACCTGCTGAAGGAACCCGGGACCCGCGACGAGGCGCTGGTCCGCCTCGAACACGGACGCCCCGTCCGGTTCGCCGACCAGGGCGTCTTCCGGGGTGCCGACGGCGAGCTGCACACCGGCCCGGTCACGCCCGGCGACGAGGACCGGGTCCTCGTGCACGACGCCCACGCGGCCTCCCCGGCCACCGCGTTCGCCCTGTCCCGGCTCGCCGACGCCGGCACGCTGCGGCACACCCCGGTCGGCGTCCTGCGCGACGTCGACCGGCCCGTCTACGACGCCCAGCTCACCGAGCAGCTGGGGCGTTGCGTCGAGGAGAGGGGCCCCGGCGACCTCGCCGCCCTCCTCTCCGGCAACGACACCTGGGCCGTCGCCTGACCTCGGCGCCGGCCGCCGCCCGAACCCTCCTGCCGCCGGCGCACGAGCCGCCGACTCATCCAGCCAAGGAGTGCCATGCCTGAGAACGACCGCGCCGCCGCCCCCTGGGAACACCTCCGCGCCGACGTGTGCGTGGTCGGGTCGGGCATCGTCGGCCTGATCAACTCCCTCGCGTACGCCAAGCGCGGACTGTCCGTGGTCTGCGTCGACCAGCCCACGGAGAAGCAGCTCGCCAGTTACAAGGTCGGCGAGTCGCTGCTGATCTACTCCAACGCGTTTCTGCGCGTGCTCGGTGAGCTGGACGAGGCCTTCCAGAAGTCGTTCCACAAGGCCGGCTTCTGGATGGCCCACGGCATGGAGGGCCGTACCAGCTTCGACGAGTCGGTGTCGGAGTGGGGATTCGAGAGCGACCTCCCGCAGCACTGGATCGACAAGGCGGTCAACCCCCTGTTCCCGCGCGTGATGTTCGAGGACTCGCAGATCGTCCGCCCGGAGATCGAGGCGGAACTGCGCGAACGCGCACGCAAGACGGAAGGCGTCACACTCCTGGAGCGCGGTCTGGTCCGCGAGGTGGAACTCGGCCGGGACGCCGCCGACCACACCCTGACCTGGGTCTCCCGGGACCGCAGGGAGCAGGGCCGGATCGACACCCGCTGGATCGTCGACTGCTCCGGCCGCAGCCGGCTGCTGGCCCGCCGCTTCGGCCACGACCTGCCGCTGGACTCCGGGTTCGCCACCACGGCCGCCTGGGGCCAGTTCTCCCACTGCTCCGACGACCTGTTCGACGAGCGGTGGACGTACCACTTCCCCGACGGCGACACCGCCCGGCGCGACCGCAACACCCTGCACCTGTGGGGCGCCGGGTACTGGATCTGGATCATCCGGCTGGCCGGCGACCGGGTCAGCGTCGGCGTCACCTACGACCGCAACCGGCCGCCCGAGGAGGGCAACGCCCGCGAGGTCTTCTGGCAGGTGCTGCGCCGCTACCCGGTGCTCGACTGGCTGACCGAGGACCACCTGCTGGAGTTCAGCGCCTACAAGGACGTCCAGCACTGCACCGACACCTTCGTCTCGCCCCGCCGCTACGCCATGGTCGGCGACGCCTCGTCGATCATCGACGCGTACTACAGCCAGGGCCTGTCGCTGTCCATGACCACCTCCTGGCACATCGCCAACATCGCCGAACGCGACATCCGCGACGGTCACCTGGACACCGGCTACCTCGATCACGTCAACCGCGCCGTGACCGCCGACTGGCGGATCATGCGCTCGATGGTGCGGTCCAAGTACAGCGAGGCGATCGGCGACAGCCGCTTCTTCATCCTCGACCACCTGCTCGACCTGACCGTCTTCGGCGCCGCGATGCTGGGCCGGTTCCGGGCCACACGATGGCTGATCGAGACCGAGGGCCGCACCTCCGAGGAGAACGCCGAACACGTGCGCCTGCGCACCGGACTGTCCCGGCGCATGTACCTGTCCCAGTCCGCGCCGTGGCACCACCTCGACCCGCACCGGGTCGCCGGGATCGTGGAGAGCTGGCACCGCGGCCTGGAGCGCCGCGCCAAGTGGCGGCTGGAGAACGGCGTCGAACTGCCCGCGACCAAGGCCGCCATGCGCGCCTACGCCGCGCTCCCGGGCATCTGGCGGCTGCCCTTCGTGCAGCGCATGGCGAAGGCCGACCTCACCCTCAAGGCGGTCAAGGAGCCCGGCTTCACCTCCGTCCGGGGCACCGAGTACCGGCCGCCCGTCATGGCGGTCTCCGGCAGCCTCGTCCTCGCCCTGGCGGGGATGGGCACGCTCTACGACATCGCCGACACCCGGGTCAGGAAGCTGCGCAAGTTCGGCCGCGAACTGCGCCGCGGCCGTCGCTGAACCACCCGCCACGGCCGTCGCTGAACCACGCGCCGCGGCCGGCCGGCCGCCGTGCCGCCCCGGCCGCGGGAGGGTCCCGGTGGGCGGACGGCGTGCGGGGCGGACACGGCTCGCCGTCGCCGCGCGGCACCACTGCCGGCGGCGGCACCCCGCTCCGGCCGGTCGGATGCGCGACGGCGGGCCGGGGCCCCCGGCCGTCACCCGCCCCGTACGATGACCGCGATGCACAGCACGGGAGAGCACCTTCGGCCACCGCTCCGGCGGTGTCGCGTGCTGTCCGTGCTGGCGGTTCTGATCGGGCTGCTGGGCATGCACGCCCTCGCGCCCGGCGGCGCAGCCGGACACGCGGAGCACGCCCGGGGCGGGCACCTCGCGGCCGTGCTCGGCGCCGTGGACGACTGCCCCGGCGGGGACGGTCACGACGGCGGCGGCCGGCCGCACCACGCCGATCCCACGTGCGCGTCCGGTGCCGTGAACGACGGGCCGCGGCTGCCGGCCCTCGCCCCCGTCCCGGCGAGCGCCGCCATGCCGTCCGCCGCCCCGCGCCCGTGCCGGGTCGCGGCACCGGACGGCGCCCGTGCACCACCCTCCCTGGCGGAACTCCAGCTCCTGCGGATCTAGGGGCTCCCGTTCGGATCATGCCGGGCTCGGCCTGATCCACACGAAAGCCCCCGGCGGCACCGACGGCCCGGCACTCATCGCGGCCGTTGTCACGCGTGCCCCGCATCCCACCGAACAGCAGGAGTTCCCCGCATGACCATCCGTACCAAGACGCGCCGCGCCGCTCTGGCCGCGCTCGCCGTGACCAGCGCCCTCGTCCTGGCCGCCTGCGGCCACGGCGACGCCGACGCCGGCCACACCGGCCACGGCTCCTCCGCCGCCCCGGGCTCCTCCGCCGGCGCGGACGCGCCGGCCGTCGCGCACAACGCCCAGGACGTCACCTTCGCGCAGGGCATGATCCCCCACCACCGGCAGGCCCTGGAGATGGCGCGACTCGCGGACGGCCGGGCCTCCTCGGCGCGGGTGAAGGACCTCGCCGCCCGCATCGAGAAGGCGCAGGACCCGGAGATCCGCACCATGACCGGCTGGCTGAAGTCCTGGGGTGAGGACGTGCCCATGGCCGGCACGGACCACTCGGGCCACTCCGCCATGTCCGGGATGTCTGAGATGTCTGGGATGATGAGCGACGCCGACATGTCCGCCCTGGAGAAGGCCACCGGCAAGGACTTCGACGCCAGGTTCCTGGCGCTGATGGTCCGGCACCACCAGGGTGCCGTCGAGATGGCCACCACCGAGAAGGACAAGGGCCGCTACGGCGCCGCCAAGGACCTGGCGGACGCCGTCGTCACCGCGCAGAACGCCGAGATCGGGGAGATGAAGCAGCTCCTCGGCACCAGCTGACGGCACGGCGGGCGGGGCCGGTGCCACCCGCCCCCCCCCCCCCCCCCCCCCCCCCCCCCCCAAAACACCGCCCCCCCCAA
>NZ_JBEZBT010000039.1:0-68499 GCF_040647235.1 Streptomyces sp. NPDC042638
GTCGGCGGCCACTGCCGCCGACACCGCCCGCCGATCGCCGTCATGCAGATCACGGACGACCTCACCGGGAAATCCCGCCACGCTCCCGGACGCCGAGGGCCCCGGCCGAGGCCGTGCCGACCGACTGGGAGGTCGCCACGCCCGGCACTCGAGCCTCTGACTGCGCGCGGCCGCCTTGATCGGCCCCATGGAGCCGACCACGGCCCGACCCTGACTCATGACAGGGCGCCGCCTTCGCCGAACAACGGCACCTCCTGGACGTCGACGTCCGCGCGGATGTGGCGGGGGGCGAGCCGGGTGCCACCCAGCTGGTAGCGGGGTTTCGGAATACCTCCGCGTCGGCGGGGAGGACCAGAGCCTTCAGGTCTTGCTTGGCCCTCAGGCCGGAACACCCCGTGTCGGCGTGGCGGACGCGCTGGCCGGGTGTACGGACAACTCCTGGGCGCAGCGGGACGCCGGTCATGGCGACGGCCGGGGCACGCCCGCCCGCCTGGCGGCCGAGGCTTGTCTGGAGCCCCGAGCGACGACGGTGTCCTCAGTTGCGCAGCATCACCACGAGCAGCACCACCAGGGTGATCTTCACCGCGCCGTACGGCCGCTCGCAGCGCCTGCTACGAGCGGCTCAGGCCGAGTCCATCGATCTGTACCGACCGTGTGTCCTGGGTGCGCAGGGTGAGCTTGCCGGACTTGATGCTGTTGAAGGTGGTGACGTCGAGTACGGCTTGTCGTTGTGTGGCTGGCGCACGCAGGCTGATCGTCTTGATCAGAGAGCTGTTCCCGTAGACAGCCACGGACCCGCAGCTAGGACAGCGGGTGGCGATCAGCGCGATGTGTTTGGTCTGCGCGTCCGCACGTGTCAGCGTGACCTTGGCCTTGCTGGTGACGGTGGCGGTGCCCGCGTAGTAGGCGCTGCCCGTGGTCCTGGACCAGCCGTTCGAGGAGGTCAGAGAGCGGTCGTCCATCGCGACGGCGGTGCAGCGCGGCGGGCTCCAGGCCGACGCGTTGCCGGCCTTGTCTCGGGCGCGGGCCCCCTCCGGCAGCCGCACCGACTCACCCGGCATCCGCCGAGGCGTCGTCCAACGCGCCCATCGCACCGAAGAACGCTCCTGCGGCTGCGCCCAGATGGGCGGCTTCGACG
This sequence comes from Streptomyces sp. NPDC042638, assembly GCF_040647235.1. Taxonomy (NCBI): domain Bacteria; kingdom Bacillati; phylum Actinomycetota; class Actinomycetes; order Kitasatosporales; family Streptomycetaceae; genus Streptomyces; species Streptomyces sp. NPDC042638. Next base: position 1,139 of record NZ_JBEZBT010000039.1, read on the forward strand.
CTGCCGACTTCGCCCGTCGAGCCGACACCGCAGGCGGCGACGTCACCGCAGCCGTCCACCCATGGCTTGTCGAAACGGGACGCATCCGCGCCGACGCCCAGATCCTCCACCTCGAGATCCGCACCTGGCGTCCCCGGTAGCCCACCGCCGCTTGACGGTTCGGCGAAGCGACGCCCGAGCAGGTGCAGGGTGCATGGGAACCGTCGCCGTTGCGCAGGCGCGACGAGGACGATGTCGTCGTGACGCCGTCCCTCCAAGCGCGCCCCAGCCATCCACGAGCACGGTTGCTGACCGTGGACCGGCGAGGGCCTTGAATTTGAGGGAGCGGAGGCACACCGATGCGCCGATATCGCGAAGACAGCTCGGCGACGCTGCAGAGCTCGGATATAGGCATGCTCCAACGGTGGCCCCGACTCGCCGACTCCGGGGTCGACCAGGAGTTCCTGGCCTGGTTGGAGAGGCGGGTGCGGAAGATCTCGTGCTCGGTCGACCGAATTGCGCTGGCCGAGATGCGCTCCTGGCACCTGGATGCATCGACGGGGAACATCAAGCACAGCAGCGGCCGGTTCTTCACGATCGAGGGACTGCATACCCGTACGACCCACGGCACCGTCGCCGAGTGGAGCCAGCCGATCATCAGCCAGCCCGAGATCGGTATCCTCGGACTTCTGGTCCGGAAACACAACGGCACCCTGCAATGCCTGATACAGGCGAAGATGGAACCCGGCAACGCGAAGATGATGCAGTTGTCACCGACCGTCCAGGCGACTCGCAGCAACTACACCCGGGCGCACCACGGGAGCGCCACCCGTTATCTCGAGTACTTCACCGATCCGCAGGATCACACCGTCCTGGTCGACGTTCTGCAGTCCGAACAAGGTTCGTGGTTCCTGCGCAAACGCAATCGCAACATGATCGTCCTGGTCGAGGAGGACTTCGCAGTCGACGACGGCTACCGCTGGGTGGACGTCCGTGATCTGCGGCGGCTGCTGAGGGTCGAGCAGCTGATCAACATGGACACCCGGTCGGTGCTGTCGTGTCTGCCTGACGGGGAGCGTGGCGAGCCCGACACGACCCGCCTCCTGCGGTGGTTCACCGGGGTCAAGAGCAGGCACGAAGTCGCGACCCGGCGAGTTCCCCTGCGAGGCATCGAGGGATGGCGGTACGGGCCGGAGCGGATCACACACGATTCGGGGCTGTACTTCGACATCGTCGGTGTGTGCGTCACCGCGGCCGACCGGGAGGTCCTTGAGTGGGATCAGCCGATGCTCTCTCCCCGTGGGCAGGGCGTCGTGGCCTTCGTCGTCAAGAACTTCGACGGTGTCGCCCACCTGGCAGTGCGGGCCCGGTTCCAGGCAGGAGTGCTGGACGCCGCGGAACTGGGCCCGACCGTGCAGTGCACTCCCGCGAACTACCTACAGCACCCGCCGCGTTTCCTGGACTACGTCCTCGGCGCCAGTGCGGACCGCATCCTGTTCGACACCGTCCTCACCGAGGAGGGCGGTCGCTTCTACCACTCCGAAAACCGGTACATGCTCATCGAGGCCGACGAAGACTTTCCGGTGGCACTGCCGCCGGAGTTCTGCTGGGCAAGCGTCCACCAGCTCGAAGCCCTGTTGCGACACGGCTACTACGTCAACGTCGAGGCCCGCAGCCTGCTGGCCTGCCTCCAGGCCGTCAGGTGCGGCGCATGACCGGCGACATCGAGCAGCCGCCACTACGCTTCGGCGTGCTCGGTTGCGCCGATATCGCCGTGCGCAGAACCATTCCGGCCATCCTCGCCGCCCCCACCGCGCGGCTGGTCGCGCTGGCCTCCCGCACACCGCGCAAGGCCGAACACTACGCGGACCACTTCGGGGGAGTCGCTGCCTGTGACTATCACGACCTGCTCCGACGCGATGACATCGATGCCGTCTATGTTCCACTGCCGACCGGCCTGCACGCCGAATGGATCGAGTCGGCACTGGTCGCGGGCAAACACGTGCTGGCGGAAAAGCCACTGACTACCTGTCACCCCGACACCCTCGCCCTCACCGCGCTGGCGAACAGGCTCGGACTCACCCTGCAGGAGAATCTCACCGCTGCCCGGCACCGGCTGCACGCAGCCGTCTCTGAGCTGGTCGCGGCGGGAGAAATCGGTGAGGTGCGCGGTGTCGAGGCGTGTTTCGGTATTCCGCCGCTGCCCGCAACGGATGTGCGGTACGCCAGTGACCTGGGCGGCGGTGCGCTGTTGGACGTAGGTGTGTACCCGCTGTACGCCGCAACCCGGTTCCTGGGCGCCGGGCTCACCGTTGCGGGTGCCGTGTTGAAGACAGATCCGGCCCGGGGCGTCGATGTCGCGGGACACGCGCTGCTCTGTTCACCGTCCGGCCCAGCCGCTCACGTCACCTTCGGTTTCGAGCATGCCTATCGGTGCAGCTATCGGCTGTGGGGCAGCGAGGGTGTGGTGTCGGTCGACCGCGCGTACACGCCGCCACCGGGGTTCAGTCCGGTGATTCGCCTGGCACGCGCGGATCACGGGCGCGAGGTCGTCGTCCCTGCCGAAGACCAGTTCTTGACGACGATCTCCGAATTCGTCGCACAGACCCGGAATTCACAGATCCAGCGGTACGGCGAGAGCGACTTCCTGGAACAGGCCCAGCTCGTCGACGACGTTCGTGACAGGGCGCGCATATGTGCCATCAACGGGCGGACGTGAGCGACGTCGTGAGCGCGCCGCACCGCGGCGCGCCGTCGCAGGACCGTGGCAGCGGCCCACGGCGCTGCCGGCGTACTAACTCCCAGCCACGTCCACAGGCGGTTCGTCGGCGTGGGGCGGTGGCTCGGTGTCCACATGGCCCAGCCTGGGCTCCGGTGCCAGCGGGCTGAGGTGGAACACGGCAAGCGCCGACTCGCTGCCGTGGTTGACCAGCCGGTGCCTCGTACCGATCGGCACCATGATCGCTTCGTCGGCGGCGAGTTCGATGTCCCTGCCGTCCACGGTCGCGACCATACGGCCCCGGACCACGTAGAGGAACTCTTCGGAATAGGGGTGGTAGTGCTCGGAAACGTACTCGCCCGGTTCGAGCGTCACCGCCCCCATGAACCCCGATACCGAGCCGACAGTGCTCGGACTCAGTCCGACCCTGATCTCACCGCCCCGGCGACGATTCGGCGGCACATCGCTGAATCGGACCTTCTCCACCGCGGCACGGTTGGCCTGTGACACCGCAGCTCCTTCCGGTCGAGTCGCTCTGACGACTCAGCGTCGGACGGCCCGGTCGGACATCGCTGGGAGCGGACTGGGGGCCTCGCCGACCAACCGGACACCAGTGGTTCCGGAGTCCGGCGGCGGAAGATACCGCGAACGGCACCGACGGAGGCAGCAACGATGCGCGCGTTGTTCATCACTTGGCCCTGGGGCTCGCATCTGTATCCGATGACACCCTTCGGGTGGGCGCTGCGTGCGGCGGGACACGACGTGGTCGTCGCCGCGCAGCCCGCCTTCGCCTCGACGATCACCCAGGCTGGTCTGGTCGCGCTCCCGGTCGGCGAGGACGTCGACGTCAAGGGGCAGCTCCGCCGAGCACACCAGCACGACTCCCTGGACCGCACGGCGATCGAGCACCGGGGCGCGGCTGCCGTGCAGGCGGCAACCGACAGCGCGATCGCCATAGCCGAGGACACCTATCGATTCGCGGCACACTGGCGCCCGGACTTCGTCGTCTACGAGCCGATGGCATACCTCGGTCCCGGTATCGCGCGAGACCTGGCCATCCCCGCACTGCGCCTGCTCTGGGCGACGGACTTCCTCGCCTCGGTCACGGACTTCGGCCCGACCGGGGAAGAGCTCCTCGGCGGGCTGACGACCCGGCGGGAGCTGCAGGAGTCCAACGCGTTCGGCGACCTGACGCTGGACCCCTGCCCGCCGCAGCTGCAGATCGCCGCCGACCTGCCCCGGCAGGGCATGCGCTACGTCCCCTACAACGGCCCCGCTCAGCTGCCGCATCGACTGCGCACACCGCCGCAGCGACCGCGTGTCGTCGTCACCTGGGGCGGCTCGCTGCACCACCTCGGCTGGCAGCGGGCGTTCCTGGCACCCCGCATCGTGGCGGCGCTGGCCGGCCGCGACATCGAGGTGGTCGTCGCGGTACTCGACGAGCAACGCGACAGCTTCACTTGCCTGCCCGACAATGTCATCCACGTCGGCCCCGTCGCGCTGAACCTGCTGCTGCCGGGCTGCGCGGCGATCATCCACCAGGGCGGAGCCGGCACCACCATGACCGCGGTGAGCTACGGCGTCCCGCAACTGATCCTGGCCTGGGCGGCCGATGCCATCGTCAATGCCGGACAGGTGGAAGCCACCGGCAGCGGGCGCCGGTTGCGGCCTGACGACCTCGATGACGCCGGCCTGGCCGACGCACTCGAGGAGTTCCTCGGCGGTCTGGCCGGGCACCAGGAGTGCGCGGACGACTTGCTCCGGGCACACCTGGCGCTGCCCACACCGGCCGCGGTCACCACCCAGCTCGCGCACGACTTCCAGCACGCCACCGGCGTATGGACGAACTTCGGGAAGCAAACAGCCTCGAACCGACGGGAGAGTGGCGACCATGACGGAGAAGCCCGACGCCGACATTCCGTTGTTTCCGATGAGCAGGCCGGGGCCGTTTGAACTGCCGGCCGAGTACGCCCGGATGCTGGAACACTGTCCGGTCCGGCGGGCCAGGCTGGCCAACGACACCGCCGTGTGGCTGATTTCCCGCTACGAGGACATCCGCGCGGCCCTGACCGATCCCAGGATTCGCGCCGACCGGTCCGCTCCGGGGTTTCCCTTTCTCAACGCGGAAACCACCCATCTGCGCCAGGTCCGGGTCTTCTTCGGCATGGACTCGCCCGACCACGGACCGGCACGGCACATGTATCAGACGGAGTTCACCGCCCAACGCTGCGAAGCGATGCGGCCGTTCCTCAAGCACTGTGTCGACGAGCGCGTCGACCGCCTGATCGCGGCCGGACCTCCCGCGGACATGGCGCGCGCCCTGGCCTATCCGATACCCACGCTGGCGGTCGCCCGGGTTCTCGGCGTCCCGGAATCCGACTACGACGAGTTCGAGCGGATCGCGACGGCGACGATGACCAAGCGCGACGAGTCGCACTTCGCCGCGCTGTTCGCGTACATGCGTGACCTCGTCGACTATCGGGGAAGGGTGCCCGGAAACGACCTGACCAGCCGGGTTCTGCGAAAGCATGTGAAGCGTGGAAGCATTTCCACCCAGGATGTGCTGCACACCATCTTTATGATCATGACGGCCGGCATCGAGACGACGGCGGGCCTCGTGTCGCTGGGCATCGCGACGCTGTTGCAACATCCGGATCAACTGGCCGAGCTGCGCGCCGATCCGGCACTCATGGACGGAGCAGTCGACGAGCTGTTGCGGTACCTCTCCGTCGGCGAGCTGGCGTCGGTACGGATCGCGGGCGAGGACTTCACCATGCGCGGTGTGCACATCCAAGCGGGGGAGGGCATCGTGGCGTTGGGCGCGGCAGGCAATCGCGACCCGAGAGCCTATCCGGACCCCGACACCTTCGACATCCACCGGGACGCACGTCGGCACCTGGCCTTCGGCCACGGGCCGCACAAGTGCATCGGCTGGCGGCTGGCCCGACTGGAGCTGAACATCATCTTCTCCACGCTGATAGCGCGCCTGCCTGAGCTGCGGCTGGCCGGCGCCATCACCGATGACCTGCTGGACAACGAGGCCCTGGTGTTCGGGCTGCACGCCCTGGATGTGACGTGGCGAGATGGAAAGCAAGCTTGACACCCTGGGGGGTGACAAGTACGCTTTCCATATGCGGAACAAGGTCAAGGAGCTGCGCGCGGCGCGCGGGCTCTCCCAAGCGCAGCTCGGGGCGGCCGTCGGGGTCTCACGGCAGACCATCAACTCCATCGAGGCCGAGCGGTACACGCCGTCCTTGCCGCTTGCCTTGTCCTTGGCCAGGTTCTTCCAGAGCAACGTAGAGGAGATGTTCTATGCCGACGGGGACAAAGCCCATGACTAGGACCCCGGCCACGTGGTCCGTACCGGCGTTCTTCCTCGGTATCGGCGTGGTCTGCCTGGTGACTGCGTCGGTCGGCGGCCATGTCGGCATCGGGCTCGTGGTGTTCGGCGTCATGGCGCTGTGCAGCCTGACGTTACTGGTGCTGGCACACCGCAGTGAGGGCTACCGCGAGGCCGTCGCTCATCCGGACGAACGCTCCCACTCGATCAACTTGCGCGCCTGGGCCGGCGTGGGCGTGATCCTCACGGTGGGAAACCTGAGCGCCTTCATCGGCGAACTCGCATCCGGCCGCAGCGGCAATCCCTACTACTGGATGGTGATGGTGGCCGCGATCGGCTACATCGTGCTCATCCTGCTCTTCCGCCGGACCAGTTGAGCACCGCGTCAGCCGCACACTGAGGTGGTGATCCCCTCGGGACGTCCAAGGCCCTGGTACGGGCCGATGATCCATGCCGACGATCCTTACCCCGGCGGACTCTTCATCCTGCTCCTCACATTGATCGGCCCGGCCTATACGGCGATGGGCCTTCCAGCCGGGCTCGCGGTGCTCAACTCCGGTGCCCTCGGCCTCTTTGCGGCACTGTTCGCCGTGAGCCAGTGGATCACCCCCACGTATCCGCTCGTTATTCGGCTGTCGTGCTACGCGGGACTGACCGCACTGACGGCCTGGGGAGAGTGGGCGCTGGCACCGGGGTGGTGGGCGACCGCCGTGCTGACGGCGGTCGCGTGCGCGAATCTCCTCGTCCGCACGCGTGAGGCGGTCCTCGGCATAGCTGCCGTCACACTGCTGAGCCTGCTCTCGGGTGCTGCGCTGTCAGCGGCAGCGCTGGTCGCGGCCTCCGGCGCCATCGCCGTCCTGCGCGGCCGCCTCCTGCTGGAGGTCGCCCGGTCCCGGGCCAGCAGAAAGGCTTACGCCACAGCGGCGGTCGACAACGAGCGGCTGCGGTTCGCCAGGGATCTGCACGATCTGCTGGGCCACAGCCTGGTCACCATGATGGCGAAGGCAGAACTGGCGCAACGGCTGGCCGGCGTGGACCCGGCAGCGTCAGCGGCGGCTGCCAAGGATGTCCACGAAGTGGGACGGACCGCCATCCTCGAAGTGCAGCAGGCGATCACCGGCTACCGGTCGACGTCGTTGGCTGACGAGATCGACCAGGCGCACCGGAGTCTCGATCCCCTGTTCCACAGCGTCGTCGTGACCGTGCCGGACCGGAGATGGCCGGCCCAGGTCGATTCGGTACTGGCTTGGGGCGTACGGGAAGCGGTGACGAACGTCCTCCGGCATGCCGATGCCAGCGAGTGCGCGATCACCGTCGAGTCGACCGGACGATCGGTCCGGCTCGACGTCGTCAACGACGACCTGGGCGGCCGAACGGTCCAGACCGGCCGCTCGGGTGGCCATGGGTTGACCGGCCTGCGGGAACGCGCGCGGGAACTCGGTGGCGATCTGACGGCCCAGGTCCGGCAGGACGGCGGGTTCCGGCTGACCATGGAACTGCCGATCGCTGCGGACGAGCCGTCCTGATCCGGGTCCGCCGACCGGCACGGCACAGGAGAAAGCTCCTGGACAACTGGGTAGTTCCGCCTCTGTCCGGCTCTCGGTGCGACTGAAACGATCGATGACGGGCCGGCGGCACAACGGCCGCGGCGCGAGGGAACGGCACAGGGGAAGGGCACATGGCACACACAACGCAGTCTCGGCCACAAGTCGGCGGTCTGCTGACGATCATCCTGGAACTGGTCGTGTCCATCGCGGGGTACTACTGCCTGCGAGCATTCGGCATCGGCGTGATCTGGTCGCTGGCGATTCCCGGCATCGTGGTCGGTCTCATCGCGCTGGGCAGCACGATTCGCCGCAGGAAGCTCGATGCGACGGGGATACTCGTACTGCTCGAACTGGCGGCGACACTGGCGCTGTCGCTCAGCACAGGTGATGTGCGCATCGCGGCCTGCCGCCAGCCGTTGTACGTGCTGCTCGGCGGAGTGTTCTGTCTGTGCACCCTGCTCGCGGCCCGGCCTTTGACGGCGACCTTCATCGGGTCGGCGGCGACCTTCGGAGATCCCGTGCGGGCCAAGGCCTTCGAGCTGGCGTGGCAGGAGAGCCCCGACTACCGGCGTGCGCAACGAGCCATGACGTTCGCGGTCGGCTCCATCATGGTCATCGACTCCGGGTTACGGGTGCTGGTGATCTACCTCTTTCCCGCCTCGCGGATCGATCTGTCGCTGCTGCTGTCCAACGGCGCCGGCATCGTGATGTTCGTGCTGATCGGTTTCGTCGCAAGGGCCATGGTCATGCCGGCGCGGCGGATCGTGCTCGACTACGTCGACCGTCTCAAAGCCGAAGCCGAAGCCGAAGCCGAAGCCGGTCGGCCGTAGCGACCACCCCTCACCGTGCCGGGCGCTTCTTGAGTGGTCCTCGACCGGTTCGGTCCATGGTCGAGGGAACTACTCATGGATGGAGGTAACCGCTTGTGCGCGTTCTCGTTGTCACATGGGCTTGGCCCTCGCATCTGCAGCCCATGGTTCCGCTGAGCTGGGCGCTGCGGGCAGCCGGGCACGAACTGATCGTCGCAAGCACCGAGGGTCTTGTGCCGGCCATCCGGGACGCCGGGCTGCCCGCCGTGGTGCTCGGGCAGGAGCGCCCGGATGTGACGCGACGGATGACCGGATTCTATTTCGACTGGCTCGCGTCGTTGCCGGGGCCCGCGAGGGTCGAGGACGTCCGGAAGCTGGGCCCCCATGCCGTGGCGATGTACGTGGCGATGGCCGAAGCGACGATCGACGACACATTGAGATTCGCTCGGACCTGGCGGCCTGATCTGGTGGTCTACGATCCCACCACCTTCGTCGGCCCGCTGACCGCCGCCGCCGTGAACGTCCCTGCGGCACGCCACATTTGGGGGATGGACTACACCTCGGTGACCAGGCAATTCGAGCCGGAAGCACTCGGGAAACTGTGCTCGCGCATCGGGGTCGACCCCATGGACACCCTGGGCACGGTCACCCTGGATCCCTGTCCACCGTCGTTGCAGACCGAGCTTGACGTAGCCCGGTTGCCGATGCGTTTCGTGCCGTACAACGGTCCTGGCGTCCTCCAGCCATGGCACCTGGAGACGCCCACGCGACCGCGCATCGTCCTGCTGGCCAGCAGCATCGCCGAGCTCTACCGCGAAACGGACTCGGCTAAGGGACTGTTCGCCGCGGTGCTGCGGGGCCTGGCAGGGCTGAACGTCGAGGTTCTGGCGATCGCGGGGAGCCGGACGGACGCATTCCTCGAATCGCTGCCGGCCAACGTGCGGGTGATCGACCCGACCCCCCTGCATCTGCTGCTGCCGACGTGTGACCTGGTGATCCATCAGGGTGGCGGCGGGACCGTGATGACCTCGCTGGCCTACGGCGTGCCGCAGTTACTGCTGCCGATGTCGGTCGACCACGTCTGGAACGCCGGGCGGCTCACCCGCAGCGGTGCGGGAGACTGGCTGTCCGCGGAATCGGTCACCGCGGAGGCCGTCCGCGACCACGTCGAGCGGCTGCTGGAGGACCGGGGCCCGCGCGAGCAGGCACTGCGGTTGCGGGAAGAGATGGCGGCCCAGCCGTCCGCGGCGCAGGTGGTGGACTCGCTTGAGCGTCTCGTGGCGGAGCGGGGCGTCGGGAACGGACCGGCTCTGCTTCACCGGTGAGTGGCGAACGCTTCACCAGTGGGTGGCCAGCGACGGACTGCCCCGGTCCGGGACAGTCCACCCTTCCGCTTTCCGTCTGTCAGCCAAGCGGTTTGCGCAACGTGACGAACTGGCTGAGGACGGGATAGTTCCAGCTGGGAAAGAACTCGTCGATCCGGTCCGCGATGCGCTGCGGGTCGAACTCCGGGAATCCGCACAGCTCGGCGGGGTCGCCGCATTCGACCGTCAGGTTGTTTCGCGACAACAGGGCATGCACGTCGGTGTTTCGTCCCCAGGCGTTCTTGTCAAGCAGCCCGAAAGGTTTGACGTCGAGGAACAGGTCGATGCTCAGCACGATCAGCCCGCCCGGTGCCAGGAGGTGGCACATGGTGTCGACCATCAGCTCGGCCTCGTCCTGGTCCACGTGTTCGAGAACCGAGAGGGAGAAGATCCGGTCGAAGGAGTTCGCCTCGAAGTCGGCGTCCTGCAAGCGTTCGCTGACCAGCGTGACGTCCACGTCGAACATCGAGGTGAACCAACCGTGGATCTCCGCATGCGCGTCGTTGGTCTTCTCGACCCCGACCGACCACTTCTCGTCCTCCGACGGATCGACGTTGACGACCTTGCACCCTTGCTTTGCCAGAACGACCTGGAACCCGCTGAGCCATCCGCCGACGTCCAGCACCCGCATTCCCGGCTGCGGATCGGCGGTGAAGTAAGCCCAGGGATACTCCATGGTCCTGGTGTGGCTGGTCGGCTGGAAACCGAAGGGACCATAACGTTCCGGGTTCTTGGCGCTGAACCTCTGCAGACTCACCTGCGAGTGGTCGACGTGGAAACCGTAGGGTGCCCCCCAGCGCTTGTTCCACTCCCGGTATTCGGGCGGGATGTCCTTCTTCGCGAGCATGCCGGATTCCTCTCGTGCCGTTCGGGTCAGCATTGCCCCGCCGCCTCAAGGACCGGTGGGAATGCGGTGGGGCGGGGCTCCGGCAAGGGGCCAGCGGTTCTCCCAGGTGTTCGCGAGCAGTCCGGCCGACCATGGGGCGATGCGCGCCTTGTTCATCACCTGGGCCTGGAACACTCACTTCTACCCCATGGTCCCGCTCGGCCACGCACTGCGGGCGGCAGGCCACGAGGTCATGGTCGCCAGCCAGCCCTCGTTCACCAGCACCATCACCGACGCGGGCCTGGCCGCCCTGCCGGTCGGCCCCGACATCGACATGCAGGGCCGCGTCACAGCGGCGTACCGCAATTGGCGCCCGACCGCGCCTGCCCATGGTGCCAAGGGCACATCCAAGGCCCCACGCGGCCGGAGAACCTACCAACTCGCCGCGGACTGCGCCGAGGCGATGGCCGACGAGGCGATGGACTTCGCGCACTCCTGGCAACCGGATGTCGTCGTGTACGAGCCGATGGCGCTGTTGGGGCCGCTGATGGCCGCCCACCTGGGCGTCCCCGCAATGCGGCTGCTGTGGGGAATAGACTTCTCGCGCGCGATCACCCTGCTCGGCGACGAGCTCTTCGGCGGCCTGGCCGAACGGCTGGGCGTGGACGAGTTCGCCCCGCTGGGGGATGTGACGCTGGATTCGTGCCCACCCCGGCTGCAGGTCCCCGCCGATGACGTCACCCGCCAGCCGCTGCGCTACGTCCCCTACAACGGCCCAGCCCGGCTGCCCGCTGTGCTGCACCGTCGGCCCGACCGGCCACGCATCGCCGTCACCTGGGGCAAGACCCTGCTTCCCATCGGCCTGCACGACGGCACCCTCGGCCCCCGTATCGTCCGCGCACTCGGCCGCCACGACGTCGACGTCGTCGTCGCCACCTCCGCCGACCAACGTCAGCACTACACCGCGCTGCCCGACAACGTGAGCCATGTCGGGCCCGTCCCGCTGGACCTCCTGCTGCCCGGTTGCGCCGCCATCATCCACCACGGCGGCGGAGGTACCACCATGACCGCGATGAGTCACGGCGTCCCCCAACTGCTCCTCCCCTGGATCCCCGACGGTGTGGTCACCGCCCGGCAACTCCAGGCCACCGGCAGCGGACGTCACCTCCCACCGCAGGACCTCGACGACACCGCACTCACCGACGCACTCGAGGCATTCCTCGCAGACCTGCCCACCTACCAGGACCACGCCGGCCGACTGGGCAGGGAGAACCGGGCCCTGCCCACCCCCTCTGAGGTCGCCACCCTGCTCGCCGCACGGCTCAGCGGCCGCACAGGTCCATGGGCCCAAGTCCGTTCCCAGCCATGCACGAGTCGTTCCCCAGCCCGCTGCCGGAACATGACCATGGACCGAATAAGTGGAGGCACACGCTGATGCGCGCACTGTTCATCACTTGGCCGTGGAATTCTCACTTCTATCCGATGGCACCGCTGGGCTGGGCACTGCGCGCCGCGGGGCACGATGTGATGGTTGCCAGTCAGCCGTCCTTCGCGCCCACGATCACCGGAGCCGGGCTGCCCGCGCTGCCCGTGGGCCCCGACCTCGACATCGTCGGTCAGCTGTCGGAAATGTACCGTGGCTGGCGCCCGGAGAACGACCGGGCCGTCGTCGAGAACAGCCCACACCGAAAGAACGGCATCGTCTCGCTGTACCGGATCGCGGAGTCCGCGGAGGCCATGGCAGAGGAGGCAACGGACTTCGCCCGGCAGTGGCGGCCGGACTTCGTCGTCTTCGAGCCGATGGCCTTCCTGGGGCCGGTTCTCGCCAGTGCGCTCGGGGTTCCCTCGATGCGCCTGCTGTGGGCCACCGACTCGTCCGCGAAAATCGCGCGCATCCAGGACGAGATGCTGGGCGGCCTCGCCCAGCGGATCGGGGCGGACCGGGTGAACCTGGTCGGCGACCTGACGCTGGACCCGTGCCCACCGCGGCTGCGCCGGGTCGACCCCAGGGTGACCGGCACGTCCATGCGTTACATCCCCTACAACGGTCCCGCTGAGCTGCCGCTGTGGTTGCGCACCCCGCCCAGCCGGCCGCGCATCCTCGTCACCTGGGGCGGGTCGTTGTTCCAGTACGGCTGGAACGAGGGCATTCTCGCTCCTCGCGTCGTGCGTGCCCTCGCGGACCAGGACGTGGAGGTCGTCGTCGCGGTGCACGGGGAGTACCGCGAGATGTTCACCGACCTGCCCGCGAACGTCGTGCACGTCGGACCGGTCGCGCTGCATCTGCTGCTGCCCAGCTGCGCGGCCATCGTGCACCAGGGCGGCGCGGGCACCACGATGACGGCCGTGAGCTCTGGTACGCCGCAGTTCGTCGTGCCCTGGTGGCCCGACGCCATCGTCAACGCCAGGCAGGTCGAAGCCACCGGCAGCGGACGCCACCTGTGGCCGGTCGACCTTGAGGACGCCACCCTGAAAGAGGCGCTCTGCCAGTTCGTCGCCGATCTACCCGACTACCAGAACGCCGCCACGCGACTACAGGACGAGCATCTCGCTCTGCCTACGCCGGCCGAGGTCGTCACCCAGATCGAGCGGGACTCAGCGGCAGGCACGGGCCTGTGGGCGGCCAGGAAACCTGCGTAATCCAAAGGGCGCGAGGGAGTTCAGATGAAGGCTCGTCCGCTGACCCTACCGGGCGCGTTCGAGGTGATACCCGACCGGCATCGCGACAAGCGGGGTGTCTTCCTCGAATGGTTCCGCGCCGACTGGCTGCGCGAGGCCACGGGACACACGTTGAACGTAGCCCAGGTCAACCTGTCGGTCTCCACACTGGGTGCGATCCGTGGCCTGCACCTGACCAGGACGCCACCGGGACAGGCCAAGTACGTCTCCTGCATGAGCGGCGCGATCGTCGATGTCCTGGTGGACCTGCGGCTCGGCTCGCCGACGTTCGGACAGCACGAAAGTGTTCGACTGGACGCGACGGAACAGCACAGCGTGTATGTGCCCGAGGGTTTCGGGCACGGGTTCTGCGCCCTCACCGAGGGCGCCACCGTCTCCTACCTGTGTTCCACCTCGTACGCTCCCGAGATCGAGTACGTGCTGAACCCGCTGGATCCCGAACTCGGCATCACCTGGCCGGTCGCCGATCCGATCCCGTCGGACATCGCGGCCCAGGGCCGCGGACTCCGCGAGTGCCTGGACGAACAGCTCCTGCCGACCTATGACGAATGCCGGGCTCTTGCCCAGGCGCACCCGGGCCGGCCGACGTGACCCCACCGCAGCCGCGCGCGCTCGTGCTGGGTGGTACCGGCTACCTGGGTCGTCGGCTGTGTACGGCACTGGACGCCGCAGGCTGGTCCGTGCTCGCCGTAGGGCGCCGGTCAGTACCGGTCACCGCAGCCCGGCTGCTGGTGGCGGATCTCACCAGTGCGGACATCTCTGACGTGCTGGCCGAGGCGCAGCCGAGCCTGGTGGTCAACGCCGCCGGCGGGGTATGGCAACTGAGCGAACCCGAACTGATCGACTCCAATGCCGTGCTGGTCGACCGGCTGGTGGCCGCGCTCGCGAAACATCCCCGAGCGGTACGTCTCATTCAGCTGGGTTCGGCCAAGGAGTACGGCACCGGACCGGCCGGCGTCGCGATCGCCGAAGACGCCGTCGCACGGCCCGTGAGCACCTACGGCAAAAGCAAGTTGTCGGCGACCCGAGCGGTGCTTGCGGCCACGCGGCGAGGCGAACTGGAGGGTGTGATCCTGCGCCTGCCGACCACGATCGGGCCGGGCAGTCCCCAGGTGAGCCTGCTCGGTACGGTTTCCGCGGCACTGGCCGCCGCGGTGCGGGAGAACCGGCCCGCGGTGCTGCGGCTGTACCGGCTGACGGCCCATCAGGACTTCCTGGCGCTGGACGACCTGGCCCGTGGCGTCCTGGCGGCGGCGCAGAGCAGGCAGGCGGTGGGCCGGATCATCAACCTCGGCTACGGGGAGGCGATCTCCGTGCGATCACTGGTCGAGACGCTGGTGGCTGTCAGCGGTTGGCCGACACAGATCCGCGACGATGCGCCGCCGTCGGGAACCGACCGGATCGAATGGCAGCGCCTCGACATCTCGACGGCCGCCGAGTTGCTCGGCTGGACGCCTCGGCAACAACTGCGCGACGCGCTCACCGAGGTGTGGTCCGCGGTGAATCCTCAGCGCGACGCCGACGTCGCCCCCGACTCCGCGGACCGTCGGGCGACGCGTTCCAAGTAGACGCCCGCAGTCGGGCACGTGCCCCGCCGCGGGCCACCGCGGGCCACCGCGGCCCGAGCGCGGCTGCCACGCGAGAACCGGCTGTGCCTGCTCCGTCATGACCTTTGACGCTCACTCTGGGATACCGGCATGCCTATCGACCGGTCCCTCAGCGGTATTCGAGAAGGCCGTCCTAACGTTCGTTGCATGAAGGCTCTCGTTTTGTCCGGTGGCTCGGGCACGCGTCTGTGGCCCCTGACGCATACCTCGCCCAAACAACTGGTACCGGTGGCCAACAAACCGGTTCTCTACTATGCCCTTGAGGATGTCGCACGAGCTGGGATCACCGAGGTGGGGATCGTGGTCGGGGAGACCGCCTTCGAGATCCAGGAAGCGGTGGGCGACGGTTCCAAGTTCGGTCTGCAGGTGACCTACCTGCCGCAGGAAAAGCCGCTGGGACTCGCGCACGCGGTCCTCATCGCCCGGGAATACCTCGGCGACGACGACTTCGTCATGTATCTGGGTGACAGTTTCGCCGTCGGCGGGGCCGCGTGCCTCGTGCGTGAGTTCCGCGCCGACCCGACCGACGCGCGGGTCCTGCTCACCCAGGTGCCGGACCCGACCGTCTTCGGCGTGGCCGAAGTGGCCGACGACGGGCGGATCCTGGCCCTGGAGGAGAAGCCGGCGCGGCCCAAGAGCGACATGGCCGTGGTCGGCGTGTACCTCTTCACGCCCGTCGTGCACGAGGCGGTGCGAGCCGTCGAGCCGTCCTGGCGCGGCGAGCTGGAGATCACCGACGCCATCCAGCGGCTGATCGACACCCGGCATGAGGTCCGGTCGACGCGTTTTCACGGCTACTGGAAGGACACCGGCGACGCCTCCGGCGTCCTGGAGGCCAACCGGTCGGTGCTGGAGAACGTCGAGCCGCGGACCGAGGGCACGGTGGACGCGGACAGCGAGGTGATCGGCCGGGTCAGAATCGAGGCCGGCGCACAGGTACTTGGCTCCCGCGTGGTCGGCCCGGCCGTGATCGGCTGCAACACGGTCATCAGCAATTCGTACGTCGGCCCCTACACCTCCATAGCGGAGGACTGCCGGGTGCAGGACACCGAGATCGAGTACTCCATCGTGCTGCGCGAGGCCCGCCTGGACGGTGTGGGCCGGCTCCGGGCATCCCTCATCGGCCGCAACGCGAGCGTGACCCCCGCCGCGCGCAAGCCGTTCAGCAACCGGCTGATCCTCGGCGATCACAGCGAGGTGCAGATCTCTCCATGAGCATACGGAGGAAGGCGATGAGCGGCGGTGCCGTCGGCACTGATGGCGGTGCGGCGTGAGGGGGACGCTGCGCACCGTACGCGGTCTGGTGAGCGACTACTGCCTGCGGCCACTGTGGCGCTGCCTGATGACGTACGGATCACTCCACGTCACACCTGTCCCCCCCGACCCGTTCGATTTCTGCATCGTCGAACAGTTCGTGTACGTCACCACTTCTTGGCTCGCCCCGGTCCGCTACGCCTCGCACCAGCCCGCGAGGCTGGCCGGGCCGCGGGCCGGCCACCCCGAGCGCGTGAGGCCTGACGTGCCGCTGACGGAGCGGGAACGGCTGCTCGACCTTGAGGTCTGGTCAGCGCAGCGCCCGCACCGGACCCAGCCGCCCCGGGGGTCGCAGCGCCGCCGGGGCAGGTCCGCCCGGTAGCCTGGACGGTAGGGGACAGGCGTGAGGGAGAGCGGACGTTCGTGATCAATGTGGCGATCGTCGAGGACCAGGCGATGTTACGTTCGGCTATCGCAGCTCTGCTGGAACTGGAGCCCGACATCAGGGTCGTGGCCCAGCTCGGCCGGGGGGACACGGCGGTGGAGACCCTCGCGGATACCGGATGCGACGTTCTCCTGCTGGACGTCGAGATGCCCGGTGTCAGCGGTCTGGACGTCGCCGAGGCGCTCAAGCAGCATTCCCACCCACCGCTGGTGATGATGCTGACGACATTCCAGCGGCCCGGGTACGTGCGGCGGGCGCTGGAGGCGGGAGCACGCGCCTACATCACGAAGGACTCGCCGGTGGGAGAGATCGCCGCCGCCATCCGACGGGTGGCCGCAGGCGAACTCCTCTTCTCCGGCCAGCAGGTGCGGCTGGCCATGGAGTCGGGCGACAGCCCGCTGAGCAAGCGGGAAGGTGACGTGCTGCGTGCCGCCCAGTTCCACGACACCCTGGCCGACATCGCGGAGTACCTGCATCTGTCGGTGAGCACCGTCAGTAACTACATCACCGCGGCGATCGCGAAGACCGCCTCCCGCAACCGGGGCCAGGCCATCAGGATCGCGCGCGACCGCGGCTGGTTGTAGCGGGCGGCACTCGCGCTGTCCTTCACCAGTCCTCGACCGGCGCGGTCCATCGTGAGGGACCTGAGAGAAGGGGTTCCTCACATGCGTGTGCCCGCTGTCACCCGCCCCATGCGCACCGCCCGCTCTGGCGACCGGGCGCGCGAACTGCGCCTCGTCGAGGCCGGGGAGCGGCGGTGAAACGGACTCTGGGGAGCCTGGCCGTCCTGGGCGGCGCGCCGGCGTTCGACACTCCCGTCGTCTTCGGGCGGCCCAACATCGGTTCACGCAAGGCGTTCTACGACCGGCTGGACACGGTTCTCGACAGCAGATGGCTCTCCAACGGCGGCGTCCTGTGCGAGGAGTTCGAACGGCGCGTCGCCCAGGAGGCCGGCACCCCGTACTGCATCGCCACGTGCAACGCCACCTCCGCCCTTCAACTCGCTTTGCGGGCACGGGGCGTGACAGGCGAGGTGATCATGCCGGCATTCACCTTCGCCGCGACCGCACACGCCCTGTCATGGATCGGGCTGACCCCAGTCCTGTGCGACGTCGACCCCGACGACGGCTCGCTGCTGCTGTCGGAGGCCGAAGCCCTCATCGGCCCGGACACCACGGCCATCCTGGGCGTCCACATCTGGGGTCGGCCCAGCCGGCTGGACGAACTGACCACGCTGGCCCGGCGCCACGGTCTCGCCCTGATCTTCGACTCCGCGCACGCCTTCGGGTGCGGCTGGAACGGGCGGCGCATAGGCGGCTTCGGCGACGCCGAGGTGTTCAGCTTCCACGCCACGAAGTTCATCAATTCCTTCGAGGGCGGTGCGCTGGTCACAGCCGACGGGGAACTGGCCCGCCGGGCCCGACGGATGCGGAACTTCGGCATCGCCGGGCATGACGACGTCGTCTCGGTGGGCACCAACGCCAAGCTGCACGAGGCCAGCGCCGCCATGGGCCTGACGTCCCTGGACGACATGGACCACTTCGTACGCAGCAACCGGGAGAACTACCGGCGCTACCGGGACGAGCTCGCCGGCACGCCGGGACTGCGGCTGCTGGAGGTCGACGAGCGCGAAGCCAACAACTACCAGTACGTCGTGCTCGACGTGGACGCCGCACGCACCGGACTGGACCGCGACGACCTGTTGGCGGTCCTGGCGGCTGAAAACGTCTTCGCCCGCCGCTACTTCTATCCGGGCTGCCACCGCATGGACCCCTACCGCACCCACCGCCCGTTCCCGGGTACCGACAGCATCGCCGCCCGCGTCATGGTGCTGCCCACCGGGGAATGCGTCACCGCTGATGACATCACCGCGGTGTGCGCGATCATCCGGTTCGCGGTGGAGCGGGGCCACGAGGTCACCCGGTGCCTGCGCCGGGCCGCCTGACCACGTGGGCTCGTACGGCACCCCGAGTCGGCCCGGACGGTAACCAGGACGTCTCGGGAACCGGTAGAAGCCACGTGCAGGAGCCGACGCCGACACATGTCCAGCGGCTCTGGAGCCCCGGGCACTGTACTGGCCTTCCGGTATGGCCGAGCTCGCGCCAATGGAAAGCCAAGGAAAAAGGGGGGCGCACCAGATGCCCGGACTCGCATCCCGCGGGAAGCCCATCACCATACGCCGGGCAGTGGTGATCGGAGCGGGCGGATTCATCGGCAGGGAGCTCAGCGCGGTGCTGCACCAGACGGGCATCGACACCGCGTGTTTCACCAGGAAGGCCGCCTTCATGCCGCCCGTCGGGCTCGCGCACTGCCTGCTCACCGCGGACGTCGTCTTCTACCTCGCCAGCAGCATCAACCCGCTGCTCGGGGAACAGCACCCCGAAAGGGCCCAGGCGGACCACCGGCTGTTCGCGGAACTGCTCTGCCGACTGGCCCAGATGCAGGATCCGCCAACGGTGATGCTGACCAGTTCCGGCGGCACGGTGTATGACCCGGACGTCCGCCCGCCGTTCTCGGAAGTCTCGCCGACCCGCGCCACGGCCTCCTACGGCGCCGCCAAACTAGCGTTGGAGGAGGAGCTGTCCGCGTATTGCGGCACCATCCCGGGCATCATCCTGCGCCTGTCGAACGTCTACGGTCCCCGACAGCGCGCGACGGCCGGGCAGGGCGTCCTGGCCCACTGGCTGCGCGCGGTGCACGAGGGCACACCGCTGAGGATCATCGGCGACCCGGCAAGCACCCGGGACTACGTGTACATCGACGACGTCGTCGACTGTATGCACCGGCTTCTGCACGTCGACCGGAGCGGGCTCCTGGCCACCTGGGGAAACCCACTGGTCCTCAACGTCGGCTCAGGACGGCCCACCTCCCTCGCCGAACTGGCCGACGTCGTACGGAGGGTGGTGGACCGTCCCCTGGTTTTCGAACACCTACCGTCCCGCGGCCTCGACCGCGCTCAGGTCTGGCTGGACGTGCGGCGGGCCCGTACCGCGATCGGCTGGCAGGCGCGGACGTCCCTGACCGACGGCGTCAGGGAGGCGTGGCGTGCGGCCGTCCCCGCGGCTGCAGGGTGATCAGGAACCGTTGACGACGCTCCAGCCGGGCGCCGGGGCGCCGTCACCTCGCCCCGGCCCCCGGGCGCTCATGACGGTCCAGGCTGCTCGGCAGCGCGCTCGGCGACGGTGGCCAGTGCGCGCACCGTCGGGTTGTCATAGATCTCGACGACCGGGACGCGGACGCCGCAGTCGTCGGACAGGAGAGCGGCAGCCCGGATCGCCATGACCGAAGTCCCGCCCAGGGAGAAGAAGTTGTCGTCGACCCCTACGTCCTGCCGCTCCAGCACCTGCGACCACACCCGGACGACAGCGTCCTGCCACGGTGTCAGCGGGCGGACGTCCCCGGTGGCTGCCCGCGCGGACCGCGGACCGGGCCGGTCCGCGTCCCGCGTCCCGGTGCCCCGTCCCGGGACGTAACCCAGCAGCAGGTAGGGCTCGCCCGCGTCGAGCGCGAGCTCGAACAGGTCGACTGCCTCGTCCCGGTCCATGGTCCGAAAGCCCCGGCGGCGGACCGCCACGTCGAGCTCGGCGGCCTTCCGGCTCATACCGAGGCCCGACCACACGCTCCACGCCTGGGCGTGCGCCGATGCGGACCCGGGCCGGCGCGGGCCGCGGGCGAAGGCGTCGACGCCTGTGCAGGCCGCCGCGTAGGAGCCGAACGGGGAGGCACCGAAGGCGCCGTTGAGCGAGGAGAACAGCACCAGCGTGCACGAGGGGCGCCGGGCCGCCAGTCGCGCGGCGGCCCAGGCGGTCAGGAACTTGTTCCGCAGGACGGAGCGGAACGTGTCCACCGGCTCGTTCGCCACCACATGCCCCTCCGGCTCCAGCCAGTTGCTGCCCACGTCCTGCGACGCGAGGTGCAGCACCAGCCCCACCGTGCCGCCCCACCGGGACTCCGTCTCGGTGACGGCCCCCTCGAGGGCCGCCTCGTCACCGGCGTCGCAGCACACATAGTGCACGCGGCCCCGCTCCGCCAGCGCGGTCAGACGCCGCGCGCGCTCTCCGGCGCCGCCCACGCACACCGGGGTGCGTCCCACCAGCACCAGGTCCATGCCGTACCGGCCCTGGAGGTGCCGCGCGAGCTCGTACCCCACATCGCTCAAACCACCGGTGATCAGTGCCGTCGCGCCGGTGCGCAACGCGGACGGGGCGCCGCGGCCAGCCGGAGCCGGCGCCTGCACGGGGACCTTGCGGGGCACGTACCGGGTGCCGTCCCGATAGGCGGCGACGGCCTCGCCGTCGGCGCTACGAGCCTCGCCGGCCAGGGTGTCCAGGACGGTGGCGGGGGTCTCGGCCGTGCCGAAGTCCACCTGCCGCACGTCGAGCCGGACGCCCTCCGTCCGTGCCGTCCTGACCAGTCCGGTCACGGTCGCCGCCAGCGGGTTCACCGGTTCGTCCGCGCGGACCGCGCATGCGTGGCGCGTCACGATGAGAAACCGTTCAGGAGGTGCCGGGGCACGCTGCGCGGACTGCAGGGCGACCAGCAGCGAGGCGGGGCCGCCTCCGTCGAGGACCTCGGGCCCCGGTGTCCGGGGCAGCGTGGTGTCCGGGCCGGGCAGCCAGGTGTAGACCGCCGTCCGGGGACGCAGGCCGTGACGGTCCAGGGCGGTGTGCACAGCCGCGTGCGAGGCGGGGTCGTCCGGGTCGATCTCGTAGCGCAGCGGGGTCAGTTCACGGAAGGCGGGGCCGCGTGAGACGACGACGCTGCCGGGCGGCGCGATTCGCGCGTCCTCCGCGTCGCCGAACAGCAGCAGCGCCTCTGGCTGCGTCCCCTGGAGCGGTGGCGCGGGGGTGGGGTCCCAGATCTCCGTGCACATCCAGGATGCCGGGTCCTCGGAACGGGCGTACTCCTTGGCGAGCCGCTTCCGCTGGATCTTGCCGATCGCCGTCTTCGGGAAGGACTCCGCCGGGATCAACACCACGTCGTCGGGCATGAAACCGAACTGACGTCCCGTCACCTCACGTACGGAGGCGACGAGTTCCTGCGACGTCGCGGTGGCGGCACAGGTGCGGGCCGCGAAGACGACGGTGCGGCGCTGTCCGCGGTGGGTGTGCACCCCGCACACCGCGACGAAGCCGGGCCTGAGGTCGGGGACCGACTCCAGTGCCGCCTCGATGTCGTGGACGGGGACGTTGACACCGTTGACGACGATGGCGTCGGTTCCCCGCCCCACGAGGGTCAGCTCGCCCTCGTGGACGAACGCCCGGTCCCCGG
The DNA here is from genome assembly GCF_040647235.1 of Streptomyces sp. NPDC042638. NCBI lineage: Bacteria > Bacillati > Actinomycetota > Actinomycetes > Kitasatosporales > Streptomycetaceae > Streptomyces > Streptomyces sp. NPDC042638. The sequence goes on from NZ_JBEZBT010000039.1 coordinate 22,979, forward strand.
TGCGGAACCAGCCGTCGGCGGTGAACGCCTGCCGGTTCGCCTCCACGTTGCCCACGTAACCGCGAAACAGCGTGGACCCGCTGATCTCCAGGTCGCCCACCCGGTCGCACGGCAGCACCTGGCCGTCCTCGCCGGTGATGCGGACCGTGACGCCCGGCAGGGGGACGCCCGTGACGGTGAGGGCAAGCGACCTCGGCAGGCCGGGGCGGACGAAGGCCAGTGCACCATCGAGGGAGGCCGCGTCCACATGCACCATGCCCACGGCGGTGTCGGCGGCGTCCAGGCGCGAGTAGACCACCCCGGAACCCGTCTCCGACATGCCCCAACTCGGGTGCACGGCGTCCGTGTGAAGACCGTGCCCGGCCAGCCGGGCGGCGAACTCCTGGGCGGTCGCGCCGACGACGGCCTCGCCACCGTTGAGCACGTGCCGCAGCGCGCGCAGGTCCCAGCTGCGCCCGGTGCCCCGGCGCAGCTCGCTGTTGACGAGGCCGTACGCGAAGTTGGGCGCCCAGGTCATCGTGGCGCGGTGCGCGCTGAGCAGGTCGAGCCAGGCCAGCGGGTCCCCGAGGATGAGGCGGGTGTCCACGTCGACGTAGTCACACCCCAAGAACGCGGACTGCAGGCACCACATGACCAGACCGCCGATGTGGTCGAGCGGCATCCAGTTCAGCGCGACCTCGTCGGGCCCGAACCCGTTGTGCCGGGCCGCGGCCCAGGCACGGTGGGCCAGCGCCCGGTGGGTCAGCGGCACGCATTTCGCCACGCCGGTGCTGCCCGACGTCAGCAAGTGCACCGCGACGTCGTCCGGGCACCGCTGCACGGCCCCACCGGGCTGCGGCTCGGCCGCCTGGCTGCCGGACGGGGGCAGCGCTCGCAGGTCGAGGCGGCGGATGGCGGCGTCCTCGTCGGCCCAGTCCTCGTCGACGACGACCAACGGCCCGCGGAACAGCTCGCACACGCCCCCCAGCCGGCCCCGGTCGGCCTCCCCGGAGGGGCCCGCCGCCGGCGGCGCGATCGGGGTCGGTACCGCTCCTTCGAGCACACACGCCCAGAACGCGGTGAGGAATCGCATGCTGTCGCGGACCGCGAGCACGACCGGCTCACCGGGACCGACGCCCGCCGCGCGCAGCGCCGACCGCGCCGGGCCCGCGGCACGGGCCAAATCACCGTAGGTGACCGCCAGTTCCTCGCCGCCTGCGTCGACGGTGGTGACGGTGCGGCCACCGTCCGCCGCACGCAGCAGCGCGGCGCTCAGAGTGGCCGGCCAGTCGGTGGGCGGCTCGGCCGCTTCCCCGCTCAGGACCGCCTGCGGTGGTGCGCTTACCACGTGACCTCCAGCCTCTTCAGCCCGAAGAGCACGGCCTCGTAGTCGACCGCGTCGTGGGGGATGCGTTGCGCGAGCCGCAGACCGGGCAGGCGCTCCAGCAAGGTGGTCAGGACGACGGTCAGCTCCAGCCGCGCGACCCGCGCCCCGATGCAGGCATGGGGGCCATGACCGAAGGCCAGGTGCCGACCGGGGGAGCGGTGGACGTCGAAGCGCTCCGGGTCCTCGAACACCCTCGGGTCCCTGTTGCCCGCGGCGCCCAGCAGCACCACGCCGTCGCCGGCCCGGATCGTCGTCCCGCGCAGTTCGATGTCCTCGGCCGCGATCCGCACGGCGGCGAGCTCACCGACCGACAGAAACCTCAGCAGTTCCTCGACCGCCTGGGGTACCAACTCCGGATGCCGGCGTACCGCGGTGAGCTGCTCCGGATGGTGCAGCAGTGTCAGGACACCCAGCGAGATCATGTGCGCGGTCGTCTCGTAGCCCGCCAGCAGGATGACGAACACCGTGGCCAGCATGGACCACATTTCGAGCTGACCGGCCGCGACGTACTCCCGGAGCACTCTGCCGATCATGCCGGCGCCGGCCGAAGCGGGCGATGCGGCTGCGTCGTCGGCGATCTCCCTGACGAAGTTGAACAGTTCCTCGAACGCCTCGGTGCCACGATGGGTGAGCGCGGCCACCGACAACTGCTCCAGCCGGGGCAGTGCGCCCTCCGGCGCGCCGAGGATCCGGCCGATCGTGAGCGCGGGCACGGGCATCGCCAGCGATGTCACCAGGTCGGCCGGCGGCCCTTGCGCGACCATCCGGTCCAGGTGCCCATCGACGCAACTCTGCACGAACGGCCGCAGCTCATCGACCTGCCTGGGCAGGAACTCCGACAGGAACATGCGGCGGTGCGCCAGATGGTCCGGCGCGTCCATGCCGAGAAACACCGGCACGGTGGCGAGCTGGGCGGTCTCGCTGTCGAGGGAGGGAAAACCAGGCCGCGACCGGTCCGAACTGAGCCGGGCGTCGCCCAGCAGGGTCCGGATGTCCTCGTAGCGGGACACCAGCCACACCAGGGAGCCGCCGGCCAGACGCGCCCGCCGTACCGGCGCGTGCTCGCGCATCTCGGCGTAGGCGGCCGGCAGCCCGAACGGGCAGGGCCGGCGCATCGGGAACAGCGGCACGCCTGCGGGCACGGCCTCCACCGGGCACCTGCCACCGGCCGCGGGGCTTTCTCCGCGTCCATCGGGGGCGTCCATGCGCCGACCTCCGTTCTCCTCAGGTGGCGCCGCCGACGCTGGTGCGCGGCCGTCGGAGCGGATTCGTGCCCGCATCGAGTTGCTGATCGAGGGACAGGACAGCGATGCTGGATCGGTATCCGAGCCGTCCCCGGCATGCTGCATCCACCATGACTGTTCTTCTCCGCGAGGACTTGCGGCTCAGCCCCGTCGGCCTCGGCACCACCATGTCGGTCTTCAGCCCGGCTGCCGAACCCGTCAGCCCGCACGAGGCACTCGCGCTCCTGCGGCACGCCGTCGACATCGGTGTCACCTTCCTCGACACCGCCGATGTGTACGGTAACGGCGCGAACGAGGAACTCGTCGGCCGGCTGCTGGCCGACCGGCGCGCCGAAGTGACGGTGGCGACGAAGTTCGGCATCACCGGCGATCTCCAGGGGACCAGGTGCGCCCGCGGCGACCGGTCCTATGTGGCGCGCTGCGCCGAAGCCAGCCTCAGGCGGCTGGGCACCGACACCATCGACCTGTACTACCTGCACCGTGTGGACCCGAACGTGCCGATCGAGGAGACCGTCGGCGCGATGGCCGAACTCGTCACCGCCGGGAAGGTGCGCCACCTGGGTCTGTGCGAAGTCACCGCGGCCGAACTGCGTCGTGCCCACGCCGTCCACCCGATAGCGGCCGTGCAGTCCGAGTGGAGCGTGTGGAGCCGCGACGTCGAGGCCACGGTGGTCCCGGCGGCGGCCGAGCTCGGCGCCGGGTTCGTACCGTACTCGCCGCTCGGCCGCGGCATGCTCGCCGGCACGGTCAGCGAGGACTCGCTGTCGGCCGACGACCTGCGACGGGCCTTGATGCCGCGCTACAGCGAGGACAACCTCGCGGTGAACGTCTCCGCGACCGGGACCATCGCCTCGGTCGCCGAGGAGACCGGACTGACCCAGGCGCAAGTCAGCCTTGCCTGGCTGAAGGCCAAGGGCCGGGAGTTCGGCCTGCCGGTGGTGCCGATCCCCGGCACCCGGCGACGGCGGTATCTGGCCGACAACCTCGCATCGGCCGGCGCCGTGCTCGGCGAGGACCACATCCGGCGACTGGACGCCGTGGCCGGGGCGGTGGCGGGGGCCCGGTCCCGGGACCCGCACTGGATCTCCGCCGGCCGCGGATGACGGACAACCCTTCGACGGACGGGAGACGAGGAGTTGAACGACACGCAGTCGGCCCCGCTGCACAGCGGCGCACGTACGGCGCTGACCAGAGCCATGGACGACATGGTCGCCGCCGGGGCCACCGGAGTCCTGGTACGGGTGCACGACCGGCTCGGCGTGTGGACCGCCACGGCGGGCGTCGCCCGACGCGGTCGGCCGGATCCCGTCCCCGAGGATGCCCGCTTCCGCATCGGCAGCGTCACCAAGACCTTCGTGGCGGCCGTCGTGCTGCTGCTCATGGCCGAGGGCGAGCTGGATCTCGACGATCCAGTCGACCGGTACCTTCCGCGCTTCGGCCTTGATGGCCGCATCACCATACGGATGCTCCTCACCCACGTCAGCGGCCTGTACAGCTACTCGGGGGAGAACGAGCGCGACAGCAAGGCGCAGACCGGGCTCTTCGCCACCAGCGGCGAGCTGTACGTACGGCAGCTTGCGACCTCCTACACCCCCGACGAGCTGGTCCGCTTCGCGCTGGACCGGCCCGCGTACTTCGCGCCCGGAGAGGGCTTCGCGTACTCCAACACCAACTACGTCCTGGTCGGACTGCTCATCGAGGAAATCACCGGAGAACCGTACGCACAGCAGGTGGACCGGCGGATCGTGCAGCCGCTGGGCCTGGCCGACACCACCGTGCCGGGGGGCGACATGGCCATCCCCGGCCCGCACGCCCACGGCTACCTCGGCTACCGGCACGACGGGCGGCCGATGGTGGCCGACGTCACGCACTCCAGCCCGTCCTGGTACGGGGCCGCCGGCGAGATCATCTCCAGCGCCCGGGACCTCGACGTGTTCCTCGCCGCGCTGCTCGACGGCCGGCTGCTGCCCCCGCCCGCGCTCGCCGAAGTCACCTCGTTCGTCCCGCCACCCCCCAGCCCCGGCGTCAGCCCTGGTCTGTTCCGCCGGGAGTTCGCCCCCGGCCGCACCGGTATCGGCCACTTCGGCAGCGTCCCCGGCTACCTCTGCAACGCCTACAGCACCGTCGACGGTGCGGCCCGGCTCGTGATGTCGGCCACCAAGGGCGCCGTCGACCGGTTCGACCCGGCCGCCTTCTCGGCGTTCCTGACCGCCATGGACCGCGCGCTCGTCGCCTGCTTCACGTCGCTGGTTCTGCCGTCGTGACCAAGGACGTGCGGTGGCTCGCCGGTCTTCCCGCACCGCAGGCCCGGTACTGGTTCGGCGAGAAGGAGAGCCCCGGATCACCGGACGCGATGGACTCCTTCACGTTCCGGATCACCGGCCCGGTCGACGAGGCGGCGCTGCGGGGGGCCCTGCGCACGGTCATCGGCCGGCACACCGCCCTGCGCACCCTCATCACCAGGCAGTCCCACCGGCTCCTCACCACGGTCGTGGAACCTGACGCCGTGGGCGAGGTGCTGGAGGTCCGCCACGCCGCGCCGCCTGAGCACGAGGAGGCTCTGCGCGCGTTCGCCCACCGCCCCTTCCACCTGGACCGCGACCTGCCGGTGCGGGCGCTGCTGGTGGCCTGCGGCACGACCGACGACGGGCCTTCACACCTCGTCGTCTGCGTGCACCACGTCGCGTTCGACGGATGGTCGGCGACGCTGTTCTTCTCCCAGCTCGGCGCCGCCTACCGCGCGTTGAGGCACGGCGAACTCCCGCCCGGCGATCCGCCCAGCCACTACGAGCGGATCTGGCGTGCGCAGAGCGAGGCGGAGACGGAACGGGACCGCAGCGACCTGATGGAGTGGGCCCAGGACCTCGTCGGCGTGCCTGACCTGCCGTTGCCGCTGAGCCCCGTGCCCGATTCACCCGGCGCCCTCGGCGAACAGCTGGTCGTTCTGTCGCCCCGCCACACCGGTCTGCTCGAAGTGGCCGCGAGGAACGCGGCCACCACGCCCAACGCCCTTCTGCTCACCGCCTGGGTGAGGGCCTTGCGCGCCCTCACCGGCGGTCGCGACTTTGCCGTCGGGCTGCCGGTCAGCGGGCGCACCTCGCTGGCGAGCATGACCGCGATCGGATGTTTTGTCTCGGTGGTGCCGTTGAGGTTCCGGGCCCCCGGACACGTCGAGGGCGACGTTGAGCGGGACGTCGAGCGGGACGTCGAGCGCGACCTCGGGCAAACCGTGGCGGGACTGGCCAAGGCCCTGCGCTTCCAATTCTCTCCGCTGGAAAGCATCGTCGGCGAAGCCGTCGCCCACGACGCACACCGCACACCGTTGTGCCAGGCGGCGTTCGTATCGCAGGAACAGACTGATCTCACCCTGCGCCTCGATGGCGCCGAGAGTGTGTACGTGCCTCGGCTCAAGCCGGAGTCCGCGTTCGAGGTGACGCTGGAGGTGTGGTTCGCCACCAGGACCACGGCGCGGATCAAACACCGCGTCGACGTCCTCGACCAGCGGCGCGCGGCGCGCCTCGCCGGCCTGTGGCGCGCGGAAGTGGACACGGTTGTGAAGGTGTGTGCCGACTCGCCGCGATGACTCGCGTCCGCCGGTACCACTGCGCCGCCGCGGCGACCAGTCGTGGCCTGCGGCTGTCATCGCGCACCGGGGCGAAAATTCCGTTACCAGACTGCGGCGCCGTCTTCGCCTGCTTCCGGGATCCGCCGCTGACACCAACCGACGCACGTCACGGGATGGCCGATCAGTGCGCGATGTCAACGATGTCCGTCATACCTCGGTACCACCGATTACGTGACAGGGCTTGATTCATGACGCTCCCGCCTTTCCTGTATATCCCGGAGCCATTCAGTGAAACGAACTCCTCGGGTACGCAACCGGATCTGCACACAAGAAGGCCGATACTGAACCCCAAGGCAATGATCTGGCAAGGAAATGGTGTAGAAATACAAATGCAACTGCGAGCCGACGGGCGGTGCCGGCCGCGACAAGTACCGAGACTTTGCCGGATTGTTCCCGATTCTTCTGACCCAAGCGCACTGTTCGCAACGCACAGGTGACGGACCGTTGCCCTCCCCGGGCCGCAGACCGGCTCGTCGGCCGTCCGGTGCGGGGAAGCTATCGGGCCATATGTGAATACCGCCTTGTGTGCTTGAGACACCTAGTTTTTAATGGTGATCGCGAGCAATTATCGAACGTGCATGGCCGAATCGCACCGCTGTCTATGGCATTTGAACTCGTCATGGATGACCAGTAGCGGGAAGCTTGGCAACAGGGGAGATCTGTTCGGTATGTGGCAGTATAAAGATGTGGCGGCTGACCGGTGCGCCGCAGACGGCAACGGGAGTGAATCGGACCGTCATCGGGTAAACCGCGGCACCGGAAGAGCGGACGCGTCATCGTTGATGATTTCGGTGCTCAGTCCCTTGAGTCTCACCGTCGGGGGCGTCGACGTCACGCCGACAGCTCCGAAACTGCGGACGATCATCGCCTATCTGGCGCTCCGTAGCAACAGGGTGGTGGCGATCGAGTCGCTGATCAGCGAACTCTGGGGGCAGGAGCCGCCGGTGAGCGCCACGGCGACCCTGCAGACGTACATGTACCAGTTGCGGCAGATCCTCACCCAGAACGGCCTCAACGGCAAGGAAATCCTCCTCACCAAGCCGATCGGCTACGAACTGCGGCTCAGGTCGACAGAACTGGACCTGGACATTTTTCGTAACCTGGTGGAGCAGGCCCGGGAGCATCTTCAGGAAGGAGCCGACGAATCCGCACTCGCGATCGTCACCAAGGCACTCGATATGTGCCCGGCGGCACCGCTGAACGATGTGATCGGAGGTGAGATAATCGCTTCCTACATAGGCCAGATCGGTGAATCCGTGCTGCAGGCCGTGGAACTGGGGATCGAGGCCAAGCTGCGGCTCGGATATCATCAGGAACTCGTCGCGGAACTGAAACTGCTGTGTGCCGAGCACCCGTATCACGAGAACCTGCACGCGAAACTCATGATAAGCCTGCAGAGAATGGGCAGGCGCTCCGAGGCGCTGGTCGTCTACCAGATGATCCGGAGGAACCTGCAAGACGAACTCGGCATCGACCCCTCAGCCAGTCTGCAGGAACTCCAGAACAAGATTCTGAACGCTGACTCCAGCACCGTCAGCGAAATCGAGTCATCGTGGCAGGCGCGGGAGACGATCTCCCCGGCACAACTGCCCGGCAACATCGCGGAATTCACTGGACGGGCTGCCGAGATAGAGCAGCTGGACCGTATCCTGACGACGAACCAGAACACCCTGGCGCCGACCGTCGTGACCCTGACGGGCAGCCCGGGGACGGGGAAGTCCGCGCTCGCGGTCCGTGTCTGCCACGAAATCAGGGACCGTTTCTGTGACGGCCAGCTCTACGCCGACCTGGGCGGCGGCACCGTCGAGCCGTACCAGGTGCTCGGCCGTTTCCTGCGCGGTGCCGGGTTCAAGGGCGAGGAGATCCCGGCCGACCTCGACGAGCGTTCCCAGCTGTTCCGGAGCTGGACCGGGCAGCACGAGGTCCTCATCCTGCTGGACAACGCCGCCTCCCGCGTCCAGGTACGCCCGCTGCTGACGTCGCGACCGGGCAGTACGGTCCTCATCACCGGAACGCAGCTGGCCATCGGCGGCTTAGAGGGGTCGCGGTCGTTCCGGCTGGACGTCCCCGCGCTGGACGAGTGCGTGGCGATCCTGGGCTCGATGGTCGGCGCGGAACGCATGGCGGGCGAGGAGGACGTCGCCCACGACATCGCCCGGCTGTGCGACCAGCTTCCGGTGGCGCTGCGCATCGTGGCCGCAAAAATCGCCACCGGCGCATACACCTCGCTGACGGCAGCCGCCCAGCGGCTGACCGACCCCGAGGCCCGGCTGGAGGAACTCCGCTTCGGGGAATGGGACATCCGCGACACCTACGCCGCCGGGTACCGCCTGCTCGACGGCCAGGGACGCAAGGCCCTGACCATGATGGCGGTCTCCGAGCTCACCTCCATGACGTCGGTGCGGATCGCCGAACTGTGCGGCTGGGACCGCCTCCACGCCGAACGCGTCCTCACCCAGCTGAAAGATCTGCGGTTTCTGCGCTCGGTCGCCGCCGGCATCGGACCGGGCAGCTACGTCATGCCTCCGCTGGTCCACTCCTTCATGGATGCCCTGATGAACGGCGAACTCGCCATGATGCGCGCGGTCGGAACCTGAACCGGCGAAAAGATACTCGCGCCGGGCCCGGAGCACCGCACAGGGGAGAAAACTTTCGGCGAAGGCCGTATGTAGTCCACTACACGGTCCGGGGGCCGGCGGAATGACTGCTGACGAACCGAGCACGCAAGGCGAGGAGCGCAGGGGAACCTATGAAGCGGAAACGACCGCAGCTCGGCGGCATCGCAACCGCATTCCTCGCTCTTTGCCGATCGGCGGTTCTCAGGCCTTGAGCGCGTTCGGCGTCCGCGTGATACCGGCGCTCACGGCCCCCGGCATCTTGATCGGGGCGTTCACGGCGCGAGCACGATTCACTGGCGCAAACCGGATGTGGTGGTGGGCCCCCAATTCGTCGAAATCGCCGCGGCCATGGTTCTGACATCGGCTTTCCTGCTCCCGTGCGACGACGCCGGGATCATGCTGTTCGTGACCACCGGCCCGGTCTCGAAGAAGCTCGTCCCCACCGACCATCCCAACAGTCACAGACACGCCAACTCCCGCTCCGCGCGGGACACCTAGCGACGGAAGAGTCACAGAGCCGATGGCCGATCTCATTCAACTCGCCCGACTCCGCTTCGACGACTGGGACCGGGTCGGAAGGAAAGCCGCGGTACTCGGCGAGGCACGCCACGCCGGTTTCCGCGTGCCCGACGGGTTCGCGGTGCCCTGGCAGGTTCTCGCGGACGTACTCGACGGCGTCGGCGACGACCCGCGCGCCGCCGTGCAGCGCATCCGCACCGCCCCCCTCCCATCGGCGCTGCGCGAGGAGCTGTCGGCGGCGCTCGACGCACTCGGCGGCGTGCCCGTCGCGGTCCGGTCGTCCGGAGTCGAGGAGGATCTGGCGGGACGGTCGTTCGCCGGACAATACGACTCGGTACTCAAGGTGGTCGGCGTCGACGCCGTGATCAAGGCGCTCCGGCAGTGCTGGGCCTCGGCGTTCTCCGACCACCTCGCCGCCTACCGAAGCGGCGTGGGCACCCCCGCACCGGTCGGCGTCCTCATCCAGGCCATGGTCCCCGCCACCGCGGCGGGAGTGGCCTTCAGCGCGAACCCGGTCACCGGCGACCGCGACGAGACTCTGGTGAGCGCCGTGACAGGTCTCGGCGACCGGCTGATGGCGGGCGAGAGCGACGCCGACGAGTGGTCCGTCCGGGACGGCACGGCCCGACTGGTGTCCGGTCCCGGCAAGGCCATCACCGCGGCGCAGGCAGGCGAGGCGGCCCAGCTCGCCGACCGGGTCGCCGAGCAGTTCGGCACGCCCCAGGACGTGGAATGGGCGTTCAGCGACGGCACGTTGTGGCTCTTGCAGGCCCGGCCCATCACCACGCTCGCGGACGATCCGGCGCCCCCCGCCGTGGAGGTGCCGCCGGGTTTCCACGTCAGGGACCCGAGGTCCCCGGCCCCGAGGCCCCGCCTGGAGGCCACCGTGTACCTGCCCGTGCTGTCGGCGTCCGCGCGGCACCTGTTCGCCTTCACCACGAGAGTCGCGCTGACCGCGACGGAGATCGGCGGCTGGGTGTACCTCAACTCCGGTCCCGCGGAGGCCGGGAGCACGCGGCGCATCGCCGAACAGGTCGCGGAAGGCGAGCCGCTCGCCCTCGTCGAACGCTGGGAGTCCGAGTGGAAACCGGCCTACGCTGCGCGCATCGGGCAGTTACGCCAACGCGACATCCGGGCCCTGACCGAGCCGGCGCTGGCCGCCCACACCGAGGAGGTCGCCGCGTTCTTCGCGGAATTCCACGACGTCTACTTCCGGCTCGCCGGAGCCGCCATGTTCCTCAGTGCACAACTGGGCCTGCTGGCCCAGCGGTACCTCGACTGGCCGCCGGGCGACCTGCTGCCCCTGCGCGGCGGGCTGGCCGGCGCACATATGGGCGCCGTCATCGGACTGGGTGACCTGGCCAGGCAGGCCGCCGACGACCCCGTCCTGCGTGCGGAGCTGGAACGCGACACGACGGGCGCCCTCGAACGCCTTCACTCGCTCAACCCGCACTTCGCCGAGGCGTTCGAGACGTACCTCGACGAGCACGGCCACCGCAGCCCCGGCTTCGACCTCACCGAGCCGACGTTCGCCGAACGGCCCGCCGTGGTACTCGCCATGGTGAGCGCGCAACTCGACGAACACTTCGACCCCGAGGAGCGCCGCGCCGCCCTGGCCCGCCGTGTCCACCCGCTCCGCGCCGAGCTGGAACGCCGGCTCGCCTCCCGGCCGGCCACCGAACGCCACGCCTTCGCCGCGGCGCTCGCCGCCGCCGAGCTCAGCGCGCCCATCCGCGACGAGAAGTCCCATCTGGCCGTCTCCGCCTGGGCGTTGCTGCGCTACGCCGCCCTGGAGATCGGTGCCCGCCTGGCCGCCGCGGGACGGCTGGACCGGCAGGAGGACGTCTTCCACGTCCCGCTCCAGCAGGCCCTGGCCGCACTCGGCAACTCGGCCGACCTCCACCAGGAGGTACGGCTCGGCCGGACACGGCACCAGTGGGCCCTCGCCCACCCCGGGCCGCGCTTCTACGGCACCCCGACCGCCGGACCCGCCCAGGACCCGGACCCGGACCCGTCCGAACTCCCCGCAGGCGTCCGGCACGTGAGGGACGTGGCCCGCTGGACGACCCGCCAGATGCAGACGGCACCGCCGCAGACACCACAGACGGACGGACTCGGCGGACTCGGCGGGCTCGGCGCCTCCGCCGGCCGGACCACCGGCCTTGCCCGCATCGTCCGCGGCCCGGGCGACTTCGGCCGGGTGCGCAAGGGTGACGTGCTCGTCTGCCCCGAGACCACCGCGCAGTGGGCGGTGCTCTTCCCCAGCCTCGCGGGCCTCGTCGCCGACGGCGGCAGCCTGCTGTCCCATCCGGCGATCCTCGCCCGCGAGTACGGGATCCCGGCAGTGGTCGCCACGGGCAACGCCACCGCCGTCCTGCGCGACGGGGACCTGGTCGAGGTGGACGGAACCGCCGGCACCGTTCGGCTGAACGCCTTCCTCACCGCCCGGCGCACCGAGCAGCGCCATGGCTGATGGCGCAGCCGGGCCCGGCTGCGGGCGGGTGCCGTCACCGAGCGCGTGCAGGAGAGCAAAATCGCCGACCGCGTCGACACGTTCGACCTCTGGAGGATGAGATGCACGTACTGGTAGCCGGTGCCGGCGTGGGAGGGCTGTGCCTCGCGCAGGGGCTGCGCAAACGAGGGATCGGAGTCGTGGTCCTGGAACGGGACGTCGCCCCGGACGCCCGGGCGCAGGGCCTCCGGCTCAAGATAGACGCACACGGCCGGGCCGCGCTCGCGGACTGCCTGGACGAGGACTACTACCAGCTGGTCACCGCGACGGCGAACAAGCCTTACCAGTCCCGCGGCGTGACGCTGGACGAGAACCTCAACGAACTGCACTCCGCCGTCCCCGCCCGGCCCGTGGACGAGGCGACGGCGAGCATCGTCGTCAACCGCCACACGCTCCGCCAGATCCTGATGTCCGAGATGAGCGGCCACGTCTTCTTCGACAAGGAATTCGAGCGTTACGAGCTTGTCGACGACCGGGTCGTGGCCCACTGCCGGGACGGCAGCATCTGGTTCGCGGACGTTCTGGTGGGCGCTGACGGGATCAATTCGACGGTGCGCGGCCAACTCGTGCCGGACGCCGAGGTCATCGATACCGGGCTGTGGTCGATCTACGGCCAGTTGATGCTCGACGAGCAGAACCGCAAGTGGCTGCCGGACAACGTCTTCGGCGGCTCCCGGCCCGTCCTCGGCCCGCAGGGCCGCACCCTGGCACTCGGGTCCTTCCAGCCCCAGATGCCCATTGACGAGGCGATCGCCCAGTTCGCCCCGCCGGCCGAGGTCACCCCCGTCGACGACTACCTCAAGTGGAACCTCATCGCCCCCGCCGAGCAGTTCGGGGTCGACGCGGCGCAGTTCTTCGGCAGCTCCCCGGAATGGCTGCACGCGAAGGCCCGCGACATGACCGCTCAATGGAGCCCGATCGTGCAGCGGATGCTGGCCGAGTCACTCGCGGCGGTGACCTTCCCCCTGGCGATACAGGCCTGCCGGCCTGGGGCGACCTGGCCGGCCGGCCGGGTCACGCTGCTCGGCGACGCCATCCACGCCACCACCCCCGTGGGCGGGGTCGGCGCCAACGTCGCCCTGCGCGACGCCGCCGCCCTGGCGCGCAACCTCGCCGAGGTCGCGGACTTCCCTGACCTCGTCCAACCCGCCATCGCACAGTACGAAACCGCCATGCGGGAATACGGCTACCAAGCCGTCAGCGACTCCCTGGCCGGCGCCGAACGCATCCTGCGCAGCAAGCGCCTCCTCGACACCGGACGATCCGGCTGACCACCGCGCACCATCCCCCGGCGCAGACCGGCAGGCTCAAGGGAGCCGGAAGACGAGCTTGCCGGTCGTCGCCCCGGTGAGCATGGCGCGCATACCGCGGCCCACCTCACGGATGTCGAGTACGTCGGCCACCGCGGGCCGCACACCAGTGGCGACGAGGAACTCCATCAGGCCACGGAGGTCATCGGCCGTTCCCATGCCCGAGCCCAGTACCCGGATCTCCCGGAACACCAGGTTGCGCATGGCGTCCGCCGCGCTCCGCGGGAGCGTTCCGCCACCGGCCCGGTAGCCCGCGCAGACTATCGCCCCGTGCGGGTGTACGGCGGCCACGTCGTCCAGCCAGCCCATTCCGCTGACGGAGGCGTCCAGTACGGCGTCCACGGGCGCGGGGAGCAGGCGGGAGTCGGTGACGAAGACCTCCGCACCGAGCCCCGACGCCAGCTCCCGGTCGTCCGGTTCCCCGGCGACCCACACGTGCACGCCCGCCGCGCTCGCGAGCACGATCACCGCCGAGGCGATGGTGCCCAGCCGCCGACGGCCCCGGACCAGCACCGTCTGACCGGGCACGGCGCCCGCGGTGACGAACAGCATGCGGTACGCGGTCAGCCACGCGGTGGGCAGGCACGCCGCGTCGACGGCCGACAGTTCGGGCGGTTTCGGCAGCGCGTTGCGGCACGGCACCACCGCGAACTCCGCAAAGGTCCCCTCGTGCCGCTCGGAGAGCACGGTGCGCCCCGGGTCCACACTCTCCGGCCCCGTCCAGCCGGGGGACCCCACGGACGCGTGCACGACCACCTCGGTGCCGTCGTCGAGCACACCGCAGCCGTCGCTGCCCAGGATGACCGGATAGCGCTGCCCGGTGCCCGCACGGCCGCCGAGTACGTTGATCTCCCGCATGTTCAGCGACGTGGTGAGCATCCGGACGACCCTCCACCCCTCGGGCACCGGTTGCCGGGGATAGTCACCGACCACCGCGGCTCGCAGCGGGTCGGCGGAGTCGGGCCGGGAACAGTAGACCGCGAGCATGACGCTTCCAACCCCCCTTCCGTGCCGTGCCCTCAGGCGGCGGGCTTGCGGCCGACGACCAGGGTGTCGGCCGGACCGAGCGGAGCGACCCGCACGTCGCCGCAGCCCGCGGCCCCCAGCCACGCGGTGGCCTCGCCGGCCGTGTACTCGGAGCCCTCCTCGGTGACCAGCAGCATGTTGAGACTCACCAGGACGCGCGCCAGGTCGGTGGGTTCCTCGTCGAGCATCGCGTCATAGATCAGCAACGCGCCACCCGGCCTGACCGCCCGGTACGCCTTGGCGACGAGGAATTTTCGTTGTTCCACCGACCAGTTGTGCAGGACGTGGCCGAGGACCAGCACATCGGCTTCGGGCAACGGATCGGTGAAGAAGTCCCCGGTCCGGAAGTCGGCGCGGTCGGCGACGCCGAGCGCGGTGGCGTGCTCCGCGAACGACTCCGCAAGCTCCGGCAGGTCGAACACCGTGGCGCGCAAGGTGGAATGAAGCCTCAGTAACTGCCCCACGAGGTTGCCGCGGCAACCGCCTATGTCGGCGACGTGCCTGTGGGCGGCCCAGTCGAAGGCGCCTGCGAGGTGGCCCGCCACGAGCCCGTTGGCCGAGTCCATCATCCTCAGGTACTGCTCACGCTGATGCGGATCGCCCAGCATGGCCCGGAACGCCTCGGGTCCGGCGCCGGGCGTCTGCGGCTTGCCGGAGACCAAGGCCTCGGCGAGGTGCTGCCACGCCGGGTACAGCATCCGGTCGGCGCGCCGCAGGAACCCGCCCACGTAGTCCGCCCCGCCCGGCACCAAGGCCGCCGTGGCCGCGGCGCTGTTGGCGTAGCGGCCGTCCCGCCGCTCCAGAAGCCCCAGCACGACCAGCCCGTGCAGGAGGTCACGGGCGCCGCGAGGATGCAGCGGCAGCCCTTCCACCAGGTCCTCTGCTGTCGAGGGACCGTAACGGTGCAGGTGGGCGAAGACGCCGAGTTCCTCGGCGGCCAGCAGCAGTTTCGCGTGGCAGAACCCGTTCGCCAGGCGTTTGACCGCGGCGGAGGCAGCATCTGGCATGGACTCGGCGAGCTCGGTCATCGTCGAAACCTCACAGTCGGTGGGACACGGACACGGACACGGGTCGTCATCTCGTCAACTCGTCATCGGTGGATCGCCAGGGCGGCGGCGTTGGCCAGCACGGCGCACAGCGCCAGCACGGTGCGCACCAGATGCCAGTGCGCCCAGCGGGCCCGCGGATCGTCCCAGTCAGGGCCGACGCACAGCGGATCGGTGCTCTTGACCGTCCGGTTGATGGGCACGTTGGCCAGCTGGGACACCACACTCACCCCCGCCTGGGCGACGGCGCCGGCCGTGAACAGGACGACGCGGCCACCGTCGTCGGCCAGGACTGCCAGGGCGATGTCGACCCCGGTGGAGCAGATCACCAGCGGCGGCATGACATGGTCGTAGTGCTGTCCGACGAGCCGGTGCACACGGATGTACTGGTCCGCAGGCAGCCCCCGGAACGCGGGTACGACCCCCAGGGCCACCGCGACCAGCACGCCGGCCAGCACTCCGCTGGCGGCCAGCACGAACGCGCTCAGGACGGCCATCACAGACTCTCCTCCACCCACGTGCCCGCAGCGTTCCCGGGCGTCTCCCAGTCCGGGATCTGCAGCATCTCCAGGACGGCACAGCCGAAGTTCATGCCGACCCCCGCGCCGGACAGGACCACGCGGTCGCCGGCCCGCACCGCTCGCGTCTCCACGAGGTGGGTGAAGGCAGCCGCCTGATCGCCCGCGC
Source organism: Streptomyces sp. NPDC042638 (assembly GCF_040647235.1). Taxonomy (NCBI): domain Bacteria; kingdom Bacillati; phylum Actinomycetota; class Actinomycetes; order Kitasatosporales; family Streptomycetaceae; genus Streptomyces; species Streptomyces sp. NPDC042638. The sequence continues at coordinate 38,932 of NZ_JBEZBT010000039.1, forward strand.
CCATGTGGCCGACCTGGCGGCCCCATTCCCAGGTGGTGCGGTCCGCATCGAGGTCGCTGTTCCACCACCGGCCGTTGGGGAACACGTACCGGGCCACCTCGTCGGCCTTGACCTCCGCCTCGTCCAGCGCCTGCTTCAAGGCGCGCTGTTGCCCCGCGGTCAGCGCCGCCACGACAGCATCGCCGGTGGCCCCCGTCGCCAGGTACTCCCGGGTCCGCGCACGCAGGTCGACCGGTACGGTGCGGCCTGCGCGGGGCTCGCCCCAGGGACGGGTGCCCCGGTACGCGCCCTCGTGCGTGGAGTCACCGGACAACACGGTGGACAGCAGCCGGGCGACCGCCGTCGTGCCCGCACGCTCGCCCCGGGACAGGACCATCGCTGCGGCGCCGTCGCCCCGCGGCAGGCCGTTGTCGGACCGGTAGCGGTCGAACTCCGGCAGGCCGTACCGGTCCGCCGTGGTGACCAGCGCCGCCCTGGACTCAGAGCGTGCCGCCAGCCAGGACGCGGCCAGGTCGAGGGCGGCCAGGCCGCCGTTGGAGGCCTGCCGGATGTCCAGGGCCGTCGCGCTTCCGGCGACCGTACGCGCCTGGATGTACGACGCGGGGACCCAGTGGTCCCGCCCCTGGAAACCGACGCTCGCGTGCGCGACGAGGGCGAAGTCGCCCGTAGGGACGGCAGACCGTTCCACGGCCAGCCGGGCCGCCGCCACCGCCATGTCCGGCGGGTGGACGTCGTCCGCGACCCGGACGGCGTGGTACTCGTCCCGGGCCGCCTCCGCCGCGTCGTAGCGGCCTTCGGCGACCGCGTCCCAGACGTCTTCCCGGCGCCCGAGCCACGCCGCGCTGGCACTGACGTAGATGTCCTTCCACCACATGGCTCGCTGCCTTTCGTACCGGGGACTCACTGCGGATGGTTGGGGGGTACGCCCGTCAGGGGCGGGCAGGGCCGTCCACCGGGAGGAGCTGCTCGATGTGGCGGGCGACATCGCCGGGAACGGGCATGTCGAGGTGTTCGGCGTACAGGAGATCGGCGGCTTTGCGGTGGTCGGGCAGATCGGTGAGGAAGGCGTCCACGGTGGTGCGCAGAGCGGCGGCGTCGAGGCCCTGGGTGGAATGGTGCCGCCCGGCGCCGGTCTTCTCGATCTGCCGGGCGTTGACGGCGGCGTCGGGAGCCCAGGGCATGATGAGTTGGGGGGTGGCGGTGGTCATGGCGGTCATGGTGGTGCCCGCTCCGCCTTGGTGGATGACGGCGTCGCAGGAGGGCAGGAGAAGGTGCAGGGCGACGGGGCCGATGTGGGTGACGTTGCCGGGCAGGTCGGTGTAGAGGTGCCGCTGGGCGTCGCTGGTGGCGATCACGATCTCGACGTCGTGTCCGGCGAGGGCGCGTACGACGTGGGGGCCGAGGATGCCGTCGTGCCAGCCCAGGTCGAAGAGCGAGCCGCCCCAGGTGACGGCGATCCGTGGCCGGGCGGGTGGCGTGCGCAGGTGGGCGGGCAGCACGGCAGGGCCGTTGTAGGGCACGTACCGCATCGGTCGGCGCACCACGTCGTCGTGGGAGATCCGCAGCGACGGCGGGGACGGATCCAGTGTCACATCGCCGAACGACTTCGCCACGTCCTGGCCGAGCTGCCCGCCGAGCTGGTCGAACATGTCCGGGTTGCGCTGCACGATGGAGGCGGCGAAGTCGGTGGCCCACAACAGGCGTACCGCGGGCACGCCCAGATCGCGAGCGAGGCCGGGGCCGAGGTAGGCCATCGGCTCGTACACGACGACATCGGGCTTCCAGTGCTCGGCGAACCGGTAGGTGTCGACCGCCATCGCCGCCGCGCTCTCGGCGGGCGCCGCCGTCCAGGCGATGTCCCGCAGCCCGCGCTCGGCTGCCGAGGCATACCCCGCCTCGCCCTCGTCGCTGTCGTCCAGGCTCGCCGGGCGCTGCCTTCCGGGCACGATGACGCGGTTCTTCAGGTCGATGTCCTCGCCGACCGGCAGCGCGGGAAGCCCGGCCTCGGTGATGACCCCGGCGAACGAAGGTTGGCTGGCGACCATGACCTCGTGGCCCGCGGCGCGCAGCGCCCAGGCGAACGGCACCATGGGGTAGTAGTGCGACCTCCAGGCCCAGGTGATGAACAACGCACGCATCAGTCTGCCTCCTCAAGCCCCCAGGGCAGCCGGCGAGCACCGCCCGGCAGCCAGCTCTTCAAGCCGGGCGACCGCCTCGGCCGGTGCGGGTTGGTCCCGCATCTCCTCGCGCAGCGCCTGCGCACGGCTGCGGTACGCGGCACCCGTGAGGACCGCGTCGAGCCGCTTGGCCGTCTCGGCCTCGCCGAACTCCTCGGGCCGCAGCACGTCCCCGGCTCCCGCCGCCAGCACCCGCTCCGCCTGGAATATCTGGTCCGGAATCTGCGGGAGGAGCAGTTGCGGCACTCCGTGCACCGCGGCCGTCAGGGCGGTGCCGTTGCCGCCCTGGTGGATGATCGCGGCGCATTCGGGGAGCACCAGGTGCAGGGCGAGCGAGTCCACCACCCGCACCTGCTGCGGGACCTCCCCGAGACGGTCCGCGTCCTTGCCGACCAGGGCCATCACGACATCGACGTCCATCCCCGCCAGCGCCTTGACGAGCCGCGCCGGCATGAACGTGTCCGGTCCCGTGATACGGCTGGTCGACGTCCCCCACGTCACGCAGACCCGGGGCCGCGCGGGCGGGGTTCGCAACCAACGCGGAAGAACCGCAGGGCCGTTGTAGGGGACATAGCGCATGGCGACACGGCGCACGTCCGCGGGGATCTGCAGGCTCGGCGGGCACGGGTCGACGGTCGCGTGCCCGAGGACGTCCACCTCGCCCACCCCCAGCCGCGCGGCCATCGCCCTGATCAGATCCGGGACGACGTTCCGGGCCTGGTAGGTGACGTCGATGCCGTGCACGTGCCGGACCGCGGGCACCCCGAGCCACGCCGCGACGAGTGGGCCCGCGTACGTGGTCGGGTCGTACACCACCAGGTCGGGCCGCCAGGCACGGGCGAACACGGCGAGGTCGTCCAGCATCGCATCGGAGTACGCCGCGAAGGTCCCGAACACCTGCTGCACCCGGCGCAGCCGCTCGGGCGGCCAGTTCGCCATGGAGGACCCGGCGGTCGGCACCCGGGGAACGTCGGAGAACGTCATCCCCGCCATCTGCCGGCGCCGCACCTCGCCGTGGTCCAGATCCGGGCCGACGGGCACGGCGGTCGCACCCGAGTCGTTGATCACCCCGGTCAGCGCCGGCTGGCTCGCCACGCGGACCTCGTGGCCCGCCGCCTGGAGCGCCCAGACCAGCGGTGCGAGCGGCATGTAGTGCGAGGCCCAGGCCCAACTGGCGAACAGCACGCGCACGGCAGCACCTTCCTCTGATCGGGCCCTTCCCTGGACCGTGTCGGCCCGAGCCCTGATCCTGCGGCCCGCTGCTCGGGGATCGTTCGCGCCGCGGTGAAGCGCGCCTGGAACGGACGCGGCGCCGCCCTGCCGCATCGACCACGGCTCCGCCCGTCCTCCAGCGCGCGCGGTGAGGATGCCGCCACCCGACCAAGGAGTTCAGTCATGGAGCTGGGAGTCTTCCTGTCCCACGAGACCGCCTGCGACGTAGCGGAGGAGGCCGAGCGGCTGGGATACGGCATGGCCCTCGTACCGGAGGGGTTCCGCTCGGACGCTCCCACGGTGCTGGGTGCCGTGGCGGCGCGCACGCGGCGGATCGCACTGGCGTCAGGGGTGATGCAGGTGCCTGCCCGCACCCCCGTGCTGACCGCGCTCACCGCGGCCACGCTCGACAGCGTGTCCGGCGGGCGGTTCCGGCTCGGTCTCGGGGTGTCCAACCCCGATGTGTCCCTGGGCTGGTACGGCGTCCCGTTCCCCGAGCCGCTCAGTCGCCTGCGCGAGTACGTGACGGTGGTACGGATGGCACTGCGCGGCGAGCCGGTCCGCCACCGCGGCCGCCACTATCAGCTGCCGCCCGACGGGACCGACGAGGCGGCCCACCTTGTCGCCGCACCCGTCCGCGCCGACCTTCCCCTCTATCTGGCCGGCGTCCGCCCCGGCAGTCTGCGACTGGCCGCCGAACTCGCGGACGGCTGGGTCGGCGTCTTCAGTTCGCCTGGGCGCATCGCAGAATCCCTGGAGCATGTGCGCAAGGTGCGGGGCACTCTGGACGGTTTCGAGGTCGTGCCCTCGGTCCCGGTCGCCATCGCCGACGACCCGGAACAGGCCGCCGACACCCTGCGCGGCTACTACGCGAACTTCATCGGCCTCGCCAGCAAGGAACGCGGTGTCTACTTCGCTCTCGCCACCGAGATGGGCTTCGGTGAAGCCGCCGAGGAGATCCACGCCCGCTGCGCGGCGGGCGACCGGGCGGGCGCGGCCAAGGCCGTTCCCTTCGCCTTCATGGACCGCACCGCCCTGATCGGCCCGGTGGCCCGCATCGCGCCACGGATCGCCCAGTACGCCGCGGCAGGCGTCACGACGCTGGGGCTGACCGTGCTCAGCCGCACACTGGCGGGGCAGCTTGCGGTGGTGCGGGCGGCGGCTGAGGCGATGGCGGGCGTGGGGGCCGTGGGCAGCGGCCCGGCCTGATCTGCGGTCGCGGAAACGGGCCTGGTGACGGCCCGGGGCGACGAAGCGGCGGGTGCGTGCGGGGGAGGCGCAGGGCGCTCCTGCGCACCCGCGGCACGGGACGTCCGCGCGGTCAGCCGAGCCAGACGCAGTCGTTCATGATGACGCGGTCCCGCATCTCGCCGAAGTTCCGCCAGGCCTGGACGCGGCGCGGCGTCAGGCACACGCTCACGGTGTCCGGCACGCGGCCGGGATCAAGCGGGAGACGGGCGTGGCGAGCCCGGACCGGGGCTGGGGCGTCAGCCGGATCGGTCAGTTCCACGGTGCCGTCGATCAGCACCACGTCGGTCGCCGAACCGAACGCTGCCCGGACCCTGGCGTCGGCCGCCAGGTTGCGGCCGGTGCGGCCCGACCGCCGGGTGAGCATGGTGATCACACCGCCGTCGAAGACGTAGGAGAGCGGGACCACGTGCGGGCGGGGCCCCTCGCTGGCCAGCCAGAGGTGCCGTTCCTCCGCCAGCAGCCGCTCGGTGTCGGCGCGGCGTTGCGCGATCGACCTCGGGGCGGGAAGACCGGTGGCGCCGGGGGGACCGGGGGGACCGGCCGGCGCGTGCCGCGCCGCCGGGGAGGTTGCTTCGGACGGGGACATAGGACCTCCGCTGTGTTGGCCGGCCGAGCCGGGGGCACCGTCTGGGCCGGGATAGGGGTGACGGCCGGGCCGCTACCAGGTCACGGGAATCTCGGTGAATCCCTCCAGCAACGCCCCCTCCTGCCTCTTCAACTCCTCGGCCGGTACCGCCAGCCGCAGGTTCGGGAAACGGGTCAGGAGAGCCTGTGTGGCGATGCGGAGCTCCGCTCGGGCGAGAGAGGCGCCGATGCAGAAGTGGGGGCCGAGGCTGAAGGTGAGGTGAGGGTTGTCGGAGCGGGTGATGTCGAAGGTCCGGGGATCGAAGAAGCGGTCAGGGTCCTGGTTGGCGCAGTCAGCCGCAGGGATGATGCTCGTGCCCTTCTTGATCACGCAGTCTTCGAGCTCGATGTCGTCGGTCGCGTACCGCAGCATCGACACGGAGGAGCCGACGAGCTTCCAGCGCAGCAGCTCCTCGATCGCGTTCGGCAGGAGCGCCGGATCCGCACGCAGCAGCCGCAGCTGCTCGGGGTGGCTGAGCAGCATGGCGACGCCGCCGCCGAGTTGCGTCGCGGTCGTCTCGTATCCGACGAGGAGCAGGAGCCGGCACCACCACTGCAGTTCGTACTCGCTCAGCCGCCCCTCGTCGTCATGGGCCCGGACCATCGCACTGACCAGGTCGTCGCCGGGGTGCGCGCGGCGGTGGGAGATGTGCTCGGCGATGTAGCGGCTCATCTCCGTCATCGCCGCCCGGATCTCCTCGCGCGGGAAGTGGCTGACGGACAGGAACGCCGACGTCCAGTGCCGAAACAGCGCCACGTCCTCGTCGGGGACGCCGAGCAGGCTGCAGATGACGCGCACCGGCAGGGGGAAGGCGAGCGCCTCGTTGAGGTCGACAGGGCCGCCCGAGCGTTCCATCGCGTCGAGGAGTTCGTCGGTCACGGCATGGATCCGCGGTTCCAGCCGCTGTACCCGGGCCGCGCTGAACGCCGACGCGACCAGGTTGCGCACCCGCGTGTGCTCGGGCGGGTCCGGGTTGATGCGCGGATCCTGAAACATGCTGTTGTGCCGGCTGATGCGGGCCGCGTCCGGCCGGTCCAGATTGCGGCTGAGGCGGTCGTCGGTGAGCACCTGCCGCACGTCCTGGTACCGGGTCAGCAGGACCGCCTCGTCGCCGCTCGGCAGTACGACGGGCACCAGCGGCTCGTCGTGGATCCCGGCGAGACGCTCCGGGATGCCCAGCGCCGTGGGGCGCGGGAAGGGATAGGGGCAGCGTTCAGCCATGGCAGGGCCTTTCCGGGTACGGGCTCACCAGGTCACGGGGACTTCTTGGAAGCCCTGGGTGAAGGCGTCCTCGACGCGCACCAGGCGGTCCGCCGGCACGCCGAGCCGCAGGTTCGGGAAGCGGTGCAGCAAGGAGGCGAGGGCCACCTGCAGTTCAGCCCGGGCGAGCGCGGCGCCGACGCAGAAATGCCGGCCGACGCTGAAGGTCAGTTGCGGTGCGTCCCCGGAGCGGGTGACGTCGAATCGGGCGGGGCAGCCGAAGGCGGACGGGTCGTGGTTGGCGACCTCCAGGGCGGTGATGATGCTGGAGCCGCGCGGGACGGTGACACCGCCGACCTCGATGTCGTCGGTGACGTACCGCAGCATCGACAGGGAGGTGCCCACCACCTGGCAGCGCAGCAGTTCCTCGACGGCGCCGGGCAGCAGCCCCGGGTCCTGGGTGAGCTTGGCGAGCTGGTCGGGGTGGGCCGTCAGCATGACCAGCGCGCTGCACAGCTGGTTCGCGCTGGTCTCGTACCCGGCCAGCAGCAGCATCGTGGACCACCAGTGCAGCTCGGTGGCGTCCAGGCGGCCGTCCTGCTCGTCGTGGACCTCGATCAGTGCGCTGATCAGGTCCTCGCCCGGGCTGGCGCGTTTTCGTTCGATGAGGTCCGTCATGTAGTCCCACGGAGGTGTCTGCTTCAGCGCGAACTGCTCACGCTCGTCGGCCGGCACGCCCAGCAGTTCGCAGATGACCTGGATGCTGAGCGGGAACGCGAAAGCCGTGGCGAAGTCCACGGGCCGGGGCCCCGCCTCCATCACGTCGAGCAGTCCGTCGGTCAGTTCCTGGATCCGCGGCCGCAGCCGCTCCACCCGGGACGCTGTGAACGCCTTGGAGATCAGGGACCGCATCCGGGTGTGCTCGGGCGGATCCATGGACACTTGGCTCTGGAAGGCCTTGACCTTACGGGTCGTCATTCTGGCGATGCCGGGCCGGTTCCTGTTCTTGCTGACCCGGGGGTCGGTCAGCAGCGCCCGGATGTCCTCGTACCGGGTGATGAGCAGCGCCTCGTCACCACTCGGCAGTACGACGGTGACGACGGGGTCGTCGTGGAGCCCCGTGAACTCCTTCGGCTGTTCGGACGCGGACGGCCACGCGAACGGATATGCAAGGGTCCTGCCGGTCACGCAACGTCCCTCCGACGCACGGATAAGTCGGCTTCACCCTGGGCCGTTGGCCTAGGGAGCCGGTCAAGTGCCGCTCGTACCCCCGCCGTCGCTCCAGGGACACCAACTTCGCTGGACCGAGAGTCGACTAACGCCCCCAAAGGTGGGCTGATCCTCGCGGAGGAACCAGGAAAGGACCGTTGGCATGCCACATCGGACGCTCATCGTCGCCCGGCTGGAGCCCGTTCACCGGCAGCGGGTGGCAGACCTGTTCGCCAGCTCCGACACCACCGACCTCCCCCATGACGTAGGCGTCAGCCGCCGCACGCTCTTCGGCTTCCACGATCTGTACTTTCACCTGATCGAGGCGGACCGCGACATCCGCCCCGGTCTGGAAAAGGCGCGATCGACCAAAGGGTTCCAGGACCTCAACTCCGAACTGGCCCAACTGGTACGACCGTACGACCCGGGCTGGCGCGAGCCACGCGACGCGATGGCGCAGTCCTTCTACGAGTGGTCGGCCGGAGGGGCGTCGTGAGGGCCGACCGCCACGTGGGGATCGGGATGTCGTGATGGGCGGACGCAAGGCGGTCATCACCGGCCTCGGGGTCGTCTCGCCGGGTGCCCTGGGCGTCAGCGCGTACTGGGATCTGCTGACGGCGGGCCGTACCACGACCCGGCCTATCTCCCTGTTCGACGCCTCCGGGTTCCGCTCCCGAGTCGCGGCCGAGTGCGACTTCGACCCGGTCGCCGCCGGGCTGGACCCCGACCGGGCCGCCCGCCTCGACCGGGTGACGCAGTTCGCGCTGGTCGCCGCGCGCGAGGCGATGGCCGACAGCGGCCTCGTCCCTGGCGAGCCGGCACCCGAGCGGGTCGGCGTCGTCGTCGGGAGCGCCGTCGGCTGCACCATGCGGCTGGAGGAGAACTACCTCCGGGTGAGCGACCACGGCCGCTTGTGGCAGGTCGACCAGCGCCAGGCCGTACCCGAGCTCTACGACTACCTCGTGCCCAGTTCGATCGCCGCCGAGGTGGCGCTGGAGCATGGCGCCCAGGGCCAGGTCGAGTGCGTGTCCACCGGCTGCACGTCGGGCCTGGACGCGGTGGGAACGGCCGCACAGCTCATCGAGGACGGCATCGCGGACGTCGTGATCGCGGGCGCCTCGGAGGCTCCCCTCTCGCCGATCACCTCGGCCTGCTTCGACGCCATCAAGGCCACCACCGCCCGCAACGACGATCCGGAGCACGCCTGTCGCCCCTTCGACCACACCCGCGACGGGTTCGTGCTGGGGGAGGGCGCGGCCGTGCTGATCCTGGAGGAGGCGGGGGCCGCCCGGCGCCGCGGCGCGCACGCGTACGGCAGCGTGCTCGGCTTCGCCCACCGCAGCAACGCCTACCACATGACGGGGCTGCGGCCGGACGGCCGGGAGCTCGGCGAGGCCATCCGGGTGGCGCTCGACCTGGCCCACGTGGACCCGGCCGATGTGGGCTACGTCAATGCCCACGGGTCCGGAACCCGGCAGAACGACCGGCACGAGACGGCAGCCTTCAAGCGCAGCCTGGGCACGCACGCCTACAAGGTGCCGGTGAGCTCCATCAAGTCGATGATCGGGCACTCCCTGGGCGCCATCGGGGCGTTGGAGGCCGCAGCGTGCGCGCTCGTCCTGCAACACCAGGTGGTGCCGCCCACGGCCAACCTCACGGAGCCGGATCCCGAGTGCGACCTGGACTACGTGCCGCGGGTGGCACGTGAACACCCCACCGACGTGGTCCTCAGCGTCGGCAGCGGATTCGGCGGCTTCCAGACCGCGCTGGTACTGGGCCGCCCCGAAGCGGCGGAGGCTGCGTGATGCGACCCTGTGCGGTGACCGGGATCGGCGTGGTCGCGCCCAACGGCATCGGCCACGAGGCCTACTGGGAACAGCTGTTGAACGGCAAGAGCGGCATCGAGCCCATCCCGGACGGCGTGGCCGGCGTGGTCTCCGGCTTCGAGGCGGCGCAGTACATGCCCGCGCAGCTGATCGTACGGACCGACCGGTGGACGCAGTTGGGCCTTGCTGCAACCGCCCTGGCCCTCCAGGACTCCGGCACCGATCTGGCTGCCGTCCCCGAGTACGAGATCGCAGTGGTCACCGGCAGCTCCTCCGGAGGCAACGAGTTCGGCCAGCGCGAGATCGGGAAGCTGTGGACCGCAGGCCCCGCCGGCGTCAGTGCCTACCAGTCCATCGCCTGGTTCTACGCGGCGACCACCGGCCAGGTGTCGATCCGCCACGGAGCGCGGGGCCCCTGCCGCGTCGTGGTGACCGAACAGGCCTCCGGACTGGACGCGTTGGCGCAAGCGGGACGGGTGCTGCAGCGAGGCGCGCGGGTCGTGCTCGCCGGCGGTACGGAGGCCCCGCTGTCCCCGTACGCCCTGGCCTGCCAGCGGGTAGACGGCCGCATCTCCCCCCACACGGACCCCGAGCGGGCGTTCCGCCCCTTCGACCGGCACGCCGACGGGCACGTCCCCGGCGAGGGTGGGGCCATGTTCGTCGTCGAGGACAGCCCCTCAACCGGCCGCCGGCCCTACGGATACCTCGCGGGCCACGCGGCGACCTTCGACCCCAGGCCCGGCAGCGGCGGCCGGCCGGGACTGCGCCGGGCGATCGAACTGGCCCTGGAGCGTGCGGCGCTGACCCCTGCGGACATCGACGCGGTCTTCGCCGACGGCGCCGCCGTGCCCGAACTCGACCAACGGGAGGCGGCGGCGATCGAGGCGGTCTTCGGCCCGTACAGCGTGCCCGTCACCGTGCCCAAGACCATGGTCGGCCGGCTGTACGCCGGAGGCGGCGCCCTCGACATCGCCACCGCGCTGCTGGCCCTGCGCGACGGCGTGATCCCGCCCACGACCGGGGCCCCCGACCTGCCCGAGCACTACCGGATCGAGCTCGTGCTGGACCGGCCGCGCCCCGCCGCCCTGCGGGCCGTGCTGGTCCTGGCACGCGGCCGCGGGGGCCACAACTCGGCCGTCGTGCTCACCGGCGAACAGCGATGAGTGGAGGAAGCAATGTCAACGGACAACGGAACCACCCGGGTGACCGGGTTCACCTTCGACGACCTGCGGGGCGTGCTGCGCAAAGCCGCGGGCGACTTTGATGCCGTCGACGGCGACATCTTCGACGTGACCTTCGCGGAACTGGGCTTCGACTCGCTCATCATGCTGGAGATCACCGCGGTGCTCGAATCCGAGCACCGGGTGAACGACCCCGACGACGTCATCGAGATCACGCGCACGCCCCGCGAGGTCGTCGCCCTGGTCAACGGCGCCTCCAGCGCGGGCCACGTCGACAACAGCGTCGTCATCGACGCCCCCTACGAACTGGTCTGGGAGCTGACCAACGACGTACCGTCCTGGCCGGAGCTGTTCAGCGAATACGCCTCGGCCGAAGTCCTCGAACGCGACGGCGACACCGTCACCTTCCGGCTGACGACGGTGCCCGACGAGAACGGTACCCAGTGGAGCTGGGTCTCCGAGCGGCGCATGGACAAGGAGAGGGGCACGGTCCGGGCACACCGCGTGGAACGCGGCCCCTTCGCCTACATGGAGATCTTCTGGGAGTACCGCACGACCCCGCAGGGCGTGCACATGCGGTGGGTGCAGGACTTCCACCTGAACCCGCAGGCCCCGCTCGACGACGCGGCCATGGAGGAGCGGATGAACCGCAACACCCTCATCCAGATGGAACGGATCAAGGAACTCGTCGAGCAGCGCGCCAGGCGGCCTGAATGAGCACCGTACTGGCCCCTCTCGCGCTCCTCACCAACGGCATCGCGGCGGGGATCATGACCGCGACCGTCATCGGCATCGTGCCGCTGATGCTGACTCTGCCCTATGAGCGGTACGTGCAGACGGTGCACTTCCTGTGGCCCCGTTTCGACCCCGTCATGCCGCTGACCAACGGCCTGACCGTGCTGATGGACCTGCTCCTCGCGCTCACGGCAGGGGACGGCCTCGCCCAGGCGGGATTCGCCACCGCGGGCGCACTGCTGCTGTGCGTGATGGGCATCTCCGTCACCAAGAACGTCCCCGTCAACCGGTACGTCAAGTCCCTCAGCCCCGCCGCGCAACCCCCCGACTGGGCCGCGACCGATCCGCGGCGCAGGTGGCGGGCCTGGAACACCACCCGCACATCGATCGCGCTGCTCGCCTTCGCGACCAACATCGTGGCCACCGTCCGGCTCGGCTGAGCCCCCACTGCTCCCCAGGAGGGGAAAGCACACCATGCACATATCCCTGTCCGGAAAACGTGTCCTCGTCACCGGCGGAACGCGTGGCATCGGCGCCGCGATCACCCGTGCGTTCGCGCAGGCCGGAGCGAGCGTACTCACGTGTTCCCGCACCGGCGGCGAGGCAGCCGACGCCCTCGCGCGCGAGCTCAAGGCCACGCCCGGCGACCACCACTTCGTGACGGCCGACGTCAGCAGGACCGAAGACGTCCAGCGCCTCGTCGACGCCTGCCAAGAACGCCTCGGCGGGCTCGACGTCGTGGTCAACAACGCGGGCCGCATCACCCACGTTCCCATCGAGGACCTCGGCATGGACGGCTGGCGCGAGATCCTCGACACCAACCTGACCGCCGCCTACGACATCGTCCACCGAGCCGTCGCACTGCTCGGCCCCGGCGCCTCGGTCATCAACGTCGGCTCAGGCTCCGCACTGGCCGGCATCCACCACCGCGCCCACTACACCGCGGCCAAGGCCGGGCTGATCGGCCTGACCCGGTCGCTGGCCAAGGAGCTCGGGCCCCGTGGCGTCCGCGTCAACGTCCTGTCCCCGGGTGTCATCCAGACCGAGGCCGAGCTGTCCGAGGAGGTGCGCACCCGCTACCAGAAGATGACCGCCCTGGGGCGGTTGGGCACGCCCGAGGAGCTCGCCCACGTGGTGCTGTTCCTCGCCAGCGACCTGGCGTCCTACATGACCGGTGCCACCGTCAGCGTCGACGGGGGCATCTGAGATGGCGGAAGAGCTCTACCGCGTCACCTTGCGGATGCCCATACGGCCCGGCATGGAGAAGGAATTCCAGGAGGCATGGCTGGCGGGCGCCGCCCGCATAGCCGACGACCCGGGCAACGCCGGCCAGGAGCTGTCCCGCGGCGAGGGGGACGGCGCCTACTACGTCGTGAGCGACTGGGTCAGCAAGGAGGCCTTCCTCGCCTACGAACGCGGCACGAGCCACCAGGAACACCGCAGATCTCTGGCACCGTACCGTTGTGAGGGAGAGATGACGACCATGCACCTGCTGCACCGGCTCACCGGCAAGGGCGGTGCGGGATGAAGGGGGGCGTGCGGGTACTGCTCCACCTACGGGTCGCTCCCGGGGAGGAGGACCGTGTCGAGGACCTCTACCACCGCGTCAGCCGCGAACTGGCGGGCACCCCCGGGCTGCTCCGCAACGAGCTGCTCCAGGGCCTCGCCGCGCCGCAGGAGTGGGCCGTGCTGAGCGAGTGGCACGACGCCGACGCCTTCCATGCCTGGGAGAACGGGCCACACCATCGCGACACGACCGCACCGCTGCGGCCGTACCAGAACCGGACAGCCGGATCGGCGTTCGGCCTGTACGAGGTCCGGGCGGAGCACTGACACGGGCCCGACGGCCACAGGAGGCAGACGATGAGCGCTCCGCGCCGCATCGATGTGCACCACCACGCGATCGTGCCGAAGATCGCCGCGCTGATGAGGGAGAACGGCGCCCGGTTCACGCTCCCCTGGTCCCTGGAGAGCACCCTTGAGGTGATGCAGGCCCACGGCATCGCACGTGCCGTGGTGTCCAACCCGATCCCGGGGGACCTGTTCACGGACGCTCGGCAGGCGTCCGCGTTCACCCGCCGGGCCAACGAGGCCGTCGCCGAACTGGCGGCCGACCACCCCGGCAGGTTCGGGCTGCTCGCCGCGCTGCCCATGCCGTTCCTCGACGAGGCCCTCGACCATCTCCGCTTCGTCTACGACGAACTCGCCGCCGACGGTGTCGTCCTGGTGCCGCACGCCGGATCCCACTACCTGGGCGACGAACTGTTCGAACCACTCCTCGCCGAGCTGAACCGCCGCCACGCCGTGGTGCTCGTGCACCCGATGACGTTGCCGGGCGGGCCCGTCGAGGCGGCGCCCCCCGTCCTGGCCGACTTCCTGCTCGACACCACGCGCGGCGCCATCGGCCTCATCAGGTCCGGCGCACTGGAGCGGTACCCGCACATCTCCTTCGTCCTGGCGCACGGCGGCGGCTTCCTGCCGTACGCCGCCGAACGGATCGAGGTGCTCGGCGAGGCGTTCTACGGCATCGAACCGGCCCGCCTGCGGGCCGCGTTGCGGCGCTTCTACTACGACACCGCCCTGGTGGGCGCGTCCGCGCTGACCTTGCTCCTGGCGGTCGCCGGGCCGGAGCGGATCCTGTTCGGGACCGACTGGTGCGCCGCGCCGGCCGGGCCCGTCGCCTCCTGCGCTCAGGCGCTTGGGACCCTGCCGGAAGCTGCTCGCCGACCGATCGAACGTGACAACGCACTGCGCCTGTTCGGGGCCACGGCAGGCGCGGACGCGGCGGTCGCGCGGAAGGAGCCGATCGCAGGATGACCCGCGCGGCCCCGCCGGGGGCCTGGCGGCATGCGTCGTCCGCGCTCGGTGAGGGCGGACGCGTGGGCCGCTGTAACCGCGTGGACTACCACGGCTGGACCACCCCCCGAGGTGGGCGTCTGACGCTTTTTCGTGTCGATCCACTGCTCCTGGAGGACGGACATGTTGGCAGAACTATTCGCTCGAAGCGGCCGAGCACTGCTGGAGGGCTTCCCCCCGGACGGCCGGGAGTACTGGGCCGCACGCTTCTGGGACCGCGCCGCAGCCGAGCAGCACGTGCAGTTGCGGCCCGAGTTCCTGACCCAGAAGGAGACGATCGCCGATCTGCTGCGTGCCCACGGGCAGGACGCCAAGTCGGTCATCGAAGTGGCCTGTGGCACCGGTGAGTTCACTGAGATGGCCGCGAAGCTGACGCCCGCTGTCGAGATCACCGCGATCGACATCTCCGCCGAGGGCCTGGCACGCACGGCGCAGCGGGTCAAGCACGACGACCTCAGGCTGGTGGAGGGCGACTTCTGGGCCGACAACGGCCTGGAACAGGCGGACCTGGTGCAGTGCCTGGACGCCATCCACCACCTGGGAGACCTCAGGCAGGTGCTGATCCGGCTCCGCTCCATGGTGAAGCCCGGCGGCATCTTCATCGGCAACCTGTGGACCGGCGACAACTTCCACGAGTTCCAGCGCAAGCGCTACGGCGTCGCGGGTCACTTGACGCGCACCGCCTCGTTCCTGGGCACGGCAATGATCATCCGGGCCTCGGCGGGCCGCCTCAAGACCGGTGCCTACCGTACCCAACTCACCCCCAGCGACGAGGCCGTGGCCGTGCTGCGCTCGGTCTTCGACGAGGTGCTCGAGGTACGCAAGGAGCGGTACTTCATGGGCTTCGCATGCCGAGTCGACGGTGGACCCCGCCCATGAAGGTGCTGGTGACCGGAGGGGCCGGGTTCATCGGACGCCGTGTGGTCGATGCCTACACCAGGGCGGGACACGAGGTACGGGTCCTGGACGCGCTGCTGAGCGACACGCACCGGCAGCGCGTTCCCCCACCCCTGCCCGACGGTGTGGAGTTCGTCCTGGGTGACGTGCGCGACCGGGAGACCGTCGAGACCGCCTTGCACGGCGTCGACATGGTCAGCCACCACGCGGCCGTGATCGGCCGGGGACGGGAGATCCTTGACGCCCGCCACCACGTCAGCTGCAACGACCTGGGAACGGCGAACCTGCTCGCCGCCATGGCCGAGGCCGGGACGCGGCGGCTGGTGCTGGCCGGTTCGGTGGCGATCTACGGCGACAGCCGCTACGACTGCGCCGCGCACGGCCGGGTGCTGCCGGGCCGGCGCAGTCGCGAGGATCTGGACGCGGGGCGGTTCGAACCGCGCTGCCCGGAATGCGGCACCGAGCTGGTGTCCAGCGCGGTCAGCGAGACCGACCCGCCCGACCCGCCCCGCAACATCTACGCGGTGACGAAGCTCGCCCAGGAGTACCTGGTGGGCGTCTGGGCCAACGAGACAGGGGGCCAGGCCGTCTCTCTGCGCTACCACAACGTGTACGGGCCGAACATTCCCTACCAAAGCCCCTATTCGGGCGTGGCGGCGGTCTTCCGCAGTGCCGTCGCACGCGGAGAGGCACCCGTGGTCTACGAGGACGGCGGGCCCCTGCGCGACTTCGTGCACGTCGAGGACGTCGCCGAGGCCAGCCTGGCCGCCGAACGGTGGACGGGCACCGGGCACCGGGCATTCAACGTCGCCAGCGGCACCCCGCACACCATCGGCGACGTCGCCCACGCCCTGGCCAAGGCGGCAGGGGCGCCGGCGCCCGTGGCCTGCGGGAGGTACCGGATCGGCGACGTCCGGCACATCGTGGCCTCGCCCGACCGGATCATCCGCGAGCTCAAGTGGCGACCCCGGATCAGCTTCGAGGAAGGGATGGAGGAGTTCGCGACGGCGCCGATGAGCGGACTGCCGACCTGACGCCGGCGCCGCGGCACCCGCCGGTGTGCCGCGGCTCAGGCCTCGACGGCCCGGCCTCCTCCAGCCTCGGGGGGCACACGAACCGTCGGGGAGCAACGGCGACCTACGGCCGCCACGCAACTATTCTGCGCTTGCCCGCAGTATGCGGCCGCCACCGTGACCGCCGCGGTTCGGGCGGGGCTCTTCGGGCGACGGTCGGAGCACCGGCGCATCCTGGTCATGACTGATCAGAAAACGTGGAACCTGGGTACAGGGGACATCGAGATCGCGTACGAACATCCAGGGCCGACCGTCCCACACCGCTGCCCAGATCTTCTCCGACAGCCCCATCCACGTCTACGCCGACGGGTTGATGAGCTACGGGCCGACACGCAAAGCGCTGGACCCGCAGGTGGCCAAGCGGATCCAGCGCCTGCTCCCGGTCGATCTGGTGCCCGGCCTCAGGCCTCTTCCGCTCTCCCAGTTCGGCGTCGAGCCGGAGCATATACCCAGCGGGACCCTCACGGACGTGCTGCGTGAACTCGCCGCCCACGCCGAGGGCCCTGTGGCGCGTGGTGCCGCACGAGTCACCCGCGCTGTTACTGGGACGGTATCTGTCGGCGCTCGACGTGCTCTGCGCCGAGGAGGAGCGACGACTGCACCTACGGATGTTCCATGGCGTGGCACGACTGGCCCACCGGTTTGTCGTGTTCAAACCCCATCTCGGGCGCCTGACGCCCTACCAGAACAGCGACCGGATACCCGTTGCGATCGTGGACACCCTGCTGCCCGACGTGGACGACGCGTCCGCCGTTCACTCCTGGTCGCTCACCCGGAGCATGGAGGAACACCAGGAGTTGGCCGATCTGATCGCAGCCGTCGGGTTTGGGAGGCAGCCCGACCTGCACCCGCGCCTCAGAGCGACAGCAGAGCGGCATCTCGCCAGTCATGCGGACGACCCTGTCCGGCGCTACTTCCACCGGCGACGGCTGTAGCGGCTCGGGCTGCCCGGTGGGGTGCCGCACAGGCACCGCCGCGTGCCGCGGACCCGGTTGGTTCGACGGGTCGCGCGCGGTGCCCGGTCGGTGAGGCGAGCCGTACTCGACCGAAGCTGAACGTGCGTCAGCACCGTGGCGACGAAGGTGCGGGCACCAGCCGACGTCGGCCTGTCACGCCGGAAGTTCTGCCCGGGCGGTCAGCGGCTCCCACCACTGCCGGTTGTCCCGGTACCAGGCCACGGTGTCGGCCAGCCCCTCGTCGAAGCCGGTCAGTGGCTCGTACCCGAGCTCGTTCCTGATCTTCGAGGTGTCCAGGGAGTACCGCAGGTCATGGCCCTTGCGGTCGGCGACGTGCCGAATCCGGTCCCGCCCCGCCCCGCACGCCGCCAGCAGCCGCTCGGTCAGCTCCCGGTTGGACAGCTCGGTGCCGCCCCCGATGTGGTAGACCTCGCCCGGCCTGCCGCGCCGCAGCACCAGGTCGATGCCGCGGCAGTGGTCGGAGACGTGCAGCCAGTCGCGGACGTTGCGGCCGTCCCCGTACAGCGGCACGCTGCCGCCGTCCAGCAGCCGGGTGACGAAGAGCGGGATCATCTTCTCCGGGAAGTGGTAGCGGCCGTAGTTGTTGGAGCAGCGCGTCACCGTCACGTCCAGGCCATGGGTACGGTGGTAGCTCAGCGCCACCAGGTCCGAGCCCGCCTTGGACGCGGCGTACGGGGAGTTGGGCGACAGCGGTGTGTCCTCCCTCCACGAGCCCTCGGCGATCGAGCCGTAGACCTCGTCGGTGGAGACATGGACGAACCGGCCCACCTTGTGCCGCAGCGCCGCGTCCAGCAAGACCTGCGTGCCCAGCACATTGGTGGTCACGAACGGTGAGGCGTCCGCGATCGAGCGGTCCACGTGCGACTCGGCCGCGAAGTGCACCACCGCGTCCTGACCGGCCATCACCTCGTCCACGGCCGCCGGATCGCGGATGTCGCCGCGCACGAAGACCAGGCCCTGGTGTCCGGCGACCGGCGCCAGATTCATCTCGTTGCCCGAATACGTCAGGTTGTCCAGGACCGTGATCCGGGCGCCCGTGCCGCAGGACAACTCCCCGAGCAGAGCGGCCCGTACGAACTGCGACCCTATGAAGCCGGCTCCGCCGGTGACAAGTATCCGCATAGACGCAACAATCTAGACGACGCTGACCGTCGTTCGGGCGGAAAACCGGGATCGCCGAGGACGTCGTGAGCAGATTCGCGAGCAGAACTGCCGTACTCGCATGAGACGTTGGCTGTTCGCGGCAGGGCCGTCCGCTGGCTTCCGGGCCGCCGTGCTGACATGGGGGGCAGGAGTGCAGGTGCTGCGTTGGCGGTGACCTTGGCATCGACGAAGCGGCCGGTGTGCCCCTCGGGCTGCCGCCGCGCCAGGCATCGGCGGAAAACCGCTACACCATCCCCGCCACCAAGCGGTACCCCGCATGCCAACGAGACACCAGGCGCTCCAGATTCCCCGACGAAGTCGAAGCCCAACTGCCGGACATGCCCCATGGGCCCACGCGGCACGGGCGCCCTCGGGGCGGGGCGGGAAGATCGTCACGCCTCGCGCGGCGCTCCTGCTTCTCCTGACAACCTCGAGTTCCTCGACGGCACCCGCGGCGCCCACGTATCGACCTCGGGTATCTCCGGAGTGGCCACCAAGACCAGCTTCGCCCTGTTCTTGCTGCACTCGCCATTCACCTCGGGCGCCCTGGGCGCCCGCGCCGGCCCGCAGGCAACGACGGCGCGGTCACCATCGGCGGAAACATCCTCCGCGCCTGGCCGGACCTGGTCGACTTCATCTGCAACAAGGTCACCGACGACCTCACCCGCGCGGACTGGGCGGGCCCGGCCCCCGGCCTGGGCACGCTGAACGCGTTCGTGCGGCGGCTGTGATCGTCCCAGCGGCCGCTTGGGTCCCTGCTGCGTGGCGACCTGAGCACGGTCACCGACCACCCCGTTTCGCACCATCGACACCTCCCAGCAGCAGGTCACCGTGGTGGACCTGCACAACCTGCCCGAACGGGCCCAGCGGTTCGTCGTCGGTGTCGTGCTGGCCGCCGGGACCGCCCGCAAGGAGCTTGGTCACAAGGCCACCGTAGTGCGGTATCCAGGAGGTAACCATGGGCGCGGCTGCCTTGCTCAGGTCGGCAGGCAGAGCTTCTTGAGACGCGAGGCGCGGTAGTCCATGAGTAAAGTCAACGCATGCTCGCCCGCTACGAACTCGCCCTGGAAGCGCCCCGCCGTCCCGAACTCCAAGCCGTCCTGCACGCCGCGGGCGGTCGGCGCCGGGCCATGGCCGCGAACCTGCTCACGGCGGCGGGCGCACCCGACCCGGCGGCGCAGACCAACGCGTTCGTCGCCGTCCTGGACGGCATGGTCTTCAACCAGCTGACCGCGGCAGCTCCGCGTCGGCTCACCTCCGAACAGCTGCGCCGAAGCCTCCTCGCCCTGATCCATACGTGTATCGACAACCCTTCGCGATGGCGCGGATCGTGGGGTGGACGTCGTTGACGCCGTCGCGGTGAACACAGCAGGCTCAGAACGTGCAACGACGCCGTATCGTCTTCGTGATCTTCGAAGGTTTCCAGGCCCTGGATCTGGCCGGTCCTCATGAGGTGTTCCAGTACGCGGGGACGCTCGCGGGGGAGTACGACTGCCAGGTCCTGGCCCCCGTTGCCGGCCCGGTCCGGTCGAGCAGCGGCTTGCCCGTGCACGCTGGACACAGCGTGACCGACCTGGATCCGCAGGGGATCGACACCCTGGTGGCGGTGGGCGGCGACGGCGTCGACCAGGCGGTGAAGGACAGCGCGCTGACCGGGTGGATCGCCGTGGCAGGGCAGTCGGCCCGCCGCGTCACCTCGGTGTGCAGCGGGGTGTTCCTGCTGGCGGCCGCCGGGCTCATCGAAGGCCGCCGCGTCACCACCCATTGGAGCCGAGCCGAGCAGCTCGCCCAGCAGCATCCCGGACTGCGGGTGGACTGCGACCCGATCTTCCTCAGGGACGGGCGGGTGTGGACCTCGGCCGGTGTGACCGCCGGCATGGACCTCGCACTCGCCCTGGTCGAGGACGACCTCGGCCGGGACACCGCCCACGCCGTGGCCCAGGAACTGGTGCTGTTCCTGCGCAGGCCGGGCAGTCAGTCGCAGTTCAGCGTGCCCCTGTGGTCGCGCCAGCCGTCCACCGATCCGATACGGGCGGCGGTGTCGGCGATCCACGAAGACCCCCGGGCCCGCCACGGCATCGTCGACCTCGCCGCCCAGGCGGGGCTGAGCCCGCGTCATCTCCAGCGCCGCTTCACCGCAGAACTCGGCACGCCGCCAGCGGCCTACGTAGAGCGAGTGCGCGTGGAGGCGGCACGCAGGGCCCTGGTCGAAGGCGACGACCCTGTCGAAGCCGTGGCCCACCGCTGCGGCTTCGGCACGGCGGAGACGCTACGACGAAGCTTCCACCGGCACCTCGGCATCGCACCGTCCGAGTACCGGGACAGATTCCGATCCATCAAGGAGTACGCGTGACGGCCTATGGGCTGCTGTTGTTCGAGGGAGTCGAGGAACTGGACTTCGTCGGCCCCTGGGAGGTCTTCACGGCCTCCGCCATGGTCCGCGAGCAGCGGGACACCACCGTGCTGATCGCCGAAAAGCCAGGCCCCGTTCGCTGCAACAAGGGCATGCGGGTCCTGCCCGACCACACCTTCGACGACCACCCCCCGCTCGACGTGCTGCTCGTGCCCGGCGGGAACGGCACCCGGACCCAGGTGTCCAACCCGGTACTCATCGAGTGGATCCGCGGCACCTCCGCCCAGGCCACCTGGACCACCAGCGTGTGCACCGGAGCCCTGCTGCTGCACGAAGCCGGCCCGGCCCGCAGGCGTCGTGCCGCCACGCACCATGCCTTCGAAGACACCCTCGAGGCACGCGGGGAGATCACCGTGGTCCGCGACGCACGCTACGTGGTCGACGGCCACGTAGTCACCAGCCAGGGCGTGTCCGCCGGAATCGACATGGCCCTGTGGCTGATCGGCCGGCTACACGGCCGCGACCACGCCCGAGCCGTGCGCCGCTACATCCAGTACGAGCCCGCCCCTCCCTACCTCGCCGACGAGCCACAGCCCACCGCAGAAGGAGGAGCCACATGGCCCGCGTCGTCGACCTAGTCTGCTACCCCGTCAAGGGCTGCAGAGGCACCTCCACACAGGAAGCACTTCTCACCCCGGCAGGCCTCGCGCACGACCGAACCTTCATGGTGGTCAGCGAGGACGGGGTCTACCGCACCCAGCGCCGCCACCCACGGCTCGCCCTCATCCAGCCCACCATCAGCCACGACGGCGGCCGGCTCACACTCGACTCGGTCCACACAGCGAGCAGTTACGGCACCGTGCACCTCGACGTCACCACGTCCGCGGCGCGCCGCGACGTCGACCTGTTCGGCGCCACCTTCCAGGGCATCGACCAGGGTGACGAAGCCGCCGCCTGGCTGTCGGAATTCCTCGGCACGGCCAGCCGCCTGGTCCGCGTGCCGCCGGACCACGACCGGATCGCCGACGGCTGGATACCCGGCCCCTCCGGCTACGCCGACAGCAGCGCCGTACACCTGCTGTCCCGTTCCTCCCTCCCGTGCCTCAACCAGCGGATGGCCACCGAGTACGGTGCTCCGCCCCTGTCGATGGACCGCTTCCGCCCGAACATCGTCGTCGACAGCGGCAAAGGGCAGGGCAGTGACAGCGCAGACTGGGCGGACATTCCGCACACTGAGGACCGCGCACGCCGCATCCGCATCAACGCAGCCGAACTGGGCTATGCCAAGCTCGCGGTACGCTGCGCGGTCACGCTGGTCAACCAGGAAGCCGGTATCCGCGACGGACGGGAACCGCTGCGCGCCCTCGCACGCTACCGCCGAGTGACGAACGGAGGCGTGGTGTTCGGCGCGAAGTACTCCGTGGTGCGACCGGGGAAGCCGTCAGTCGGCGACGAGGTGACCGTGCACGAATGGGGCGAGGCCGAGTCGTGAGCCGTGACCGATGCCGTGCGCGAAGCACAAGCGGTCCTGACCGCATACCCCGTAGGAACATGGCGCACTGAGCGCATGGACAGCTGAGACGTCGTAGCCAAGCGAAGAGGGGAAGCGGACGGGCCTTCATATGGCTTCGCACACTTACGAAACCGACGGCACCACCCCGACGTCCTGGAGTACTTGGAACGCATCCAGGACACTTTGGACCCATTTCAAGGCCGCTTCCTGGTTCACGGACCACCAGCCGAGGTGGTCGAAGGCACCTGGCCAGGCAGCATGGTGCTCATCGAGTTCCCCGACCTCGCGGCGGCCCGCGCCTGGTACGTCTCGGCCGCGTACCAGGAGATCCTGCGACTGCGGAGCGATCACATCGACGGGGACCTGGTGTTCGTCGAAGGCGTCGGCCCTGATTACGACCCTCGTGAGCGTTCGGCGAAACTCCGGGTGCAGATGACCGAGGGGCAGGTTTAGTACGCGCATCGCCGGACGTTGGGCTGCACGCGGCACCCAGGGTGCCGCGCCCGGGCACCGGTGTCAGTGCAGAGTCCCGCACTTTCACGTGCCCATTGCAGGCCGTTGTGTCAGTCCTCGCCCTCACCCAGGGCGAACACCGCGGCCAGCTCCTCGGCGGGCGGACGGGACCACTGCGCCACCTCCTCCAGCACCACCCGGGACGCGACGGCCGCGGCGGCGGTATGCAGCACGGCCCGGTCGATCAGCTCGGCACTCTGACTGAGGTGCTCCAGCAGCGTGCGGGCCACCTCGGCGGTGGCGCCGCTGTGCACGCCGCGCAACTCCACCAGCTGTTCGCGCGCCTCGTCGACCAACTGCGTGATCCGGAACCGTTGTTCGGCAGGAACGGTGGCCCGCCACCGGGTACCCGAGCCGCCCGACTGGGCTTCTGCCGCCATGGTTGCGGGCTGCTCTTCCCGCTTCAGGTGCCACGGACCCTCCCGCCAGCCCGGCGGTCCCGTCTCGTGGCGGCGGGCGCGCACGATGGCGCCCGTGAAGTCGTTCAGCGGGCTGCCGTGGTCGGCTGCAAGTTCGGGTCCCGGCCAGGTGCGGCCCACCCGCTTGCCCAGCCGGTAACAGAACGCATCGTCGGCGTCCCGCACCCGAGGCCGCATCCCGCCGCTTGCCTGCAAGGCCACCTCGGCCATCGCCGGTTCCAGCAGCGCCCCCGCCACGGCCACCACCTCCGGGAGGATGGCCGCGTCCCGGCCCACAATCCGCCACCGTGCCAAGTCCGCCCCCACGCTGCCGCCCGCCAGCTGGTGCAGACGCCACGGCCAGATCTCCTCCCGCTCCCAGTACAGGGCCTGCTCCCACCAGCGGGCCACCACCGCGTACGCCACCGTGACCGCCTGCTCCGGCTCCACCCCGGCCCGCATCGCACGCCGCGCCACGCCCGGCCACCGCCGCTGCGCGGCCACCACCTCCGCCGCGCCGCGCACATCGAGGTGTTCCAGCGGCTGGTCGGCGTCCGCGTCCAGCAGCCAGCGCCCGTGCCGCAGGCAGACCCGCTGCCAGCGCGGCAGATACCGCACCGCCCGCAGTGCCTGTCCGGTGCGCCGCGCGGTGCACAGCCGGCAGCCGAAGGCGGCCGGCCCCGCCACCGCGCCCGCCGCCCGCCACCGTGCCTGCGCCACCCCGGCCTCCCGGCCGGTGCTGATCTTGGGATCATCCACGGTGAACGCCGGTAAAGCGCGCGTCAGGACCTGAGGCTCGACCCCGCACAGCTCGGCGAGCACACCTCGCCCGGCTTCGTTGAGCACGACCTCCGCGTCGGCTCGTACGCTGCCGCCGTCGTGCCGGGTGGGGGAGTTGCGGCACGTCCACAGCCGCAGCACACCGGCGGCCGCCAGACCGTAGCGGGCCGCGGCCCGGTTGATCAGTGACGCGATCAGCTCCCCGGCCAGCGGCACGGTCCGCACCACCCCTGTTGCCACAGCTCTCCCTGATGCCGATTCCTGTTCCTGTTCCTGTTCCTGTTCCTGTTCCTGTTCCTGTTCCTGTTCCTGCTTCAGTGCTTGTGCCGGGCGCGCCGCGCTGTTCGTTGCGCTGCGACGCGCTGAGGGGCTACAGCTCGAAGTCGAGGTCGAGGAGGTCGGTGAGCTCCACTTCGAGGCCGTGGGCGCGGCGGCCGCTGTCGCGGAAGTAGACCTCGCCCAGGGCCTCGGCGGCGATCTGGCGGAGCTGGTCGTCGGTGAGACCGGCCTCCTGGGCCTGGAAGAGGCGGGCAGCGTGCCGTGGGGGCAGGGCGACGGTGAGGTGGCGTACGCGGGCGTCGTCGGTGCTGCCGGGGGCGGCGGTGTAGCCGAAGCGGCCCTGGACATCGATCATGATGCCGCCCGTGGTGGCCGCGGCCTGCTTGGCCTTGGCCCTGATCTGCGGCTGCCAGCGCACGCGGACCTCACGCTCGAGGCGGTCGGCGAGCTCCGGGCGGGGCTTTTTGATCTGGTTCTTCACATAGCGCTCGACGGTGCGCTGGCTGATGCCGAGCAGCTCGGCCACGCGCCGGGTGCTGCGCTGATGCTGGCGGACCAGGTAGCGCATCTGTGCTCCGGCGGTCTTCGGGATGGGCCGCGTGAACGCGCCCTGAACCGCCTTGTCGAGTTCCTCCCCGACCGTGACCATCGCCGTGACTCTCCTACTCTCCGGTGTCCTTGGTGGTGACCTCGCCGGTCTTGATGTAGCGGGCGAGGTTGGCGACGTGGCCGTCATTGGCGAGTTGTTCGAGCACGTCGGCGCCCCACAGCACGCTCTGGGTGCCTTCGTGCTTGACCATGCCGGGGGAGACGCCGAGCCGGAAGCTGCCGGGCACGGTCTTGCCGTCGGTGTCGTAGGGCAGGACGTCGAGCGGGCTGGGGCCGTCGGCGGCGTAGACGGCGCAGTCCGAGAGGACTGCGACGGGGTACTGTCCTGTTGCCGCGGCCAGGTGCAGCATCTTGCGGTGCATGTTGATCCGGGCCCGGGAGATCACGGCGGCGCGGATGTCGGGCCGCCAGGTCGGGCGGGCGAGGGCGGGCCAGGGCTGTCCCGGCTTCCAGCCGCCGCCGCGCGCCTTCTCCCGCAGCTTGCCGATGCCGCCCTTGACGGTCATCTTGACGGCGTCCACGACGATTCCCAGCTCCGGATCACGGCTCTTGTAGCCGTCCATCGCCTCAAGGAACTCGGCCGGGGACAGCTTCTCGCCCACCCCGAGATCCGACATGGTGGTGACGTAGGCGTCGCGCAGCCGCTTGTACCAGCCGTCCAGGAACCGGCCGCTCTCGCGGCGCACCCACGCCTCCACAGGGGCCACCTCGTAGCCCAGTTCCACCGCGTAGGCCACGGTGGGGGTGGCGTACCAGGCCGGGCCCTCGGGGCGCCGGCCGGTCGGCGTGAACGGGCTGGGCAGCAGGTCCCCGTCGAGGTCCCGCCACTGCTTGCCCACCTTCACCCGGGACGGGTCGACGTGGGAGAGGTCGACCAGCCACGAGCCGGGCAGCGCCGCATCGAAGGCGGGCTCGGTGACGTGGACCGGCGGCGAGGCCAGGCCGACGACGGCACCGTTGGCGCCTGCGGCGAACGCCAGGTTCACATCGAGGCCGACCAGGTAGCGCTTCATGCACTCGGCGTCGGTCAGGTCCCGCGCCCAGTCGTAGGCCTCTTCGAACAGCTTCTCGTCGGGGCCGCGGACATGGAAACGGGGCAGGTCAGCGAGAACCGGGTGCCCGTCGGGCGCCTCGCAGGGGGCCGGGTCCATCGGCTCGGTACCGAGAGAGCCGGGCCGGTGCTCGGAGTGGCGCCGGCCGTCGGCGTCCGGCTCGCTCGCGCGGGTGGGCGGGTTGAGCGCGGTCATCAGCTGCAGCCCAGTGACGGCCGCAGACCCGACCGGGGTCATCACCCGCGTCGCGTACAGGCCCAGCACCCGTGCGAGTTCCGCCGGGTCGAGCTGGGCGGCGTGGCCCCAGGCGCGGTCATCGAGGGCGTGCCAGGAGGGAATGCACAGCTGCACGCACTGGCGCCGCCCGCCGTGGGCGGGGCGGTAGATCCGCGCCCACGGCCCCAGCCCCCGCCGGGTCAGCTTCCACTCGGCACGCTCAAGCTGCTTGATGACCTTGTGCCCCTCGGGGAGCCGCCCGGCAAGCCGCTCCTCGTGCGACAGTGCGGCAGGCAGGCCATAGCGCTCGCACGCCGCCTCGGTGAGCACCAACAGCGGATCGGCGTCCTTCCCCGAACCGTGCAGCCGCTCCGCCCCCAACTGCGCCTCGGCCAGCGTCCACTCGACCAGGGAAGGCAGGGACTTGGCGGGCACGTCGAGGATCAGTCCGCCGGCGCCGTAGCCGGTCACGTTCCGGTCGGCGTGGGCGTCGAGGACGAGCAGCGGACCGTGCGCGTACGCGCCGCCGGCCGCGGGCGAGTGTGCCGGGGCCGCCTTCTTCGCGCTCGGGCGGCGCGAGGCGGTCGTCGGCCGCGAGGCGGGCGCCGGCCGGGACGTCGCGGCCGGGGCGGGAGGAGCAGCAGGTGCAGGAGCAGGAGTAGCGGGCGCCGTGGTGTCGGACGCGCTCGAGGCCGCGGCATCGGGCTCCGGGCCTGACGGCGAGGCCAGGGCTTTCGGCGGTGCGGGGGGAGCGGTCTGCGGCGCAGCGGTGTCTTCCCGCGGTGCACCGGTGCCTTCCGTGGCGGGGTAGAGCTGTGCGAGCTGCTTGAGCAGGCGGGCGTACGCCTCCCGCTGCGGCGGCCGTGGCTCGGTCTTGCCCGTCTCCCAGTCGCCGACGGTCGCGCGCCGCACGCCCAGGGCGGCGGCCACTTCGTCGAGGGTGAGCGCATGAGCCTGGCGCAGCCGCCTGCGCTCCGTCGGCGGCGGCAGCGGCGACCGGGACGCCACCAGCGCGTCCACCGCGTCGAACAACTCGGACATGAAGCACCTCCGACCTCACCCTAACCGACGAACCGAACTGGCAACGTACTTTTAGTGCGCCTATCCCGTGCATTTCCCGTACGGAGGGGTTTGGGCGGGTGAGACGGTGCCCGCACGGGGCCACCGTCGGCACCTTCACGCTGCCGGATCGAGGAAGAGCTGAATCTTCCCGCCCAAGGCCACCCCGGGCGGGCGGATCCGCCCACGCTGGAACTGGAGGCGCAGACCGCGCTGGCCTGGCGCCGTGACGGCCTCGGGGAGCACATGGTGACCGACATTAGACCGGCCAGCGCGTAGGGGTCGGCGGTCGACATGACCCGGGCCGCCACCAGATCGGCCCGGCCGGGTCGTGGGGGAGGGGGCAGACCACATCCCGGCGCTGATGGTGATCTGCACCTACGACTCCCTGAACAAGATCGAGAAAACCCAGAACACCCATTTCGCAGGCGTGGCTTCGTGCGCCGACTACGGCTGCACCCGCGCCGATGCCGCCAGGCAGCACGGCGTGCCCGCCTCCGCCGGAGCCGAGTCGCTCGTGGCCCGGGCGGCTGGCGGATGCCCGAGCGAGCTCGAAGCGGTAGTTCAGGGTGATTTCGGCCGTCTCGCCGGTGATTTCTGGCATCTGGCCGACAGCGGCGGCAGGGGCCGGGATGATGACATACCGCGATGTCCGCAGGGGCGACGAGGAGACGACGGGCAAGCACGAGAAGCCGCCGGCCGATCCGAGCTCGGGTAACCCGCCGCCCGGTAACAGCGACGGTCAGGTTCCCCCGCCTCCGCCCAGCGACGGCAAACACAAGAAGAGGCCAGCACGGTGGTGATCACCTCCGACGTCGACAGTCTCCGCCGGTCCGTGGCCGCTGCCATGGACCAGCGGGGCGACTGGCCGCAGCGCTCCGCCTGGATCCGCGGGGCCGTCGACGAACTACCCCGGCACCGGTTCGCCCCCCAGCGCTTGTGGCGGTGGGATGGGCACGCCTACGTGCCGGTCGACCGCCGCCAGGATGCGGCCGGCTGGGCGAGTGAGGTGTATCCCGGGCCCGATACGGCGACCGTCACCCAGGTCACGGACGGACTGCCGACATCGAGCCTGTCCAGCCAGGCCGTGGTGGCCGACATGCTGGACTCGCTACTGCTCTACCCCGGACACCGCGTGCTGGAGCTGGGCACGGGCAACGGATGGAACGCCCCTGCTGAACTGGCGGGCCGGCCCGGGGCACGTCGTCAGTGTCGAGGCAGACCCCGTTCTGGCCGCGACGGCGCGCAGGGCCCTGGCCGCAGCCGGCGCCATGGTGGACGTGCAGATCGGCGACGGAAACCAGGGATGGGCGCCCGCGGCCCCCTACGACCGCGTTCTGGCCACCTACGCCGTTGAACGGATCCCGCGGGCGTGGGTCGAGCAGACGAAGCCGGGCGGGCGGATCGTCACCCCGTGGGGCCGTCTCGGACATATCGCGCTGACCGTCGCCGACGACGTCCGGTCCGCCACCGGGTGGGTGCAGGGCCTGGCCCAGTTCATGCCCGACCGCCGCACCGTGGGTGCCGAGCCCGGCTTCACCCAGGTCCGCGCGCGCAGTGAATCCCACGGGGAAGGGTTTTTCCTCCGCGACCTCGCCCCTCTCCAGGACGACGTCCATCTGCGGTTCGCACTGCGCGTCGCTCTGCCGTACCTCCGCATGACCCTCGCCCGGGACGCGGACGGACTCAACGCCTGGATCCACGACACCGAGCGGTCCTGGGCCGTGCTCTCGGCCATCGGCAACGGCCGTACGGTCGCCACCCAGGGCGGCCCCCGCAGCCTGGCCGACGAACTGGAAGCGGCCTGGGACACGTGGCTGGCTCTGGGCAAGCCCGCCCTGTACGACTTCGGGATGACCGTCACAGATAGCGGCACCACCCAGTACATGTGGGTCAACGACGCCGACCGCGGACCTCGTTGGCCGATCATCTGAAGGATCGTTGCGCAGATGCTGGTCGTACCAGTCGAGTTCGGGTTCGACGCGCCACGCCAGGGCAGCTTCCTTCCGCCGGCGCTGCTCCTCGGCCCAGTCGAACTCCGCGCACGGGTAGGAGGGCAGCGGCCCAGGCGGCCCGGCCAGGATCCGCGAGCGGCCGTCCAGCAGGGCACGGGTGACCCTCTCGCCGGTACCGATGGCCGCGGCGACGTCGATCAGCAGTTGCTCGCTGGCCAGAGCCCGGCCGTTCAGGGCGTTGTCGAGGCCCCTGCGGGAGAACCGGCCCCCGCCCGCGGCGACGATCGCGCCCGGCGTGGGCCGCCGGCGGCGGCGACCATGAGGGCCATGGCCCTGCCCATTCCGGTAAGTCCCTGGCGGCCCAGGGCGAGTCCGGCAAGACAGGGGGCGAACCGCGCGTCGACCTACGGCGCCCCGATGATCTCGAAGGGCTGCGTCGTCCCGCGGCTCTCAGAGACGTTGGTGCCCTCGAACAGACG